>CAVFCB010000008.1:0-29940 GCA_963620895.1 Bacteroidaceae bacterium | reverse complement strand
GGTGTAGGGTGTAAGGTGTAGGTTGGAAAATGATTACTTCATTTTTGCCTACGGCAAAAAAGTTATCCGTTATCAGTTATCCGTTATCCGTTAATAAAAATTTCCCGCTTTTCAAGGGACGGCGGGCGGGAGTATGCTTGGACGCAGAATTTCCGCCATGCAAAAATTTTCGAGCAGTCCATTGAATCTTCGGGAACGCCTTCGCGGGAAAACCGATGCGCGGCTCGAAGCGATTCCGCTGTTCAACGTGCTGTTGGTGGTCGTGTTGCTGACGCTGACGGGATCGAGTTTCATTTTCGCGCCGGGGCTTGCGGTCGCGCTCGACGGCGACGTCGCGGGAACGGCGTCCGCTCCCGGAACTTCGGCGGGCATCGTGCTGCCGCGCGCGGATATTCCGCTCGCCGGAGCGGAAACCGCCGCCGTGCTGACGGTGAAGAGCGATAAAATGTTCATCTACGCCGGGCACATTTACGAGGAACTCGAAGACGTGTTTGCGCGCATGGAAGCGCCGGAGGCGGGAACGCGCGGCACCTTGCTGGTGAAACTCGATCGCGCGGTGAGCGTGCAGGGGCTTTTCAAAATCGCGGAACTCGCCGGCAAGGCGGGATTCGGCGCCTTGCAGGTCGCGGGCGAATCGCCGTCCCCGCGTTCGGAAACCGCGCGCTGATTTTCGTTTTTTTTCACGAAAAAAAGGAAAGAGCCGAACGCATGACTTCGATGAATCCCGTGGGCGTGGTGTTGTTCGTGGCGGTCGCGTTGTGGCTTGCGCGGATGTGGCGCCGCGAAGCGCGGGAATTTCCGCAGGGCGGCGGCGGCTTGCCCGGAGCATCGGCTTGCCCGGCGCGCGCAATTTTTATCGCCGTCGCGGGAACGCTTGTTTTGCTTGCGGTTGAGACGTGGGGCGAAATTCGGCTCGGAATCGCGGATGAGCAGCGCGATGTTTCGTGGCTCGCGTTGCCGATGTTCGCGGCGGCGGCGTTCACGGAAGAAGTGATTTTTCGCGGATATCTCGTGGTCGAACGCCGCGGGAACGCGCTGAAATGGGCGAGCGCAATCGCGTTTTCCCTGATTTTCGCGCTGATGCACGATCATTTGTGGAGCTTCGAAATGCCGGCGGATACTTCGGCGGGAACGCTTGCGGCGTTGCGCGACGGTTTTTCGACGGATTTTTCCGCAAAGGCGATTTTTTCGACGGCGTTCATCTTCGCGGGCTCGCTCTGGTTTTATTTCGTGCGGTTTTTCAAATGGAATCCGCATGCGTCGCTGGCGGCTCCGGTCGCGGCGCATCTCGCGAAAAACCTCGCCGTTTTCTGCATCAAGCTCGCGCAAGGGCACGTGACGACGCTGTTTTAATTTGCGTTCCCGCGCCGCCGGCGGGTATGCTCAACGCCAGAATTTTTCCTATGGTCAAGAAACTGATGGTCGTGTTTTTCGGGGTTTTCGCGGTGCTCATCGTGCTTACCGTGACGTTGCTTTCGGGGAAAATGCTCCTGTTGCGCAGCCCCGACGGGAAAACCGTTTACGAGCTTCGTCTCCACGACGGAAAGTTTCAGCACGCCTTGCGGCACGGCGGCGCGCAGCTTTTTTCTTGGTCGGATTTTGAGCTGCGTGACGAAAACGGGAACGCGGTTTTGCCGACGCGCCTCAGCGTCGAACGCAGCAATCCGAAGACGGGCGAATTCGAAATCGTCGGCTTTCCCGACGACGTGCGCTTGCTCGTCCGCGTTACGGACACATTTGTCGCGAGCACGTTTTTCGGATTGCCCGCCGGGAAAACGACGGAGCACGTCGAGTTGCGTCCGGAGGCGGGAGCGCTCGGCACGCGCTTCAACGATGCCGCGCTCGAAGGGCTGGACGAATCGGTCGCCGCGCGCCCGTTCATTTTCGTCGCGCCCAAGCCGGACGGCGGAGACACTTTTCTCGTCTATCATCACACGGAATCGGCGGACGGCGCGCGCCCGCGTTTTCTCTACGATCAGGCGGATCTCGACGCCGTGAATTTCACCGCGACGACGATTTATGACGAACGCGTGGAGGACGGGCTTTTGCACGTGCTTTATTTTTCCGATTCGCCCGTGCTTCTTCACGAAATTTACGAAAAGGGACCGCCTTCCGAGCCGTTCCCGACGCTGAACCGGAGTTCCGACGAGCCCGCCGAATGAGCGCGTTCCCGCAGAGCGAAAATCCTTTCGCATCGGCATCGTCGCCGCGCGTGGAGTGGATCAACTGCCTTTCGGGCGTGCGCGGCGCCATCGAATTTTTTCCCGCGGAAATGGCGGCTTCCGACGGCTCGCCCGGAGTCGTGTTTCGCCACGGGCGCGACCGCGCAGGAATCGAGCTCGTGTCCGATTTCCGTTCCCGCGAAATTTTTCTCGGAGAAAAACTCATGCTCGGCGCAACGCAACTCGAAGACGACGTTCCCGTGCTGTTGCGCATGGGGCGCAGATTGCTCGCGCTTTGCTGCGTGCGTTCCCGCGAATCCGAATGGGCAAAGCTCTACCGTTTCCCGCTGTGGACGCTTTTCGAGGCGGAAACTTTTGAGGCGGCGGAGACCGTGCGCGTTCCCGCAGACGTTCCCGCCGCGATGAAACGCAACGCGCTCGCGCCGGAAAAATGCCTCGTTTCGCCGTTCGGGCTGAATGTCGCCGTGCCGTTCCCGATCGTCGCCGATCTGTTTTGCGGGAACGCTCCCGCCTGAATTTTTTCCACCAAAAACGAAAACTTTTTTTGATATGTCCGCCTACACGCCATTAAAGAAAATTCTCTCGCCCTCCATTCTCGCGGCAGACCACGCCGCGCTCGCGGAAGGGCTGGAAACCGTCCGAGAAAACAACTTGGAGTGGATTCACCTCGACATCATGGACGGAAATTTCGTGCCGAACATTTCCTTCGGTCCGGGACTCGTCAAGGCGTTGCGTTCCCGCGATGCAACGCTGTTTTTCGACACGCACCTCATGCTTGCGCGCCCGGACAAATACATCGAAAAATTCGCCGAGGCGGGCGCAGATCTCATCACCGTGCACGTCGAACCGGATTTCCCGAAACTCGAAACGCTGCAACGCATTCGCGCGCTCGGAAAACAGGCGGGAATTTCGCTCAATCCGGATACGCCCGCAGACGCGATTTTGCCGTATCTCGACCATGTCGATCTCGTGCTCGTGATGTCCGTGTTCCCGGGCTTCGGCGGACAAAAATTCATCGCCGACGTTTTGCCGAAAATTCGGCAAATCGCGCAATGGCGGCGGGAACGCGGCGCAAATTGGCGAATCGAAGTGGACGGCGGCGTGGACGCAAATACGGCGCCGCTTTGCCTCGACGCGGGCGCGGACACGCTCGTCGCGGGAACGGCGTTTTTCAAGGCGCCCGACAAATCGGCGTTCATCGCCGCGCTCACGCGCTGACAACTCCGAAAACGCACGCTGCAATCCGACGCGAAGCTTTTCTCCATGGCTGAAGAAAAAATCATTTGCACGATGTCGCACCTCTCGAAGGGATTCGAGAAAAAACCGATATTGAAGGACATTTCCCTTTCGTATTTTTACGGCGCGAAAATCGGCGTGCTCGGCGTGAACGGTTCCGGAAAATCCACCTTGCTCAAAATTATGGCGGGCGTGGACAAACAGTTCGAAGGCGACGTTTCCTGCATGCCCGGATACTCGGTCGGATATCTCGAACAGGAACCGAAACTCGACCCGAAAAAAACCGTGCGCGAATGCGTCGAAGAAGGCGTCGCGGAAACGCGAAAACTGCTCGACGATTACGACGAAACTTTTGTCGCGCTCGGCGAAACCGACGATCCCGCCGAACAGGAAAAAATCCTCGCGCGCCAAGGCGAAATTCAGGAAAAACTCGACGCTTCGGGCGCGTGGGAACTCGATTCCCGCATCGAAATGGCGATGGACGCTCTGCGTTGTCCCGACGAAAATGCGCTCGCGGGAACGCTCTCCGGCGGAGAAAAACGCCGCGTCGCGCTTTGCCGCCTGCTTCTGCGCGAACCCGACATTCTTTTGCTCGACGAGCCGACAAATCACCTCGACGCCGAGACAATCGACTGGCTCGAACGCCATTTGCATCAATACAAAGGCACCGTCATCGCGATCACGCACGACCGCTATTTTCTCGACAACGTCGCCGGCTGGATTCTCGAAATCGATCGCGGCTACGGAATTCCGTGGAAGGGCAACTATTCGTCGTGGCTCGAACAAAAGGAAAAACGCCTCGCCGCCGAGGAAAAAGTCGCTTCCGCGCGCCAAAAAACAATGGAGCGGGAACGCCAATGGGCGGCGACGTCGCCGAGCGGGCGTCTCGCAAAAAACAAGGCGCGTCTGCGCGCTTACGAAGACATGCTCGCGCAGGACGAACGCGAGCAGGAAAAAACGATGGAAATTTTCATTCCCGCCGGTCCGCGCCTCGGCGAAAAAGTGCTCGTCGCAAAAAATCTGACCAAAGGTTTCGGCGATCGGCTGTTGCTCGACCGCGTGAACTTCACGCTCCCGGCGGGCGGCATCGTCGGCATCATCGGACCGAACGGCGCAGGCAAAACAACGCTTTTCAAAATGATTACGGGAGCGGAAAAACCGGACGCGGGAACGCTCACGCTCGGCGAAACCGTGAAGCTCGCGTATGTCGATCAGTCGCGCGATGCGCTCGACAATTCCAAGCCGCTTTGGGAAGTGATTTCCGACGGGAACGAAATCGTCGAACTCGGCAAGGCTCGCGTTCCCGCGCGTCAATACGCGGCGCGCTTCGGGTTCACGGGAGCGGAACAGCAAAAGCTCGTCGGCTCGCTTTCGGGCGGCGAACGCAACCGCGTGCATCTTGCGCGAATGCTCAAAAGCGGCGCAAACGTGCTTCTGCTCGACGAACCGACAAACGATCTCGACGTGAACACGATTCGCGCGCTTGAAGACGCGCTCAACGCGTTCGCGGGTTGCGCCGTCGTCATCACGCACGACCGCTGGTTTCTCGACCGCGTCGCGACGCACATTCTCGCGTTCGAGGGCGATTCGCAGATTTACTGGCACGAGGGCAACTATTCGTCTTACGAAGCGGAGTTGCACAAACGCCTCGGGCACGACGCCGATCGCCCGCATCGCATCAAATATCGCCGCTTCGCGCGCGAGTGAATTTTTGCCCGACGACGATGGACGGATTTTTTGAAAATCGTGAAATTTTCGCGGGAGCGACGTTGCTGTTTTGCTTCGCCGCATCGCTCGCATTCGTCGCGACCAAGCGTCCGCGGGAACGCGCATGGCGACGCGCGGAAAAAGTTTTCGCCGTCGTCGCGTGGGCGGCGCTCAGCTGGGCGCTTTTTGAGCGCGGGAGCGCCGACCAAGCGTTCCCGGCTTCGGACGTTTTTGAAATTTTCCAGTGCTTGGGCTGGTCCGCGTTTTTTTCGGTTATTTTTCTGCGCGCGGTGTGGGCGCTGCGCGTGCCGACGATTTTCGGAACGGGCGCGGCGGCATTGCTCTGCGCGGCGGGCTTCGCGGGCGGGCGCAGTTGGGACACGCCGGTCGTTCCCGCAGGCGCGTTCGGCGCGGCGTCGCCGTGGGGCGGCGTTCACGCCGGCTTCATCACCGTCGGCTTCGCGTGTTTTTCGGCGGCGGCGATGGTTTGGCTGATCTATCTGATTCAAAATCGCGCGTTGCGCACGCGGCGGACGGGCGCGTTTTTTTCGCGATTGCCGGATTTGGCTTCGCTGGATCGCATCGGCGGGCGAATTTGCGCCGCGGGAACGGTGATTTTCGGCGTCGGCGCGGCACTCGGCGTTGCGGTGCTTTTTTGCGGCGGAAAAATCCCTTCCGCGCTCGCGCTTTACAAAACTGCGCTCGCCGTCGTGATATTTTTGGGATTTTCCGCGGCGGCGGCGCTTCGTCGAAGCAGTCGCCTTTCCGCGCTGAAATTCGCGCGGATCGGGCTGGGAATTTTTATCGCTTCACTCATTTTTCTCGGCGGTTTCGCGTGCGTGAAAAACGCGATTTCCGCCGCCGAATCCGAACCTGCGGCGCAGGAGGCCGCCGCGCGATGAGTTGCGTTCCCGCCGCGCCTCGGACGCGCCTGTGCGCGCTGTCGTGCAGTTTCCGTTCGGCGGAGATTTCCGTGTTGGAGCGGCTTTCGCTTTCACGGGAACGCCTCACCGCGCTTTACGCGGAACGCGCGTTCGCGGAGTTTTCGGAATGCGTGGTGCTTTCAACCTGCAATCGCGTGGAATTTTATGTCGCGGGCGAGGGCGCTTTCGCCGAAAAAATCGCGGAAGTCGTCGCGAAAATTTCCGGCGTTCCCGTCGATGAAATTTTGAAAAATTCCGTGTGTTTCACGGACGCCTCGGCGGTGCGGCATCTCTTCGAAGTCGCTTCCGGACTGGATTCGCGGATGGTCGGCGAAGCGGAAATTCTCGGACAGACAAAGCTCGCCTACGAAGCCGCGTGCGCCGCGGGAACGGCGGGCGCGACGCTCAATCGCGTTTTTCAAAAAAGTTTTCACGCCGCAAAATGGGCGCGCGCGAACACGGGAATTTCCTCCGGGCAGGTGAGCGTCGGCAACGTTGCCGTGGAGCTTGCGGCGCGAGTGTTCGGCGAGCTTTCGCGCTGTTCCGTGCTCGTAATCGGAACGGGCGAAGCCGGACGAAAAACGACGCAGGCATTCGTTTCGCGCGGCGCGGGAGACGTGCTCGTTTCGAGCCGAAATTTCGAGCGTGCGCGGGAATTCGCCGCGTTCGTCGGCGCGGGAGCGGTCGAGGCGGACTCCGTCGCTTCGCGCATGAAACACGCGGACATCGTCGTCGGTTGCGCGAGCGTTCCCGCGCCGTTGCTTTCTGCGGAAACGCTGCGCGAAATTTTGCGCGCGCGCGGCGGGCGTCCGATTTTTCTCGTCGATTTGGGAATGCCGAGAAATTTTCCGTCGGGCGTGGAATCGGACGAGCTTTGGCTTTACGGCTTGGAAGATCTTGCGGAAATCGCGAACGAAAATCTTTCCGCGCGGGAACGCGAGGCGGTCGCTTGCCGCGCCGAGCTCGCCCGCCGCGCGGAGGCGCTTTTCGAAAAACTCGGTTGAGAGATTTTCCGCGCGGGAACGCAATTGCGGTTTGCCGTTTCGCGGTTTGCGTGTAGGATTTTTCGGCGAATCGAAGTTGAGAAAAAGATGAAAAAATTTGCGATTATCGGTGCGGGAAACATGGGCGGCGCGATTGCGCGCGGGCTGGTCTCGCGAAACATTTGCGCGGCGGAGGAAATCGTCTGCACGGCGAAAAGCGATGCGACGCTCGCGCGGCTCGCCGCAGACGTTCCCGGAATTGTTCTCGAAAAAAACAATTGCGAAGCGGCGCGCGGCGCGGAAATCGTCGTGCTCGCCGTGAAGCCGTGGCTTGCGGAAAACGTGCTCGCGAATGAAATCGGCGCGGAGACGCTCGCGGGAACGCGCGCGCTCGTTTCCGTGGCGGCGGGCGTTTCGCTCGCGCGCATTCGCGCGGCATGCGGCGTTCCCGCGTTGCCGATTTTCGTTGCGATTCCGAACACGGCAATCGCCGTTGCGCAAAGCATGACGTTTGTCGCCGAAGATGCCGCCGCCGCAAATCCCGCGACGACGGCGCTCGTGCTCGATATTTTTTCGAAACTCGGCAAGGCGGAACTCGTTCCCGAAGCGCAACTCGCGGCGGGAACGGCGCTCGCTTCCTGCGGGATCGCGTTCGCGATGCGCTACGTTCGCGCTTCGACGGAGGGCGGCGTGGAGCTGGGCTTGCGTCCGGATGTCGCGCTCGCCGCGGCGCTTCAAACGCTGAAAGGCGCGGCGGAATTGCTCGCGGCAAGCGGCGAACATCCCGAGAGCGCAATCGACAAAGTGACGACGCCCGGCGGCATCACGATTCGCGGGCTCAACGCGATGGAAAACGCCGGATTTTCCGCCGCCGTCGTGCAAGGACTTCGCGCGTGCGTGCGCTGATTTTTTTTTGAAAAAGAAATGAAAAAACGCATCACGGTAAAAGTCGGGAGCAACGTGCTGACGCGCGCCGACGGGAATTTGGATTTTACGCGAATGAGCGCGCTCGTCGATCAGATCGTCGAGTTGCGGCGGCGCGGGATCGACGTCGTGCTCGTCTCTTCCGGCGCGGTCGCGTCCGGGCGCGGCGAAATGCGCATCGACGCCTCCGCGCTCGACGAAGTTTCGGCGCGGCAACTTTTTTCCGCGGTCGGTCAGGCGAAGCTCATGAATCGCTATTTCGAGCTTTTTCGCAACGACGGAATTTTTTGCGGGCAAGTGCTCACGTCGAAAGAAAATTTTTCCGAAGGCGAACATTATCTGAATCAAAAACGTTGCGTTGAAGTGATGCTCGCGAACAACGTCGTGCCGATCGTGAACGAAAACGACACCGTTTCCGTGACGGAGCTGATGTTCACGGACAACGACGAGCTTTCCGGGCTCATCGCGGAAATGGTCGGCGCGAGCGCGCTCGTGATTCTTTCCGATGTGGACGGAATTTTCGACGGCGATCCCGCCGAACCGTGTTCCCGCGTGATTCGGGAAATTCGCCCCGGCGATGCGATCGAAAAATTCGTTTCCGCGGGAAAATCTTCGCGGGGACGCGGCGGCATGACTTCAAAATGCGGCGTCGCGCGGCGCGTTGCCGCCGCCGGCATTCCCGTAATCATCGCAAACGGCAGGCGCGAAGACGTGCTGCTTAAAATTTTCGACGATCCCGCGGGAACGCTTTGCACGCGCTTCCTGCCCGGCGTCTGACATTTTTTCTTTTCCGAAATTTTTTCAAAAAAATGCATATCTACTTCATGGGAATTTGCGGCACGGCGATGGGCAACGCCGCGCTGCTCATGCGTGCGCTCGGGCACGAAGTTTCCGGCTCGGACAAGGGAATTTACCCGCCGATGTCGGACATGCTGCGCGATTCCGGCGTGAAAATTTACGACGGCTACAGCGCCGAACGGCTCGCGTTTTTGCACCCGGATCTCGTCGTCGTCGGCAACGTCGTTTCGCGCGGGCATCCGGAAATGGAATGGCTGCTCGAATCGCGCGCGATCGATTACGTTTCTTTGCCGGAGCTGCTTCGCACGCGCCTGCTCAAACATCGGCGCGACATCGTCGTCGCGGGAACGCACGGCAAAACGACGACGTCTTCGCTCGCGGCGTTTCTTTTGCGGGAACGCGGAGAAAATCCCGGCTGGCTCATCGGCGGCGTGCCGCGCGATTTGCCGGGCGGTTCCGCGCCGGGAACGGACGGCGGACCGTTCGTCATCGAGGGCGACGAATATGACACCGCGTTTTTCGACAAGCGCAGCAAATTCATTCAGTATCTTCCGCAGATCCTCGTGCTGAACAATCTCGAGTTCGATCACGCGGATATTTTTCGCGATTTGCAGGACGTGCAACGCACGTTTTCGCACGTGATTCGGCTTGTGCCGCGCGACGGCTACATCGTCGCAAACGGCGACGACGCGAATCTCGCGCCGCTGCTCGAACCCGTGACGTGGGCGCCGATCGTGCGCGTCGGGCTCGGCGAAAACTGCGATGTGCGCATTCGCGATTTTCGCGAAACGCCGGAGGGCTCCGAGTTCGCGCTGACGTGGCGCGGGAACGCGTGGGGACACGTCGCGTGGGCGCAGTCCGGAATTTTCAATGCACGCAACGCGGCGATGGCGGCGACCGCCTGTGCGCTTTATTGCGCGGGCGAGCAAAAGGAATGGGAGTTCCCGCTCGACGCGCTCGCGAAATTTCGCGGAGTGAAACGGCGGCGCGAAATTCTTGTGGACACGCCGGCGCTCGTTGCGATCGAGGATTTCGGGCATCATCCGACGGCGCTCAAACTCACTTTGCAGGCGCTGCGGGAACGCTACCCGAATCGCCGACTCATCGCCGCGTTTGAACCGCGCAGCAACACCGCCGTGCGGAAAATTTTGCAGGACGCGTTCACGGATGCGCTCGCGAACGCGGACGCCGCGCTCATCGCGCCCGTGCATCACGCTTCCGGCGGCTCGGAAAAAATGGATACGGCGGAAGTCGCGGCGACCTTGCGTTCCCGCGGCACGGACGCGCGCGCGCCCGAGAGCACGGAGCGGCTTTTCGTCGAGCTTGAGGAACTCGCGGATGCCGCGACGGCGGACGCTCCCGCAGTGGTCGTCTTTTTCTCCAACGGCGCGTTCGGCGGCATCATTCGCCGCTTTGCGGATTTTCATCGACCGTTGGCGTAAAACGAAAATGCATTTCATAATGAACGTCCGCTTCCGAAAAATTTTCTCCGCGTTCATCGCGGCGGGAACGCTTTTCGCGGGAACGTTTGCAGGCACTTCGGAATTGTGTGCGCGCACGTTCAACGTTTTTTTGCTCACGGGGCAATCCAACTCGCTCGGCGCAATTAAGGGAAATTTCGCCGATGCGGAAAAGCTTTCGCCGCCGCCCGCGCAGGTGCGTTTTTGGCACGGAAATTTCGGCGCCTACTGCACGGGAACGGATTCCGAAGCGTGGGAAAACGTTGCGCCGCAAAAAGAATCGCAAATTGTCTTCGGTCCGGAATTCGGCTTCGCGCGGGCAATGGAAAACGATATCGCAAAAAAATGCGGACTCGATCCGCGCACGTGCGGAATTCTCAAAATTTCGCGCGACGGCGGCGGGAACACACTCTGGGTCGCGCCCGGCGGCGAGGCCTATCGCAAAATTCTTGCAACGGCGCGGCGAGCTTTTGCGGCGCTTCCGGCGGCGGGTTTTGATGCCGTCGAGCTTCGCGCGATTCTCTACCTGCAAGGCGAATCCGATTCCGCCGCGGAAATTCCGCTCGCGGGAACGCGAGTCGTTGCGCTTCGCGAAAATTTATGCCGCGATTTCGAAGCGATGCGCATTCCCGGAATCAAAAAGATTTCCGCTTCGCGCACGGCGTTGCTCATCGGCGAACCGGCGAATTTTCACGGGAAAGATCGTGTTGCGCCGGACGGCTCGACGAGCCGGCAACACTTGAAAAACGCCGCCGAAAAACTGTCGCGTGCCGCGTGGGTGCCGACTCGGGATTTGCCGAAAATTCGTTTCGGCGATTCGCTCGGCGTGCATTACAACGGGAACGCTCAGCTTGTCATCGGACGTCGCTTCGCCGATGCCTTTCTCGCCGTAAGCGAAAATAATCGGTAGGCGGTCGGCTTTTTTTGCAAACAGCCGAAAGCCGAAAGCACTTATGTTCCGTGTCCTCCGTGGGGGCGAAAACGTTCCCGCGCGGGAACGCGGGAAAGATTTGCGGCTTGAAGTGTCGGGCTTGGAGTTTTTCAATTCCGCGCGTGAATTTTGAGAATTATCTGTTGCTCGATGCGTCGTCGCCGCTTTCGGTCACGGCGGGAACGCTCGGCGAAAGCGGGCGCGAGTGGCGTGCGTTTGCCGAAGTGAAGGCTGCCGCGCTCGAGGGCGTTTTTTCCGCGACGGAGCAGGTCGGCGGGAACGAAGAAACGATTTCGGGTTTTCTTTTCTGCGAAGGTCCCGGCTCGATTTTGGGCATTCGCGTTGCCGCCGCGAGCGTTCGCGCGCGGCTTGCGCTCGATTCCGCGCGCGGCGTTCCCGTGCGTCCCGTGCTTGCGTTCCGCAGTTTGAATCTCGTTGCGCACTTGCTTGTGCGAGCGTTTCCGCGGGAACGCGATTTTGTCGTCGCGGCGGAATCCCGCATGAATGCGTGGAATATTTTGCGCGTCCGCGAAGGCGTTCCCGCATCGGATTTTGAAGAAATCCGCACGGAAAACGCCGATGCTTTTTCTTCGGAAAAAATTTTTATTTTGCCGTGTCGGCGTGCGCTTCCGAATGCGTTTGCGGCGGCGCAGCCGTGCGTTCCCGCGGAACTTTTGCGAAATGATCCGGCGGTTTTTTCGGACGTTCCCGCGCTTCTGCACGATTGCGGCGGCGCGCCCGATGCCGTGAATTCGTCGCCGCTCGATTCTTATGCGCGTTGGACGCCGGAGCGGCATCGCGGCTGACGGCATCGTTCCCGCACACCGGAATTTCACCGAAAAATTCATCGCTTTTTTTCGAAAAAAAATGGAAGAAATTTCAACACTCCCGCGCGCATGGGCGGAAATCGATTTGTCCGCGTTTGAGCGCAACATCGGAAAAATCAAGGCTTCGCTCCCGAACCGAATTCGCTACATCGCCGTCGTCAAGGCGGATGCTTACGGGCACGGCGTCGGGCACATCGTCGAGCGGCTGTTGCAGTGCGGCATCGACAGTTTCGCCGTGGCGAATTCCCGCGAAGGTTCGGACGTGCGCTACATCGCTCCGCAGGCGGAAATCGCGGTGCTCGGACCGACGCTTCCCGAGGAGCTTGCGACGGCGATTGCCGACGAGTTGACCGTTGCCGTTTCCGATGAATCCGAAGCGCGCGCGCTCGCGGAAACCGCGCGAAAACTCGGTCGCCGCGCGCGCGTGAACGTTGCCGTCGATACGGGAATGGGGCGCATGGGCGTGTGGCACGAGAACGCGGAGTCGCTTTTTCGTTGCGTTGTTTCGGAGCCGTCGCTCGATTGGCGCGGCGTCTTCACGCATTTTTCAAGCGCGGACACTTCGGCGGAATACACGGCGTTGCAGCGTTCGCGTTTTCTCGCCGTCGTGGAAAAAATTCCTGCCGATCTGCGGGAACGCCTCACGATTCACGCGGACAATTCCGCCGGGCTGGAAACGTTTTCGCGGGAACGCCCGTTCAACGCCGTGCGCGTCGGCATTCTCCAATACGGCTGGAAACCTGCGCCGGGTTCGCTTTTTGAAAAAATTTCGCCTGAGCCGGTGCTTGCGTTTCGTTCCCGCATCGGTTTGGTGAAAACGCTTCCTGCGGGAACGCCGGTCAGCTACAACCGCACGTTTACGCTGAAACGGGATTCGCGCGTGGCGATCGTCACCGCCGGCTACGGCGACGGAATTCCGACCGCCGCGAGCAATTGCGCGGAAGTCGTCGTGCGCGGGCGGCGCGTTCCCGTGATCGGGCGCGTGACGATGGATCAAACGCTTGTCGATGCGAGCGCGTTGCCGGAAATCGCGGTCGGCGACGCCGTGACGCTCATCGGCGAAAGCGCGGGCGCGAGCATCGGCATCGAAGAATTTTGCGCGTGGGGCGATTGCATTCCGTGGGAAGCGCTCGTTTCCATCACCAAGCGCGTTCCCCGCGTCTATCGCGGTTTGCGGATTCTTTGAAAATTTCGCGAAGCGCGTTCCCGCAAAAAAAATTCGGGATTTTGATTCGCCGCCGAGCGCGAAAATTTTTTCGTTCACAAGCGTGAAAAATACGATGCGGGAACGGCGGGCGCGGGCTCGGCGAGTCCCTCCGGCGTGAACGCGGCGCGCGGAAGTTTCAGATTCATCGCTGCGGCGCGCACGACGAATTCGTCCTTGTCGCGCGTTGTGTCGTCGCGCAGTTCGAGCTCGCGAATCGTGTATTGTTCCTGAACTTTTTGCACGCCGGAGAGCGAAAAAGTTTTCTGCAATTTTCCGTCTGCGCCGAAAACTTCTGCGGAAACGAGCGCGTTATACACGCGGTCGAAGCCGATTCTCACGAAAGAAACTTCGGGATGCGCGGCGCGAAAATCCTCCGGCGGCGTCATTTTGAAAAAATGCACGGGGCGCCCGCGGAAACGTTTTGTGCGCTCGTATTCGGCATCGGACCAATAGACGAACGGCGTCTGCAGATCAAAGGGCGTGAAGATGAGATTTTCGAAAAACGGGCGCGTGGAAAGCTCGTCGAGACGCACGGGGCGGTTTTTGTCGTCGAGCGTCCAAAGCTCCGGGGCGTTCCCGCCGCGCAGGAGAAATTTTTTTGCGGGAGCGGCGGCATCGGCGAGCGAGCGGATTTCGATGCGCAGCACGGGAGCGGAATTTTCCCACGTGGCGTAGAGCGTTCCCGCGAAATGTTTTTCTTCGTCGTCTTTGCGCAAGCGGTGAGTGATGGTGAATTTCATGCACACGTCGCCGCTCATGCGAAACGCGCGAAATTCTTCGAGCACGGAGGCGGCTTCGGCGGGTTCGAGTCGGCGAAAATCCGATTGCGCGAAAAGCGCCGCGGGAACGAGCGCGAGCAGAAAAAGCGGAAGAATGCGGAAAAATTTCATGTTCGAAAATTAAAGCGGAAATCCGCGCGTTGTCCAAAATCTTTTCGCGATCATTGCGCGAGCGCGAGGCAAAGCAGGGTGTTTGCGTTGAAAAGCGCGTGAACGAGAATCGGCGCGGCGATGCGTCCGGTTTTTTCATAGACGAGGCAAAGGACGCAACCGAGCAACGTCAGCGGAAGGTAGGCGACGGGCGCATCGTGGAGCAACGCGAAAATGATGCTCGAAGCGACGGCGGCGGGAACGGCGGGAAGTTTGCTTTTGAACAGGCGATAAAGCCCCGCGCGGAAAATGATTTCTTCGATTATCGGCGTGAACACCGCAACCGCGGGAACGCAAAGCGCGATGACGAGCGGCGAACTTTGTTTGAGCGCATTGACGAGCGCCTGATTTTCCGCAAAGAGCGCGCGCACGTCGTCGGGCAAAAACAGCGCGACGGTTTTGATGAAAACCGCGGCGATGACGGTCGCGAAAATTCCGGTGAAAAAAAGCGCGGGAACGCCGAAAGGATTTTTCGGAGAAAGCCAGTCGCGGGAACGCTTTTCGCGCGGCGCATTGAAGTTTTTCGGGAACGCTTCCGGGAAAAATCGAATCGCCGCGAGCAACGCTGCGAGCGCGAGCGCCTGAATCGGCGGGACGAGCACTTGCGGGCTCGCGGAAAAATCGAAATCGGGGAAAAACATTCGCGCGACGGCGGAGCAGAGCAGACTCGCCGCGACCAGACAAAACGCGCAGACGCCCGCGAACGCGATCACGTTTCCCGCGCGCGCATTCCACGCGGGAAGGCTTTCCGTCGGCTCTCGGCGCCGCGCGGCAAGAAGCTGCGCGACGAAGGCGCAAAGCCCCGCCGCAGAGAGCGCCGTTTGCCAAATCATCGGAACGATGATGTTTTCGGGATTCATATTTTTTTTGAAATTCGGGTTTTCGTCGCCGTTCAGAAATCGTCGCCGGCGTTGAGTTTTGCGCAGAGTCCGTAGCGCAGATTGCGCTCGGAAACGCGGAATCGCGGGAACGCGCAAAGCCGACAAACTTCCGCGAGCGTTGCGACGGCGGCGGGAAAAATATCCGCGCGTTTCGCGGGAACGCCGGCGGCGATGCGTTCCGAGAGCGTCGCCGCGCTGACCTTGCGCAGAATTTTTTCGAGCGATTCCGATGAAATTTCATCTGCGGAATCGTTCCCGCAAAGTTGTGCGCAGAGCTTCGCGGCGCCGCCGCAGAACACCGCGTTTGCGCCCGGCGGAACTTTTCCCGGAAGCGCATCGGCGAGGTTTTCGCGCACGTGGCGACGCAACGCGGAGATTTCCGCTTCGGGAATTTTTCCCGCGGCGTCGGCGAAAAATTTTCGCATCATTCGGACGGCGCCGAGCGGGCGGCTCGTTTCGAAAATTTTGCCGCGAGCTTCGGGTTTCGCGATGAATTCGAGACTGCCGCCGCCGAGATCGAAAATCGCGCAGGGCAGGCGCACGGCGGGATCGCCGGCGATTCCGGCGGCGATGAGCTCCGCTTCTTCAAGCCCGGAAAGTATGCGCAACGGCGTTCCCGTAGCGCGAAAAACGGCGTCCGCAAATTCGTGCGCGTTTTCCGCCGTGCGGAGCAAACTCGTGCCGACAATCGCCGTGCGCGTCGGCGAAAATTCGCGCGCTTTTTCCGCGAAACCGCGAATGACTTCCACGCCCGCCGCGAACGCCGCTTCGGGAATGCGTTCCCGCGCTCCGTCGGCGTTCGGCGAGAGCCGCGTTTCGCTGTGCGCCGTGAAAACGGGAACGGCGTTCGCGCCCTCGGCGACGAGCATTTTTATCGAGTTTGAACCGATGTCGATGACGGAGGAAAGCATTGCAAAAATCGAAAATACGGGAAACGGAATGCCGGCGGCGTTTATTTTCGGAAAGGATTTTCGGCGACGAGCACCACGGGTTTTCCGTCGGATTTCAGCGCGGGAACGACGACGCGCAGGAAACGTTCCCGCGTGATTTTTCCCGAATCAAAATCGTCGGGAACGCGAAAAAAATCTTCCGTCGCCGCATCGCGCGCGAGCGTGCAAAGCACGTTCCCGTCGTCGTCGCAGAGCAACGCTTCGGAAAAATCGCCGGCGTCGCCGTTGAAAAAAATGCGGAAGCCCGGCGCGGGAACGCGTTCGGCGCGGACACGAACGACATCGCCCGCGTCCGTCTGCGCAATCGCCGCTTGGTCGATTCCGTTTTTCCACTGAAAAAGAAAGGCGGCGGCGAGCGCGATTGCGGCGGCGATCAGCCAAAGTTTGATCTTGGGTTTTTGCGGTTCGGCGTCGGGCATGGCGTTCATTTTCTCGGGAAACTCCGGAATTGGCAATCGGTGATTTTTTTGCCTCCGCTCAAAAAAAACGTTCCCGCGAGAGCGGTGCTCGCGGGAACGTGCGTGAAGTTTATTTCGCTTCGAAAAATGCCTTGTAGGCCTTGTAGGTCATGTAGGTGTCGAGTTTGGAAGCGATTTCCCACGGCGCGTGCATGTTCAGCAACGGCGTGCCCATGTCGATTACGTTCATGCCGTAGCGCGCCATGTACATCGCGATCGTTCCGCCGCCGCCGCCGTCCACGCGACCGAGTTCGCCGACTTGCCAGACGACGTTTGCCGCGTCAAAAACTTCGCGCAAGTGCGCGATGAATTCCGCGCTCGCGTCGTTCGCCATCACTTTTCCGCGCGAGCCGGTGTATTTGGTGATGCTCGGTCCCGCGTTCAGCTTCGCCATGTTGCCGGGCGAGGAGCTGTTCGGGAACAGCGGATCGTCTGCGGCGCAAACGTCAGCCGAGAGCATCGACGAGGCTTCGAGCGCGCGCCGCACGAGAATGTCCGAGTAATTTTTCTCCTGCCGGAAAACGAGTTCGGCGATTGAATTTTCGAAAAACGTCGAGTCCATTCCGGTTGCGCCGACGGAGCCGATTTCTTCTTTGTCGCAGAGCAGGACGACGGCGGTTTTCGCGGGAACGCCGCGAATGTCCATCATCGCCTGCAATCCCGCGAAAGCGCAGATGCGGTCGTCGTGGCCGTAGCCGGTGATGAGCGAGCGGTCGAGCCCCATTTCGCGCGGCATTCCCGCGGGAACGATTTCGAGCTCGGTGCTGATGAGATCCTGTTCCGTGAGCGCGTATTCTTTTTCGAGAATGCGCATGACGTGGAGCTTCACTTTTTCTTTGACGGCGGCGTCGTCATCGGCTTTCGGGCAAGGCGTCGTGGCGATGAGCAGGTCGAGATTTTCGCCCGGGAACGCGTCGGAAATGACTTTCGCCGCCTGTTCCTGCCCGAAGTGCGGGAGAATGTCCGAAATCATGAAAACGGGATCGCCGGGTTTGTCGCCGATTGCGATATCGACTTTCGTGCCGTCCTTGCGCACGGCGATGCCGTAAAGCGCGAGCGGGTGCGCGACCCACTGGAATTTTTTGATGCCGCCGTAGTAATGCGTATCGAAATACGCGATACCGTTTTTCTCGCACAGCGGTACGGGTTTGAGGTCGATGCGCGGCGCGTCCGTGTGCCCGCCGACAACGTTGACGCCGCCGGAAACGGTGTCTTTGCCGATGACTGCGGCGAAGAGCGTTTTGCCGTGATAGCCGCGATAAACCTTGTCGCCGGGCTTCAGCGTTTTGAACGCGGAGAGCGGTTTGAATCCGCGGGCTTCGAGCAGGCGGACGGCTTCCGCGTAGGCGCGGCGTTCGGTTTTTGCGATGCCGAGGTAGTTCAGGTAAGTCGCGACGTAGGCGTCGAGCGCCTTGCGTTCGGCGGCATCGAGACCGTTGACGGCGTCTTCCCGCTTAAATGCGCCCTTGACGGGAGCGGCGGATTTCTTGTTTTCGGATTTTTTCGTTGCCATAAATTTTTGGAGAAAAGTTTAAATTATTTTGCGCGGCTCAGATATCGATTGCATCGTCGTCGTCCTCGCGGTGGCGGGAACGCGGACGCGGGCTCGGCGGCGGTTCGTTCCCGCCGACGGAAATTTTTTTGTTCGGAATTCCGAAAATCGCGTTCAGACAGAATTGCGCGGCGGAGATGAAAATTGCGCCGCACATCGCCGTTGCGAAGCTCGCGACGTAAAAGTCGCTGAAAAGCGCTCCCGCGAGATAAAGAAACCACGAATTAATCATCCACAGCACGAGAATCATGCCGAGACCCATCGTCGCGATGAGAAACGGAAGCGAAAGCAACAGCAGCAACGGGCGCAGAAACGTGTTGAGCAGACTGATTGTCGCCGCGACGAGGAGCAACGTCAGCGGATTCGAGCAGGAAATTCCGTCGAGCGCCCACGTGGCGAACATCACGGCGGCGGAGAGCACGAGCCAGTCGCGAACCCACGCGGGAAATTGTGTTCTGTCCATGTTCATGAGATTCCGTTTTTTGCAGAAAAGATGCCAATGCGGGAACGCGGCTTACGCGAGCAAGCGGCGCATGATTTCGTCCGCTTTTGCGGGATTTGCCTTGCCGCGCGAAGCTTTCATCACTTGTCCTTTGAGCACGTTGATTACGCGTTCGTTGCCGGCTTTGAAGGACGCGACGGCGTCGGCGTTTTTCGGGTCGGCGAGAATGCCGGCGATCAGCGCTTCGAGCTCGCCGGAATCGGAATTTTGCGCGAGTCCTTTTTCCTTGATGATTTCCGCGGCGGATTTTCCGCTCGTCCACATTTCCGAGAAAACGTCTTTCGCCTGCTGTTTGGAAATCGTTCCCGTTTCGACGGCTTCGACGAGCCCGGCGAGCGCTTCGGGCGAAACGCGGCTGTCGGCGACGGTGGCGTCCGTTCCCGCGACGGCGATTTCGCGCAGAATTTCGTTCACGATGAGATTCGCCGTGTGTTGCGGCGCTTTCGGGAACGCGGCGAGGGATTTTTCAAAAAATTCGCACAGCGCGCGGTCGGGAACGAGCACGGACGTGATCGTGTAGGGCAGGGCAAAATCCGCCATGTAGCGGCGTTGGCGGTCGAAAGGTTTTTCGGGCAAATCCGCTTTGAGGCGCGCGAGCCACGCGTCGTCGAGCTTTACGGGCATGAGATCGGGATCGGGGAAGTAGCGGTAGTCGTGCGCGTTTTCCTTGGATCGCATGGAGTAGGTGTGCCCGGTTTCGGCGTTCCAGCCGCGCGTTTCCTGCACGACGGTTTCGCCGTTTTCGTAAGCGCGGATTTGGCGGCGAATTTCGAAATTGATGCAGTTGCGCACGCCGGTGAGCGAGTTCACGTTTTTCATTTCCGTGCGCGTGCGCAGCTCGGACGTTCCCGCCGGGCGCACGGAGACGTTCGCGTCGCAACGCAGTTGTCCTTTTTCCATGTCGCAATCGGAAAGTCCGGCGGCGTTCAAAATCATGCGCAACGCGTTGAGCAACGCGACGGCTTCCTCGGCGGAATGCATGTCGGGCTCGGTGACGATTTCGAGCAAGGTCGTTCCCGCGCGGTTGTAATCGACGAGCGAAGTCGTCCCTCCGTGCGTGAGTTTGCCGACGTCCTCTTCAAGGTGCGCATGGTTGATGCGAATTTTTTTGTGTTCGCCCATCACGTTGCGCGAGGGCCCCGGAAGCTCGATTTCGACTTCGCCGGGACCGACGATCGCTTCGTCCGCGAGTTGCGTGATTTGGTAATTTTTCGGGCTGTCCGGATAAAAATAATTTTTGCGCGACCAGCGGGAAATTTTCGGCATTTTCGCGTCGATCATCAGCCCGAACTTCATTGATTTTTCGACGGATTCGCGGTTCAGCACGGGCAATGCGCCCGGGAGCGCGAGCACGGTCGGATCGATTAAGCGGTTCGGCGGTTCGCCGAAGCCCGCCGGCGCTCCCGCGAAAACTTTGCTCTTTGCTTTGAGTTGAACGTGAATTTCCAGACCGATGACTGCTTCGTATTCCATACTGGTGAAAAAAATATCGACGGCGAGGATATGCCTTTCCTGCCGTTCCCGCAAATTTTTTTGACCGAACGGAAAAAAGAAAAACTTCCGCGCGGGAACGCGGAAAAATGAATTGAGGCGGGCGCTCGGCGCGTTATGATTTCTCGGCATGAGCGACGACGAAAGCAGGACCGCCTCGACCGCTGACGACCATACTCCGCCCGCAAAGTTTTCCTTTGCGGCGGTTTTTGCGCGGGCGAAAAAAATCGCGTTGGGCATCTACGACGAAATCTGGAAACCCGCGGGAACGGTCGCGCATTCCGCGCCGATGCGGATTTTTTCCCTGTTGTGGC
This sequence comes from Bacteroidaceae bacterium, assembly GCA_963620895.1. Taxonomy (GTDB): domain Bacteria; phylum Verrucomicrobiota; class Verrucomicrobiia; order Opitutales; family UBA953; genus Spyradosoma. The sequence goes on along the minus strand of CAVFCB010000008.1, from coordinate 9,684 downwards.
GAATCGTGGAAATCACGATCGCGCGCACGCTCTCGAACAAAATTCCGTTGCAGGCGGCGGCGCTGACTTACTACGTGCTCATGGCGCTCGCGCCGTTTGTCATGTTCGTGCTCACGATTTTCGGAATCGTGATGAACGTGCGCGGCGAAGAAGCGGTGGCGACGATGAAACTGCGAATCGCGGAAACGATGCAACTCATCGCTCCCGAAACGACCGAGGCGGAAATTCACGCGGCGGAAGCGGCTTCGTCGGCAAGCGGGACCTACGTCGCCGCGACCGTTGCGCCGGAGCTTCAGGAATTTGCAAACAATCTGCTGGAAAGCACGATGTCGAATTCAAGCTCCGCGGGAACGTTCGGATTCGTCGTCTTGGCGGTGTTGGCGATTTTCATGATCGCGCGCGTGGAAGACGCCTACAATCTGATGTGGAACGTGAAGCAGGGACGAAGTTGGGGAAAACGTTTCCTCGTGTATTTCCTTTTCCTGTTTTTCGGAGGCGCGGCAATCGCCGTTTCCGCGTCGATGCTTTCCGTGTCCGCCGCGTTTCGCCAAATTTCGTCGATGACGGGCAGCGTTCCCGCGTGGGCGGTTTCGTTGCCGGGCGGCGAAGCGTTTTTCGGTCTGATGACGTCTTCGGTGCCGACGCTGACGGCGATGCTCGCGCTGACGCTGGCGTTCGCGTGTCTGAACAAATACATGCCGAAGACGGCGGTGCGCTGGCGTCCGGCGCTGATCGGCGGATTTTTCGTCGCGCTGATTTTCGTCGCGAGTCAGAAGCTGACGATGCTCTACGTGAACCGCATTTCGGAATTCAATTCGATTTACGGGAACCTCGGCATCATTTTCATCCTGATGTTCATGCTCTACATGGGCTGGATTTTTCTTTTGCTCGGCGGGCAACTTTCGTTTGCGGTGCAAAATGCGAAGTATCTGAAAAATCTCAATCGCGAATGGAAAGAGCTTAGCCCGAAATCCAAGCAGGAAGCGTTTTTCGCCTGCCTTTTCGCCGTGTTTTCGACGTGTTCCCGCCGCGAGCTCGGACTGACGCCGAGCGAGCTCAGCACCGAACTTTGCATTCCCGTCAATCACGTGCTCGAATGCGTGGACGTGCTCAAAGATCAAAAAATGCTCGTCGCCGTCGCCGACGAAGATTCCGCGGAGCCGCGCTACAACACCGCGGGAACGGTCGCGAAAATGACGCTCGCCGAGCTCAAACGCCGCTTCGACAACTTGCGCGAGCCGCTCGCGCTCGGCGGGAACGCGGAGCTTCGTGCGGCGCTCGCGCGTTTTTCCGAAGCCTTTCTCGCCTGTCGCGACGAAACCACGCTCGAAGAGCTCGTTCGCGCGCCCGAGAACGAAGCTTCTTTGTCGTAGCGAAAAAAAACGGCGGCGGCGGTGCGCGGGAACGCCCGTCGTTTTTCGCCGTTTGTTTTTATTCCTTTCCGCAGGCGAAAAAAGCAGATAAATTTCTCGGACAATGACGCAAAAATTGATTTCCGAGAAGAATCTTTGGCAACGACTGCCGGTGCGCTGGCGCGTGATTTTTCTGTTTTTGGCGCTGTTAGCGGCGTCCTACGGCGTGCGCCATCTGTTCCCGATGACGCCGGGGCTTCGGGAAAATCAGAAAAGCGTCGAAGTGGAAGAGCTTTTCGTGGAGTCCGTTTGGGAAAGCGCGGAAGAAGCGGTGACCGAAGTCGGCGGCGCGGAAACGCCGAAGGTGCAGGGGCGCGTGAACGGTTTGTATGTTTCCAAGCTTTTGCCGACGGGCAAAAAAATCCGAATCGCTTACGCGGAATACACGCCCGAAAACGTGGAAATGCCGACGCCGCCGGACGTTCCCGCGGCGGGCGAGGAGGGCGTTCCCGCAGAAAACGCGTCCGCGCTCGATCGCGCGGCGGCGAAAGCGGAAGAAATTTACGATTCGTCGAAACGCGCCGTTTCCGAAGCGTGGAAAAATTGGCGCGACGGCGCTCCCGTGCACGTTCCCGTGCTGTTGCTGCACGGCGCGGCGCTCGACGGAAGCTCGCTCGACGCGATGGCGCGCGAAATCGTGCGCACCGGCGCGGCGACGCGCGTCATCGTTCCCGATCTTCCCGGCGCGGGCGCGTCTTCCCGCGATGTTGCGGACTACTCGATCGAATCCGCCGCGGGAGAAATGTTCGAGTTGCTCAACGCGCTCGGCATCGGCGAAGTGAACGTGCTCGGCTTCGGCAACGGCGGCGGCGCGGCGATTTATATGGCGCACCGCGCGCCCGAACGCGTGAAATCGCTCGCGCTCGTTTCCTCCGTCGGCGCACAGGAATTCGAGCTGCTGGGCAATCACATCGTGAACAAAATCGTTTACACGTTTCACCTCGGATTTTTCAAACTCGCGCAGGACGTGTTGCCGCATTTCGGTTTGATGGACGCGGGCAACGTGAACAAGGCGTTCGCGCGGATGCTTTGGGATTCCGACATGAGCGATTTGAAAAAAAGTCTTCGCGAATGGAACGGCCCGCTTTTTCTCGCCCACGGAAAAAATGACCACGTGACGGATATCGTCGCCGCGCAATACACGGCGAAACTCGCGCCGCAGGCGGAAACGCATTTCGTTCCCGGCGGGCATCACGTTTTTCTGAACGAACCGATTGCGCTCGGCGACGCCTACGCAAATTTTCTCGCAAAAGTCGCCGTTCCCGCAGAAGCGAAAAAACTTTCCCGCGCGGAACCCGTTCCCGCAAATTCGCCGTTCCCGCCGATTGAAGCGGCGCACGGCGTGCGCGTGCTCGTGCTGATGCTCGTGATCCTCGTCTGCACGTTCGTCGCGGAGGATCCGACTTGCCTCGCGTCCGGCTTGCTCGTGGCGCAGGGGCTGATCGAGTTCGTTCCCGCGATGCTCGCGTGCCTTCTCGGAATTTTCATCGGCGACAGCGCGTTGTATCTGATCGGGCGTTTTCTCGGGCGTCCGGTGTTGCGTAAGGCGCCGTTCAAGTGGCTGATTTCCGAGCAGGAAGTGGATCGCATGTCGGATTGGTTCGACAAAAATCCGAAAGGCTTCGCGCTCATCGTGTCGTCGCGTTTCATTCCGGGTTCGCGCGTGCCGACATTTGTCGCGGCGGGAATTATGCGGCTGAACATGGGCAAACTGATTTTGCTGTTCTTCATCGCCGCCGCCGTGTGGACGCCGCCGCTCATCCTGCTTGCGGAAAAAGTGGGCGCGGGCGTCATCGACAAATTCAAGGAATGGCACCACAACGCGGCGTGGATCGTCATCGGCGCAATTCTCGCGCTGTGGCTGCTTACGCACTACATTCTTCCCGCGTTCACGTGGCGCGGACGCCGGCGGCACGTGATGATGCGCCGCCAGTGGACGCGGCACGAATTTTGGCCGCACTTCATTCTCGCGATCCCGCCGATGTGCCATTACCTGTGGCAAGCGATCGTGCACCGTTCGTTCACGCTGTTCACGCTCGCAAATCGCGGACTCGGCGCGGACGGCGGTTTGCCTGCCGGCTCAAAATTCGAACATTACACGAAATTTTTGGCGAACAGGGAAAACGCCGATGTCGCCGCAGTTTCCGTGAAAACGATTTTCGTTCCCGTGAACGAAACGCTCGATAATCGCTTCGAAAAAGTGCTTTCGCTGATGGCGGAAAACGCGATCACGTTCCCGTGCATTATGAAGCCGGACATCGGCGACGGCGGCGTCGGCGTGTGCGTCGTGCGTTCCCGCGAACACATGCGCAATTGGCTCGAGGTCAATCCCGACGCGGCGGTGCTCCAAGAATACATCGGCGGGAACGAATACGAAGTCATCTGGTCGCGGCGTCCGGGACGTCGCGAGGGGCGCATTCAAACCGTTGTGCAAAAAGATTTCGTCGTCATCAAAGGCGACGGCGAACGCAAGCTCGAAGATCTCATTTGGGCGGACGACAAAGGCGTTTCCAACGGAAAACTTTTCTCCAAACAAAATTTCCGCGCGGCGGCGCGCGTGCTCGATGCGGGCGAAACCTACGCGCTCGCGCCGATCGGCTCGCGAATCCGCGGAGCGAATTTCATTTCGCGTCCGGAACTGCGCGCGGGAACGCTCGCGGACAAAATCGATCGGCTCGCGGACGCCTGCGGCAACGTGCATTACCTCGTGCTCGACATTCGCGCGGCGGACGATGTCGCACTCGTTTCCGGCAAAGGCATTCGCATCACCGGCGTAAAGGGCGCGGGAGCGACTTCGAGCGCGATTTTCGACGGCTACGTGCGCATGGGCATGGCGTATTCCCGCGCATTTCGCCAAGTCAATTACTGCTTCGGCATCGGCGCCGAAGTCCGCGACGAGCAGGGCGTGAAACCCGCGCTCTCCGCGTTCCGGCTTTTCGAGCTTTGGGGCACCGCGCGCGGTCGCTCGGACAACTACGTGAAAGTGCCGCACGACATCGACTGACGACAAAAAAAACGAACGCAAATCGCGTTCGTTTTTTTGTCGCCGCCGCCGTTCCCGCGCGGGAACGCGTTCAGGGCTGTTCGGCGAGCGCTCCCGGCAGGACGACGTCGGGATGAATGATTTCCGTGCCGACGCCCTTGTCCGTGAAAATTTCGAGCAGGAGCGAGTGCGGCGTTCTCCCGTCGATGAAGTGCACGCGGCGGACGCCGCTTTGAAGCGCACGCACGGCGGAATCGACTTTGGGAATCATTCCCGCGGAAATGACGCCGGATTTTTTCAGCTCAGGCACTTCGTGAACGCGGAGCGTGGAAATGAGCGTGCTCGGATCTTTCGGGTCGGCGAGCAGTCCGGGAACGTCCGACATAAACACGAGGCGTCGCGCTTTGAGCGCGCTTGCAACGGCGCTCGCGGCGGCATCGGCGTTCGTGTTGTAGGGGCGGTCGTCGTCGTCCAGCGCAATCGGGGAAATCACGGGAATTTTTCCCTCGTTGAGCGCTTTTTTGATGATTTTGGTTTTGACGGATTTGATGTCGCCGACGAATCCGAGATCGATGATTTCGCCGTTTTCGTCCTTCGGACAAAGTTTTTCGCAGACGTTGACGAGATTGCCGGGCATTCCGACGGGAACGCCTTTGTGCTTGGCGATGAGGCGGCAGATGTCCGTGTTGATTTCGTTGTTGAGCGTGTCTTCGACGATTTTAATCGTGCGCTCATCGGTGACGCGCATTCCGTTGCGCCACTGCGGCACGACGTCGGATTTCGCCATCGCGCGGGTGATCGCCTTGCCGCCGCCGTGCACGACGACGACTTTGATGCCGACCGAGTTCAGAAAAACGATGTCGGACGCAACGCGTTCCCGCGTGGCGGGATCGTCGGAATCCATAAAACTTCCGCCGTATTTGACGACGAATACGGAATCGTGAAACCGCTGAATGTAAGGAAGCGCCTCAAGGAGGACTCCTGCCTTGGAAATGAGTTCCGCTTCGTCGATTGCTTTTTCTTTAATCATCGGAGAGAAAAAATTTCGGCACATAATAGGCGCTTTTCGCTCGCCTGTGCAATTTGAAAAAAACGTGCGAAAATCGGCGTTCCCGCGGTTTGCGCGTTCCCGTGAAAAACGGCTCGAAATCGCGAGCGCGTTTTCCGTTTTTCCGCTTTTAATCGCCGAACGCGTGTGCTTTAATCGCGGCGTGAACAGCGCACGACCGATGTCTTCAGAAGAAACGAAAAACAGCGATGTCGCTCCCGCGGAGCGGCGTTCCCGCGTGCGGCTTCGCATGCGTCCGCCGGCGAAGGATTCGTTTTCCGCGTTTGTTTACGGGTGCGTCGCGTTGTTGCTGATAGGCGAATTCGTCGCGCTGTTCTGGCTGGATATTTTCGGCTGAGTTTTTTTTGTTTCGAATAATTTTTTTGCATCATGCAGTTCAAATCACTTCCCGGTTTTCGCGAGTTTTATCCGGAAGATTGCGCCGTGCGCAACTTCATCTTCGCCCGCTGGCGCGAGTCCGCGCGGCGTTTCGGTTTTTCGGAATGGGACGCTCCCGCGCTCGAACCGCTCGAGCTTTTCACCGAAAAATCCGGCGAGGAAATCGTTTCGCAACTTTTTAATTTTGAAGACAAGGGCGGACGCAAAGTTTCCCTGCGCCCGGAAATGACGCCGTCGCTCGCGCGCCTTGTCGCCGCGCGCGCGGGTTCGTTGCGCCGTCCGATCAAATGGTTCGGCATCGGCGAAAACTACCGCTACGAAAAGCAGCAACGCGGGCGACTCCGCGCGTTTTATCAATACAACGCGGACATTCTCGGCGAGGCGGGTTGCGCCGCAGATGCGGAAATCATCGCGCTCTGCGTCGAGTCTCTGCACGCATTCGGGCTCGGCGATGCGGATTTCTGCATTCGTTTGAGCGATCGCACGCTGTGGTTTCTTTTCCTTGAAATTCTCGGCGTTCCCGATGAGGCGACCGCCGTCAGGGTGCTCGCCGTCGTGGACAAACTTGAACGCGTCGCGCACGAAGGTCTGCTCGAAATGATGAGCACCGCGCTCGCGGGAACGTCGCTCGATCCCGCGGGAACGCTGGCGACGGTGCGCGAATTCGTCGCGCTGAAAAGCCTCGACGCGCTCGAAACGTTTTTCGCATCGCGCGCGGGAACGGAGAAAGCGATTGAACGCCTCGGCGAATGGAAAAAACTTCTCGGCTTGCTCGACGCGCTCGGCGTCGGCGCGTTCGTGCGCGTCGATCTTACGATCGTGCGCGGGCTCGCTTACTACACGGGTTTCGTTTTCGAAGCGTTTCAGCTCGTCGGCGAAGGGCGCGCGCTCGCGGGCGGCGGACGCTATGACAAACTTGTGAAAAAACTCGGCGGTCCGGACATGCCGGCGGTCGGTTTCGGCATGGGCGATGTCACGTTGCGCAATTTGCTCGAACAGCAATCGTTGCTCCCGCAAATCGCGGACGCACCGGATTTTTACACGATCGTGCTCGGCGACGAAAACCGCGCCGCCGCGCTGAACGACGTTTCCACGTTGCGCGATGCCGGCTTCCGCGTCGAATACGCGTTCAAGGACGGCAAGTTCGGCAAACTCATTCAGGCGGCGGAACAGACGGGCGCACGCTACGCGCTGATTTACGGCGCGAACGAGCTCGCGCTCGGCGTCGTCAAAGTGCGCGACACGCGGGAACGCCGCGAAATCGCGTTCCCGCGCGAAAATCTCGCGGCAACGCTCGGCGAAATTCTCGAACGCGGGCTTCCCGTGCTCGAAGAACCGCATTGCCGCGGCGACGGTTCCTGCGGACACTGCACCTGCGGTGGGAAGAAAGATTAAAGCTTAGAGGATTTTTTCCAAATTCCTCCGAAAATGTTTTTCCCGCTTTCTTGGATTTTTCGGAAACTCGCACGGCGCTACGATCGCAGCGCCGTTTGTGCGATTCCGGACGTCTGGAAAGAAGTGCGTCCCTCGCTCGGCGAACGCCTGATGCGGTGGATTTTCGGTTCGCCGTTTCGCGGCGAAGGAGCTTCCGAAACCGTGTTTTGGCGTTGGGTTCAACGCATCGCACTGCTCGCGCTTTATCTTTTTTTCTTGTGGATTCTCTACGAAAGCTTCTGGGCTTGGGGAATCTTTGACTAAGCGAAATTTTTCAAAAAAACATCAGAGAACAAATGCTCACCGTCGGAATTATTTCTTTGGGATGTCCGAAAAATCAGTCGGACAGCGAGGTGCTCATCGGGCACATTCTCAACGCGGGAATGCGGCTCACCGCCGATCCGCGCGAGGCTGACGCCGTGGTCGTGAACACGTGCTCGTTCATTCTCGACGCGCGCAAGGAAAGCTTCGACGCCGTTGCGCAAATGGCGCGCGAGGCGAAACGGCGCGGGAAAAAACGTCCGCTGAAAATCATCGTCGCCGGTTGCATGCCGCAACGCTACGGCGAGGGCGTGCGCGAAATGATGCCGAAAGCGGACGCGTTTGTCGGGATCGATCAGCTCGGACAAATTGCGAAAATCATCGAAAAACTTTGCGCCGACGACCGCGGGAACGCTCCCGCCGCGGGAACGCCGGATGCCCCCGCGCACGTGTTCGTTTCGAAACATCCGCGCTACATTCCCGACTACGCAACGCCGCGCGCGCGCCTCACGCTCCCGCACATCGCAAACGTGAAAATCGCCGAAGGGTGCAACCACGGATGCGCATTTTGCGCAATTCCCGGAATTCGCGGGCGACATCGTTCCCGCGCCGTCGCCGATATCGTCGCCGAAGTCAAAACGCTCGTGCAAGTCAACGGCGTAAAGGAAATCAACCTCATTTCACAGGACACGACCTATTACGGAATGGACACGTGGAAAAAAACGCGCGTCGGCAAAACGACAAAAGTCAGTTCCGAAGAGGGCGATTCGCTCGCAACGCTTCTGCGCGCGCTCAACCGCATTCGCGGCGATTTTTGGATTCGCGTGTTCTACACGCATCCCGCGCATTGGAGCGACGAGCTCATTTCCGTTTTCGCAAAATGCAAAAAAGTCGTGCCTTACGTGGATATTCCGCTGCAGCACATTTCCGATTCCATGCTCGCGGCAATGCGCCGTGAGACCGACGGAAAACACATTCGCGACCTCATCAAAAAAATCCGCAAGGGCGTTCCCGGCGTCGTGATTCGCTCGACGTTCATCGTCGGTTTCCCCGGCGAAACGCAGGCGGATTTCGACGCGCTGACAACATTTCTCGCCGAGGAAAAATTCGACCGCGTCGGCGTTTTCCGCTATTCGCGGGAAGAAAACACGCTCGCCGCAAAAATGGACAATCAAATTCCGAGCGCGGAAAAAATTCGCCGCTACAACGCTGCAATGACGCTGTTGCAGAAAATTTCGCGGGAACGCATGCGCTCCCGCGTCGGCAAAAAATTGCGCGTGCTCGTGGACGCGCCCGGCATCGCACGCACCGCCGGCGACGGCTACGAGGTGGACGGCATCGTCTTCGTGCCGAAAACGCTTCCCGTCGGCGAGTTCGCGGACGTCGTCGTCACCGGCTACAAGGCTTACGACCTCATCGCAAGGCCGATTCCCGTTCCCGCGGCGTAAAAAAAACGCGTTCCCTTTTTGCGGGAACGCGTTCGTCTTTTTTTCCTGCGCTTTCGCTCAGAAAATCGGGTCGGAAATGTGAACGTCGCCGGCGTTGATGGTGACGTTCTCGCCGAGAGCCCATTTTTCGTCGTTAATCAGGAACTTGAAGGAAATCGGACCGGCTTCCGTTTCCGCGACCCAATGCCACTCGGTGTCATTGGTGCAGATCATCGGCACGCCCTGTTCCCAGCTCAGCCCCGCGCCTTCTCCGCGGATGTAGAGCAGATTCCCCCAACCGACATCGACGTTCGCAACGATGCGGGTCACCTTTTTCGCAGGAGCCGCTTTCGTCTTGGTCGCCGGTGTTTTCTTTGCCGGAGCGGAAACCGTCGCCTTGGCGGCGGGCTTCGTCACGGTTTTCTTGATCGCAGCTTTCGTGGTTTTCTTTTCGGCTGCGACCGTCTTTTTCGCGCAGCATTTAGAGGCCGCGGTCTTTGTTGTCTTTTTCATACTTTAGTTAACTATCCGATTTAGGAAACACCTCATAATATCGAAAAAAACACGCAGGTCAACAGCAATGGCAGGCAGAGGAGGGTTAAGGGTGGAGGGTTAAGAGGGTGGGCGGGCAGTTCGCCTCCTTCGGAGACGATTTTGTTTTGGTCTGCGTTCCCGCGGGACGCGATGCTTCGCATCGTCGCCCCGCGGTTATCCTATATT
>CAVFCB010000007.1:0-30479 GCA_963620895.1 Bacteroidaceae bacterium | reverse complement strand
GTATCCGTAGGACTCGCGCGTTCCCGCGCTCGTCCCACGGTTAGCATCAGTTCGCCCGCTCCGCGGACGAGAAAAAAACAGAAAATAAAAATCCGTGTCTATCTGTGTTCATCCGTGGTTCCGTTTTTCCACCTTACACACTCCACCATCCACCATAAAAAAACCGTTCCCGCGAGGGGGCTCGCGGGAACGCAATCGACAAACGAATCTTAAATTTCTTCAGGCTTCGTAGCCGTTCGGATTCATTGACTGCCACTTCCAAGAGGACGCGCACATATCGTCGAGCGTGTGCGTGGCTTCCCAGCCGAGGAGTTTTTTGGCGTAGCTCGGATCGGCGTAGCATTCGGGAGCGTCGCCCGGACGGCGCGGCGCGATTTGGTAAGGAATTTCCTTCCCGCACGCTTTCGAGAACGCGTGAATCATGTCGAGCACGGAATAACCCGTTCCCGTGCCGAGGTTGACGGTGTAGATTTCGCCCGGCGTCTGTTCAAGTTTCTTGAGCGCGGCGAGGTGTCCGCGCGCGAGGTCCACGACGTGGATGTAATCGCGAACGCCCGTGCCGTCCTTTGTCGGATAATCGTTCCCGAAAACGCGCACGAACGGCAAGCGCCCGACGGCGACCTGCGCGATGTAAGGCATAAGATTGTTCGGAATGCCGTTCGGATTTTCTCCGATGCGTCCCGACGGATGTGCGCCGACGGGATTGAAGTAGCGCAGCAAAACGACGCCGAGATCCGGTTCCGCCGCCTTGACGTCGGAGATGACGCGTTCGAGGAAGAGCTTCGTCGCGCCGTAAGGATTGAGCGCTCCCGTGGCGCAGCTTTCGTCCAGCGGCACTTTTTCCGGCATTCCGTAAACCGTTGCCGACGAGGAAAACACGATGTTGCGGCAACCGTATTTTTTCATCAGATCGAGCAGGTTGAACGTGCCCGTCATGTTGTTATGATAGTAAAAAAGCGGCTTGGCGACGGATTCGCCGACGGCTTTCAGTCCGGCGAAATGAATGACCGCGTCGAACTTTGATTTTTTGAAAACTTCTTCGAGCGCCGCGTAGTCGAGCAAATCGACTTTGTAGAACTCGGGAGTTTTGCCCGCGAGCTCGGCGCCGCGCTTCACGGCTTCTTCCTGCGAGTTGTAAAGATTATCGACAATCGTAATGTCGTAGCCCGCCTGCAACAGTTCGATGACGGTATGAGTGCCGATGTATCCGGCGCCGCCGGTAACGAGAATTTTCATGGTGCTTGTAAGATTTGGGTTATGGAAAAACGGTTTGGACGTCCCCGAAGCGGGAACGGCGCAGATTTTAAGCCCGGCGGGAACGAAGCGACAAGACAATTTCGTAAAAAAAACGTTCCCGCAACGCGAATCGCGGGAACGTTTTTTTGCGGGAACGCGTTTCTTATTCCGAACCCTTGCGAACGAGACGAATGTCCGTCCAAACGCCGGTGTCGGAAGCATCGCCGTCGGCATCGGCGACGAAATCGAAGACGAGTTGCTTCACGCCCGCGATGTCGAGCGAAACGAGCTGCTTCACGGATTCCGGGCTCATTCCCGCGCGTTCGAAAATTTGTTTTCCGTCGGCGAAAATGCGGAACGTCACCGGACCTTTGCCGCCCTTTTCGCGCCCGACGGCGCCTTCGAGGCGATCCCACGAACCGTCGAGCTCGTAGGTGATTTTCGTTCCCGCGAGCACGGCGATGCCCGTGGCGATTTTTTCTCCGTCCACGACGATTTCGGACGCGCCCAAGCTTCTGTTGAAGTCGGCTTTGCCGTCGATCTTCGCGGGAACGACGCCCGCGCGGTCGCCGAGATTGAGCACTTCGTCCGCGAGCGGTTCGGCGGCGATGTCCTGCATCACGTCGAATTCTGCGGCGGAGCCGAAACGTTCTCCGTTCAACGCGGAAAGCACGACGAGGCGAACGTGGCGTCCCCATTTCGCCGGGAACGCGACTTTCTGGTATTTCGGCGAGCCGTCGGCTTCCTTTTCCGGCGGGAACGCGCCCTTGGCGACGGGTTCGCCGAAATCGCCCGGCGTGCGCGCGACGTAGATTTCGTAATCTTTGATCGCGCCGTTGCTGAGCCCTGCGCGCGGCAGATAGCCGAAACCGTTGACGGCGGTGAGTTTTCCGAGATCGATATCGATCGTGTAAGGATGTTTTTCGTCCTTACGGGAATAATTCGAGTGCCAAATCGTTCCCGCGGAACCGTCGAATGCGTTGGAAATTTTTCCGTCGCCCTGCTCGGAAGACGCGACGACCTTGAATTCGGATTTGTCCAAATCCGGCGAAACGACCGGCTCCGGATACGGCTCGAACGCCGCCCACGCGCCGAGTTTTCCGGAAACGTCCAGCGCGACTTTCGCGGGAACGCTCGTGCTGCGTTTGGCGAGTTTGACGAAGACGATGCCGCGGCGATCGTCCGGATCGAAGCGCCAGCCCTGCGCAGAATTTTCATACGCTTTGGCGTCGGCGATTTCGCGGATTTCCGCGCCGTCGGCGAGAACGCGCGTCGGGCGGAACGGCGTGTGAATTTCAAACGCATAGGCGCGTTCGGCGTATTTGCCGTCGAATTCGCCGACGGCGGGACCGACGTCGATCGTGATGCCGCCCGCAACGCCTTTCGGCGCATCGCAAGTGATGAGCTGCGTGGAGCATTTTCCGTCGAGATAAGCGCGCGTGTTCCCGTCGTCCTCATACATTTCGAAAGAGGATTTTCCGTAAGGATAAACGTCGAACGTCACGACGTCCTTGGGCTTTTGCGTGCTGTAAAGCATTTCCGGATACATCGGAATGATGGCGCCGCCGCGCACGAAAATCGGAAGTTTTTCGAGCGTGATCGGGTAATTGTCGATCGTGTAAGGTCCGGGAACGACGCGCCCGTCCCAGTAGTCGAACCACACGCCTTCGGGCAAGTAAATATCTTCCTTGCGCCAGCCTTTGTTGATCGACATTGCGGTGTACACGGGAGCGACGAGAATGTCTTCGCCGAGCATGAACTGATACTGCGTGGACTTGTCCCACGTTTTGCGGTCTGCGGGGAAATTCCAAATCATTCCGCGAACGATGGGCGCGCCGGTGAGCGCGGCGTCGTGCGCGTATTTATACATGTAAGGCGTCATGCGCAGCTTGCGTTTGAGATAGCTGCGATTGATGGAGCGGTAAGGTTCCTCAAACCACCACGGACTTTTTTTCGGCACGCCCGACATCGCGTCGGCATCGCTCCAACCGTTCATGACGTAGAGCGCGGGCGTAAAGCATTTCCACTGCAAATCGCGCGTATAGGTTTCCGGCGAACCGCCGAAAATGCCGTCCACGTCGGTCGTGGCGTAAGCCTGCCCGGACATCCCGGAAGTGATGAGCGTCGGAATGTGATAGCGGATAAGATTCCAGTCGCCCGCCTGATCGCCGGTCCAGCAAACGGCGTAGCGTTGCGTTCCCGCCCAGCCGAGCACCGTCCACGTGAGCGGGCGCGAATCGGAGTTGTTCGCGATGCCGTCCCACGCGATTTTGTTGCATTCGAGCGCGTGCTGAACTTTGGAAAGCGGTTTTTCGCGCGTCGTTTTGTTCACGTCGCTCGTCCATGCAACGTCGAGTTTTTGAACGCGCGTTCCCGCGACGCCGACTTCCCACGCCATGCGCGTGAGCGCGCCTTCCGTCCAAAGTCCGGTTTTGAAACCCATTTCGGCGAGGCTTTTCACGACGTGCGGCAACTGCACGTAATTGCAGCCGTAGCCGTCGTTCACGAGCATCCAGCCGCAAGGCATATCGTGTTCGCGGTATTTTTCCGCAACGCGTTCGAGCGAATACGGCGTGAGCTCCTTGAATTTTCCGTTTTCGAGCAACGGCTCTTTCGTTTTCTGATCGCGCGTCATGTAGGCGTCGGCATCGCCGAGCTCGAAGCCCCAAATCGGGAGAAAATTCGGGCGTCCGGTGAAACGCGTGTAAAGGTCGAGGATGCGCGGGAAGCCGTCGCCGACGAAATAAAATGCGTCGAAGCGGTTTTCGTTGTGCACGGTCGAAACGGAGTCCGTTCCCGTGAAATCATACGCTCCCGTGGCGAACGTGTGGCGCAACACGCCGTAGCCGCGATTGCTCATGTAAAACGGCGCGGGATTCGGGCGATCGTTTTCGTTCCAACCGTTGGCGGAAATTTCGATTTTCGTGCCCTTGTGGGAAAAATGTCCGTTCTGCTGACCGCCGCCGTAGTAAAATTCGTCGGGATCGGTCGAAAGCGTCTGCGTCGTTGACTTTCCGGCGAAAGAAAGCGGTTTTTTCTCGGAGAAAATCGGCGTGCCGTCCGCGCGGAAAAGCGAAAACGTGCCGTGTGCGCGATTCATGCGCAATTCGAGCGTTCCCGTGCGCCAAACGACGTCCGAGTCCGTCACTTCGCAATCCACGCGATCGCGATTCACGGGAAGATCGTCCACGAGAATCTGCGCGGCGGTCGGATCGTTCAGCGGATCGGCGAACGCGCCGTCCGGCGCCGCCTGAATGCGGAAAACGTCCGTGGCGTAAAATTCGACGCGGAAACGCATCGCGCCGTCGGTGAAAATATTGAACGCGGCGGGCGTAAAATCTTCGGGAACGACCTTCGTCACCGCGAAACCTTCGCCGGGAACGGGCGCGGGAACGCTTTTTTCCGGCGACGCCGTTGCGGGAACGGCATCCGAGGCGCTCGCGGGAGCAGTCGAAGTTTCCGTCGCGGGAACGTTTTCCGGCGCCGTTGCCGCAGGCGCGGGAACAGCCGGAGCTTGCGCCGTTGCCGCAGGCGCGGGAACAGCCGGAGCTTGCGCCGTTGCCGCCGGCGCGGGAGAAACGGATTCCGCCTCGACTGCGGAGCCCGGATTGCAGGCAGACAGAAGCGCAACGACAGGAAGAGCGAACTTCAAATTGTTCATCGTATCTTCTTTTTTCAGGTTAATAAATGAAAACGGAACGCGCGAATCTTACCCGCCCGCACGTTCCCGCGCAAAACAAAAAACCGAACTCGCCGCGCGTTCCCGCGTCCGTTCTTGACAAGCCGAGGGAAAAGCGCGATTTTCCCGTTGTCGTGAATTTTAATCGTCGCATCCGACTTCGCCTTGCGCGTCTGCTTCTCCCCGTGGGGGAGTAAGCTTTTTTTCGTGCGGTTTCGACGCCGCTTTTCGTCGAAGCAACAGCGGGAACGTTCCCGCAATTCCGAATCAGAATTTTTTTAAACTTTTCAGAAATGCAACATAACAAGATCACGAAATACGCGCCGTTCCCGACGGTGGAAATCAAAAACCGCGAATGGCCCGACAAAACGATTACGAAAGCGCCGATTTGGTGCAGCGTCGATTTGCGCGACGGCAATCAGTCGCTCGCGATTCCGATGAACGTCGACGAAAAAATCGAAATGTTCAAAATGCTTTGCGACATCGGATTCAAGGAAATCGAAATCGGTTTCCCGTCCGCTTCCGACACCGAATTTGCATTCGCGCGCGCGCTCATCGAAAAAAATCTCATTCCCGACGACGTTACCGTGCAGGTGCTCGTGCAGTGCCGCGAACACCTGATTCGGCGCACATTTGAAGCGCTGCGCGGCGCGAAACAGGCGATCGTCCACATCTATAATTCGACCTCGCCGCTGCAACGCCGCGTGACGTTCGGGAACGCCACGAAAGATCAGATCAAGCAAATCGCAATCGACGGCGCAACGCTCGTGCGGGAACTGCTCCCGGAAGCCGGCGAAACAAAAATCCGCCTCGAATACTCGCCGGAAAGTTTTTCCGACACGGAAGTCGATTTCGCCGTCGAAGTCTGCGAAGCCGTCATGGACGTTTGGCAACCGACGCCGAAAGATCCGATCATTCTGAATCTGCCCGAAACCGTGCAGTGGACGACGCCCAACGTCTATGCCGACATGATCGAGAAATTTTCCCGCATGATTTCCCGCCGCGACAGCATTCTCATTTCCCTGCACACGCACAACGACCGCGGCACGGGCGTTGCGGCGACCGAGCTCGGGCTGATGGCGGGCGCCGATCGCGTCGAAGGCACGCTCTTCGGGAACGGCGAACGCACGGGCAATCTCGACATCGTCAACGTCGCGCTCAACATGTACACGCACGGGATCGAAACCGGGCTGAATTTCGACAATCTTCCCGCAATTCGCGAAGTTTATGAACGCTGCACGCGCATGACCGTTCCCGCGCGTCATCCCTACGCGGGAGACCTCGTTTTCACCGCGTTCAGCGGCTCGCATCAGGACGCCATCAAAAAAGGAATGGACGCGCGAGACAAACTCGGCGGCGGGAACACGCCGTGGCAAGTGCCCTATCTCACGATCGACCCGACGGACGTCGGCGCGACTTACGAAGCGATCATTCGAATCAATTCGCAGAGCGGAAAAGGCGGGATCGCCTACATCCTCGACCGCGATTTCGGAATCGATTTGCCGAAACACATGCACCCGGTCGTCGGGCAAGTCATCGGCGGCGTTGCGGACAAGCTCGGACGCGAACTTTCGCCGAAAGAAATTCACGACGAATTCATGGCGCGCTTCGTGAACGTCGCGGAACCGCTCAAACTGCTCGTTTTCGAATCCAACTCCGAAAACAAACCGCTCGTTTCCTGCACGGCGGACGTCATGTATCAGGGGAAAAAATACAAAATCTCCGGCAGCGGGAACGGCCCGATTAACGCGTTCGTAAAAGCGATTCACGCGCAGGGCTGGAAAAACTTCACGTTGCGCGACTACCGCTCGCACGCCATCGGCACGGGCTCGGCAACGGAATCCGCCGCCTACGTTTCGATTTCGCGCGACAGCGACGGAAAAGTCTTCTGGGGCTGCGGGATCGACACCAATATCGAACTCGCAGGCTTGCTCGCGCTCGTCTCCGCGTTTAACCTTTCCCGCCGTATCTGAACAAAAAATACGAAACGCTTTTTCATCATGGAAAACGCAACGCTGAACACGATTTTTTCCCGCCATTCCGTGCGGCATTTTCTGAACGAACCGATCGACGCGAACGACCTCGAAAAGATTTGCCGCGCGGCGATGTGCGCGCCGTCCGCCTGCAATAAGCAGATGTGGCAATTCGTCGTCGTCACGAAGCGCGAAACGCTCGACGCGATGCTCGAATTTTTGCCCAACGCGAAAATGCTCGCGGGAGCGCAGGCGGCAATCGTCGTCTGCGGCGATCCCGCGAACGATTTCGGTTTTTACTGGCAACAGGATTGCTCGGCGGCGACGGAAAACGCGCTGCTCGCCGCGCATTCGCTCGGTCTCGGCGCGTGCTGGTGCGGACTTTATCCGCGCGAGGAACGCGCGACGGCAACGGCGAAATTTTTCGGCATTCCCGACGGAATCATTCCGATGGCGGTGCTCGCGATAGGTCGCCCCGATCCCGCCGCCGGCGAAAAGCCCAAGGACAAGTGGAATCCGGAAAAAATCCACTTCGAACGTTGGTAATAAGCGGCGTTCCCGCTTTCGCAAGATGACTCGAGACGGCATTCACGGGCATCTGCTCATTTTCACGGCAAACTTAATTTTCGGCGTCAACTATTCCGTCTCAAAATGGTTGCTCGCCGGACACGTGACGCCGGAATTTCACACGCTCGCGCGCATGGTCGCCGCGTGCGCGTTGTTTTGGGGAATTTCGCTTTTCCTGCCGCGCGAAAAACTTTCGCTCAAAGAAATTCTCGTGCTTCTGTTGTGCTCGACCTGCGGCGTGGCGGGCAATCAGACGCTGTTCGTCTTCGGGCTGAGCATGACGTCGCCCGTGGACGCTTCCGTCCTTTCGACGGGAACGCCGATTTTCGTCATTTTGCTGGCGGCGATTTTTCTGCGGGAACCGCTCACGCGCATGAAATGTGCGGGAGCGCTCACGGGAGCGGCGGGAGCGATTTGGCTCGTGCTGCAATCCGGCGCGGCGAAAAACGGCGGGAACGCCGCCGCAAGTCTCTCCGGCGACCTCTGCGTTATCGCCAGTTGCATAATTTACTCCGTCTATTTCGTTTTTTCCAAACCGCTTTCGGTCAAATATCAGGCGGTAACGATGATGAAATGGATGTTCCTGTTCGCCGCAATCGAAGTCACGCCGCTGACGCTTCCCACGATTCTCCGCCCGAACGGAACGTTCCTGCAACCGCCGGACATGCAAGTTTTCGCGGCGCTCGCCTACGTGCTCGTCGGCGCAACATTTCTCGCCTACCTGCTCATTCCGATGGCGGTGCGCCGCATTCGCCCGACGACCGCGAGCATGTATAACTACGTGCAACCCATCGTCGCGTGCGCATTGGCAATCGTGCTCGCGCAGGACAAATTTTCGTGGGACAAACCGCTCGCCGCAATCGTCATTTTCCTCGGCGTTCACATGGTCTCAAGAAGCGGGAAGGAAATCAAACTGCCGAGCAATGTTTCGCGCCCGACCGGCGGATAACGGTTTTGCGTTCGCGCAAAATCCGAAACCTATTTTCTTGCGGTTTTTCGGCGGAAAGTGCATTTTGCCGAATTCGGTTATGACTGAAAACGAAGCGCAGAAAGACCCGTCCGCGCGCGGGGCTTACGACGAAGAATACCAGAGAAGAATCCGCGAGATTCCGCTTTGGAAATGCGCGCTTCTGTTCCCGCTCGCGCTCGTTTTGCGGATTTGGTTGGCGACGCTTCGAATTCGCTTGGCGCCGGAAGTGCAGCGCACGCTTTTTTCCGATAAAAATCCGCTCATCATCGTCTTTTGGCACAACCGACTTCTGATCGCCACCGAGCTTCATCGGCGTTTCCGCAAATGGAGCAAGGTGAACGGCTTGGTTTCGCCGTCGAGCGACGGCGCGTGGCTCGCGGCGTTTTTCAAAATGCTCGGAATCGGCGCAATCCGCGGAAGCTCCGGGCGGCGCGGCGGGCAAGCGATGCTCGAAATTCATAAAAAACTCGCCGCCGGCGAAGACATCGCCATCACGCCGGACGGCCCGCGCGGACCGCGCTACCGCTTCAATCCGGGAACGGCGCTGCTCGCGCAAATCACGCATTGCACGGTCGTCATGGTGCCGTCGAAATTCCATTGCGCAATTCGCCTCGGCAGCTGGGACGGCTTCTACATTCCGTTGCCGTTTTCGCGAGTGGACATCAATCCGAAATTCATCACCTACGACAAAATGTGGGCGCACATTTCCGCAAAAACGCTTGCGGAAGAATTTCGCGAAACGTTGCTCGCGCTGACCGAAGACTGATTTTTACGCCCGCGCGGAAGCGTTCCCGCGTTTTTTCAGGAAAAAAAATGATTCAGGTCATCTCCTTCGATCTCACGGGAACGCTGCTCGGCTTCCGCCCTTCTCTCGGCGAAATCTGCGCGGAGACGATGCGGGAACTCGGGCTGAGCGACGTTCCCGCGGCAAAGGTGTTCGACGACCGAAAAAAACAGGCGTCGCGCGTCGCCGTCGCCAACGGATTTTCTCCGACCTCGGAAAAACGTTCCCGCGAATACTGGCGCGCGATGCTGTGGGAAATTTTTGCGGGAACGGTGCCGACGGCGCTTTTCCCGAAAGCGCAGGAACGCATTTACGCGCGGCTCGCCGATGCGAGCTCTTGGTGTCTCGCCGACGGCGCGACGGAAGCGCTCGACGCCGCGCGATTCCTCGGATTGCGGATTGTCGCGCTTTCCAACGGCGACGCGCGTTGGCGCAACGCGATGAAAAAACTCGGACTTGAGCCGCGTTTCGACGAAGTTTTTCTCTCCTCGGAAACCGGACTCGCGAAACCCGATCCGCACGCATTCGAAAACGTTTGCCTGAAAATGCGGATTCCGCGCGATGCGCTGTTGCACGTCGGCGATTCGCTCGCCGCCGATGTTTTGCCCGCGCACGCCTGCGGCGCGGAATCGGTGTGGCTGACGCGCACGCCCGACGGCGCGCCGCCGGAAACCCGCGTCGTCATCGCCGAATCCTTGCGGGAACTGCCGAAAATTCTGCAAACGCGACTTTGCGAAAACCGCGCGTGCACGCATTTTCCGCGCGACACGCGCAACCTGCTCGCCGCGTTGCGCGGCTTGCCCGAAGAACAGACGCCGAATCCCGCGACCATCGTCGCGAAAAAAAGCGGCAGCGAAACTCTCGCCCGAAAGCGCGCGCGCGTCGAAGCCGCAGCGTTCACGACGGATCGCGAATTTTCCGTTCCCGCGAAAATGATCGACGAGCTGTTGCGTTCCCGCGGAATTTTCAGCGGAAGCGTTCAAAGCATCGTGCGGGAACGCTGGGCGGAAATCGTTCCCGCGAATTTGGCAACGCGTTGCGCGCCCGCGGAATTGCGGGAAGGCTTGCACACGCTCGTCGTCGGTTGCGAAAGCTCCGTCATTCGTCAGCAACTCGAATTTCGCAAACGCGGAATCTTGAAAAAAATCCGCTCGCTCCCGCACTGCGAAAACATTTCCAAAATCGTTTTTTCCAATGAATTTTCCTCCTGAAAAAATCGTCGCCGAAAAACTGCGTTCCCGCGGGAAAACGCTCGCCGTCGCGGAATCCTGCACCGGCGGACTGCTCGCGAAAACGCTGACCGACGTTCCCGGCGCGAGCGCATTTTTTCGCGGAGGCGCCGTCACTTACGCGACGGATACGAAAACTGCGATTCTCGGCGTTCCCGCGAAACTGATTTCGCGGTGCGGCGTTGTCAGCGCCGCATGCGCAAGGGAAATGGCGAACGGCGCGGCGAAAAAATTTCGCGCGGATTTCGCGCTGAGCACGACCGGCGTCGCCGGACCGGACGGCGGAACAAAAGCCGCGCCCGTCGGCACGGTTTTCATCGGTCTGCACACGCCGACGGGAACGCGCGCGATACGTTTTTGCGCCACGGGAACGACGCGCAAGAAAATCCGCGCCGAAGCGGTTGCCGCCGCGCTCACACTTCTCGCGGAAGCGATAAAGTGAACCGCGCCCGAACGGCGCCGCGCGTCAGAACGGGAACTTGCCGCCGCCCATGCCGGGAATTTTTCCGCCCAGCCCGCGCATCAGCGCTTTCATCTTGCCGCCTTTGAGCATTTTCATCATCTGGCGCATTTGCGAAAATTGTTTCAGCAACGCGTTCACGTCGGAAACTTTCGTGCCGGAACCTTTCGCGATGCGGGCGCGCCGCGAACCGTTCAAAATCTCCGGACGCGCGCGTTCCCGCCGCGTCATCGATTGAATGATCGCTTCCGTGCGTTTGAGTTTTTTTTCTTCCTTGTCGCCGATTTCGATTCCGCTCATGCCCGGCATCATTTTCATAATGCCGCCCAGCGGACCCATTTTTTTCATCTGCTGAAGTTGCGAAAGAAAATCTTCGAGGTCGAAATCCGCCTTCTTCATTTTCTCGGCAAGACGCTCCGCCTCTTTTTTATCGATGGTTTCCTGCGCTTTTTCGACCAGCGAAACGACATCGCCCATGCCGAGAATGCGTTGCGCCATGCGATCCGCGTGAAACGGCGAAAAATCTTCGAGCTTTTCGCCCGTGCCCATGAACTTGATCGGCACGCCCGTGACGGCTTTCATCGAAAGCGCCGCGCCGCCGCGAGCATCGCCGTCGAGCTTCGTCAGCACAATGCCCGTAAGCCCGACCGCCTCGTGAAAATGCTTCGCAACGTTGACGGCTTCCTGCCCGAGCGCGGCGTCCGCGACGAGCAAGGTTTCGTCCGGTTGCACGCGTTCCCGCAAACGCTTGATTTCCTCGATCAGCGTTTCGTCGATTTGGAGACGCCCCGCCGTGTCGAAGATTACGAGATCCGCGGAAGCATTCAGCGCTTCGCGCAAAAATTTTTCGCCGATCGCGGGAACGTCTTTCGATTCGCGGTCGCAGAAAAACGGCGTTCCCGTCGCTTTCGCGAGCATTTCGAGCTGATCGATCGCCGCCGGGCGATACACGTCGCACGCGACGAGCGCGGGGCGATAGTTCCCGTGCGATTTCAGGTAGCGCGCGAGCTTGCCGGCGGACGTCGTTTTGCCGCTCCCGTGCAAGCCGACAAGCATGATTTTAAGCGGACGCGCCTGCGAAAATTTCGTCGTATCCTCGCCGAGCAAACGCACAAGCTCGTCGTGAATAATCTTCACCGCCATCTGTCCGGGCGTGACGCTTGCAAGCACCGCCTGACCGAGACATTGCTCCTTGACGCGTTCGCAAAATTCCCGCGCGACGCGAAAATGCACATCGGCGGAAAGCAACGCCGTGCGCACTTCGGCAAGCGCCTCGGCGATGTTGGATTCGGAAATTTTACCGAGACCGCGCAGGTTGCGCAGCGCGTTGGTCATCTTGTCGGTCAGGCTTTCAAACATGGTCGTTTATCAAACCTTTTTCGCTTCGTTCCCGCAACGGAGAAAAAAGCGGGAACGCGTCGTTTTGCCTTCGGCAAAAAAACTCAGCGCGTGAAAAGCACTTTTCCGTTGCGCCCGCCTTCGAGCGCGCGCGCGATTGCGGCGGCGTAATCGGAAAGCGGGAACGTTGCGTCCACCGCCATCGTGAGCGTTCCCGCGCGCATCATTTCGAAAATTTTCGCCGAAGTTTCCGCGCGCGCCTCAGGCGAAGCGGAGCGGCTCCAGCGATCCATCCAGAAGCCGCGCAGGCGCAAATCGTTGAAGATAAATTCGCGCGTGGGAAAGCGAATGAGATCGCCCGTCATGCCGCCGAAAGTAACGACCGTTCCCGCGAAGCCGACCATGCGCGTAAGCCGCGCCGCGCTTTCGCCGCCGATCGAGTTCAGCGCGAGTTTCGGCAAATTCGATTTTCCGCCGACGATTTCGACGATTTTTTTGATCGAATCTTTTTCCTCGGGCAACACGGCGTCCGCGCCGAGACGTTTCAAAATCGGCTCCCATTTTTCGACATTGCGAACGAGCGAAACCGTGCGCAGACCGAGCGCCCGCGCAATTTGCACGAGGCATTGTCCGAGCGCCGAGCTTCCCGCGTTCTGCAACACCCAATCGCCGGGACGCAACTCGACGAAATCGTGCAGAATGCGCCAAACCGTCGGCGGATTGATGAATGCCATCGCCGCAAGCTCGGCGGGAATATCTGCGGGAACGCGCTCCGCTTCCGCCGCGGGAACGTTGATCGCGCCGCGCCACACGCCGGCGTCCTCAGGCATGCGCACGCGATCGCCGACGGCAAATCCGCGCACGTTCGCGCCGACGGCGGCGACGCGCCCGACACCTTCGCGCCCGGCAACGGCGGGCAACGTGCGCAAACGACCGTAAGTGCCGCCGATCATGCCCATGTCGGACGGATGCACGACGGCAGCCTCGAGTTCGACGAGAATTTCGTCAGCCTGCGGCGCGGGAACGTCGATTTCGCGCAGTTTGAGCACGTCGAGCGGCTTGCCGATTTCTTCGTAAACGAGGGCTTGGTATTTCATGCGTAAAACAAAAGCGGACGTTGCGCCGAGTTCCCGTTTTTTTCAAATTCCGATTTTCAGTGCGCGTGCGCGGCATCGCGCGCGGCTTTTTTCTTGTCCCACTTGCG
The DNA here is from genome assembly GCA_963620895.1 of Bacteroidaceae bacterium. Lineage (GTDB taxonomy): Bacteria > Verrucomicrobiota > Verrucomicrobiia > Opitutales > UBA953 > Spyradosoma. The sequence goes on along the minus strand of CAVFCB010000007.1, from coordinate 17,039 downwards.
CACGGGATCGGGAATGACGCCGCCGAGTTCGTAGAGTTTTTTCTTGTCGTGCACGAGCTCCGCGCGGGAGAAACCGTTCAGCGAATATTCGCCTTGCAGCACGATTGCCGCCTCGGGGCAAACTTCCTGACACATGCCGCAGTAAATGCAACGCAACATGTTGATTTCGAACTTCGCGGGCGCTTTTTCGATGTGGTCATTTCCCGTCGCGGGATCGATTGCGCCGGGCGTGATGCGGATTGCCTTCGGCGGGCAAACGAATTCGCAAAGTTGGCACGACACGCATTTTTCGCGACCGTTCTGGTCCTTCACGAGCGTGGGCACGCCGCGATAGCCTTTCGGGATCACGGGGCGCTCAAACGGATATTTCAACGTCACCGGCTTGCGGAGCATGATGCCGAGCGTAATTTTCATTCCCGCGAGCACCTGCGGGATGTAAAGTTTTTCCCACCAGCGCAACGGCTTGCGTTCAATAACTTTGATGTTTTGCGTAGCCATCTGAAAAAAAATCGAAATTGAAAGTTGAGTGTCCGCTTATTTCAAAAGCGTTTCGTAAATTCCGAAGAAAATGAAATACGCCACGGCATTCGCAATCGCGAACGGAAGCAGAAGCTTCCAGCCGACGCGCATCACTTGGTCGAAGCGGAAACGCGGCACCGTCCAGCGAATCCAAATAATCACGAAAAGCATGAACACGACTTTGACGACGAGGCAGACAACGCCGAGAATCGCCGCGGGAACGCCGGTAAGCCCGAACGTCGGCATAAACGGCAACGCATGCCAACCGCCGAGGAAGAAAAGCGAGAAAAGAATCGAGCCCAAAATCATGTGCAGATATTCGCCCGTGAAGAAAAGCCCGAACTTGAACGTGCCGTATTCCGTGTGGAATCCGCCGACGGTATCCGTCTCCGATTCCGGCATGTCGAACGGCTGGCGATTCATTTCCGCGAGGAGCGCGACGAAGTAAATTATCGCCGAGAGCGGCGCGAGAATCACGTTCCACCAGTCGCCTTGCCCTTTCACGATTTCGAAGAGCGAAAGCGGACTTTCCGAAGAGCCGGAAGTAATCAGCACGACGGGAAGAATCGAGAGCACGAGCGAAAGCTCGTAGGAAATGAGTTGCGCGCTCCCGCGAATGGAACCGAGGAACGGATATTTCGAATTGGACGCCCAGCCGCCGAGCACAACGCCGTAAACGCCGAGCGAGCTCACCGCGAACATGAACACGAAGCCCGGCGACATGTTGCAGAGCATCAGCGCCGTTTCTTTTTGCGTTTCCGGATCGATGTAGCTCGTGAACGGAATCATCACCATCGTGATGAGCGCGGGAGCGAGCGCAAGGCACGGCGCGAGGCAGTAGTAAAGTTTGTTCACGTGCTCGGGCACCGGTTCCTGACGCATGAAAAGTTTGCCGCCGTCCGCGATCGGTTGAATGAACCCGCAATACGTCAGCACCTTGCCGAGAACCGGAATCGCGGCGATGATCGGCATCGTCGTGATGCTCGGCCCGACGCGCCCTTGCGCCCACGCCGCCGTCTTGCGTTCGAGCAACACCGTGTAAAGGCAGCAGCCCATAATCACGAGCACGACGACAACGGCGAAGATCGCTTTCAGAATCAGCCCGGTCGTTCCCGCATCGGGAAGCCACGCCTCGTCCGCGCCCCAGCCTTTGAGAATTTCAAGAAGCCCTTGTGCAAATGCGTCCATTGTTTTTCAAAAAAAATTCTGTGATTAAAACGTTTTTTTCGGAGAAAAATTATTTCTGCGGTTTCCAGACGAGCGAACCCGTTTCCGGGAATTCGATTTTCGCCCACGGCGAGGCGTCGAGCAACGTTCCCGTGTCGGGAATCGACTCGAAGCGAATTTCCGCGAGCACGGGGCATTCCGCGCGCAAGCCTTCCCACACGGCGGGAACGGAAGCGTCCGTCACCACGCTCGACGAAGCGCGCGCCGCCAACGCGAAAAGCAACGCCAAATCGTCCTCCGTTCCCGAAATGCCGGGAACGGCAGGTTCGAACTTCTGCAAACGGAATTCCTGATTGATGAACGTTCCCGCTTTTTCAAAAACGGTGCGTCCCGGCAAAACGACCGAGGCGCGCGCCGACGTCGCGTTTTCCTGCGTGCCGAGGAAAATGACGTCCACTTTCTTCAGTTGTTCTTCCGAAAGTCCGAGCGCCGACAAATCCTCTCCGCAGACAAACACCGTGCCGACTTCGCCCGCATCGATTTTCTCCGCCAACGAAGAAACTTCCGCCGATTCGAAATCCGCGACCAACCCGGAAACGAGCGCGCCGCGCCGATTCGGCGAACGATCTTCGGAAATCAGCAAGCCGTCGTTTTCGCCGAGCGTTTTCGCAAGATAAACTTGCCCGCCCGTTGCCGCGACGAGTTTTTTCAGCACAAATTGTTCTTCGAGCGACATTTTTCCCGATGCCACAAACGCGGGAACGCCTTTTTTCAAAAGCGCGAGCGCCGCGTCCGCCGCTTCGTCAAACGTCACTTCGCTTTCTCCGCGACGGAAGGCGCGAAGGCGCGTTTCCGCATCGACGGTTTTGTAAAGCATGCGCCCGGAATCGCTCATCCAGACAACGTTCACCGCGTCGTTTTCCCGCGGCGTGATGCGGTAAATTTTTCCTTCGCGCGACCACACGGTCGTGTTCACGCCGACGCTGGATTCGGTGCAGATGCTCTTCGTTTTTTTCAGGAACCACACGCGCATCTTGAAGCGAAAATCCTTGCTCGTCATTGCGCCGACGGGACAAACGTCCACGACGTTCAGCGAATAATTGCCGTCGAGTTGCGTTCCCGGGAAACAATCGATTTCGCAATGCGAACCGCGTTGCGTGACGCCGAGAATCGAGCGTTTGAGAATCGTGTTGCAGAAGCGGACGCAACGCGTGCAACGAATGCAACGCTCGCCGTCGTACATGACCTGCGGCCCGAGGCTCTTGTGCTTGGGCTTCACGTTTTTCGCATCGCGATAACGCGACGTGCCTTTCCCGTATTGCGCGGAAAATTCCTGCAACGTGCACTCGCCCGCTTGGTCGCAAATCGGGCAATCGAGCGGGTGATTCGCCAAAAGAAATTCGGTGACGCCCTCGCGGCTCGAAACCGTCAGTTTCGAATTGAGCTTCACGTGAAGCCCCTCGGAAACCGTTGTCCCGCAAGCGATGGCGGGCTTGGGCATCCAGCCGATTTTCTGCTTTCCGGTCGCTTCGTCCATCACGGGAGCGCCCGTCGCGCGGTCGCGCATCGGCATGCCGATTTCCACCAGACACATGCGGCAACTTCCGACCATGGGCAACTTCGGATGGTAGCAGAAGTGCGGAATCTCGATTCCGAGCGAGTGCGCCGCATCGATGAGGTTCTGCTTGGCGGCAACGCGATAGTCTTTGCCGTCGATGTTGATGGTGACGAGATTCGGTGTGTCTTCTGCCATTGGAAATTGAAAAAAAATGCTGTCGTCAAGACTATGCTTTTCCCGCTTTCCCGCAAGCAAATTGAAGCCCAACGATGCGTTCCCGCGCAAAGAACAATTGTTGCCTCCCGACAAAGAACAACCGATAATCCGCTTTTTTCTCGAAAACCCATACCGAAAAAATCATGAACGACCCGACGGGAACGCCTTTTGCCGATGACGACCGCCTTCTTGCGTGCGCGCTCGGACAAATCCCGGCAGATCTCGAAATCCGCAACTGCCGAGTCGCCGACGTGTTCAATGCGAACTTTTTTCAGGCTTCCGTTCTGGTGAAAAACGGTCGCATCGCAGGTTTCGGCGGCAACGCGTTCCCGCAGGCGGAAAATGTTTTCGACGCCGACGGCGCCACGCTCGTTCCCGGGCTCATCAACGCCCACGTTCATCTCGAAAGCTCGCTGTGTCGCCCCGAAGAATTTGCGGACGCCGTCGCCGCGCGAGGCGTCACGACCCTTATCGCGGATCCGCACGAAATCTGCAACGTCTGCGGACTCGACGGGCTCGATTACATGCTCGCCGCCACGGAAAATGCGCCCTGCGACATTTTTTTCATGCTGCCGTCCTGCGTTCCCGCCACGCCGTTTGAGCACGCGGGAGCGATTCTTTCCGCCGCGGAGCTTCGTTCCCGCATCGACCGGCGCCGCATTCTCGGACTGGGAGAAGTGATGAACGTTCCCGGCGTGCTTTCCCGAACGCGGGATCTTTCGGAAAAATTCGCGCTCTGCCGCGCCGCCGGGAAAATCGCAGACGGGCATTGCCCCGCGCTTTCCGGTTCCGCGCTCGCCGCCTACGCCGCAAAAGGAATCCGCACCGACCACGAGTGCAACGAAGTCGAAGAAATGCTCGAAAAAATCCGTTGCGGACTCTACGTCATGATTCGCGAAGGCTCCGCTTCAAAAAACGAAAATTTGCTGCTTCGCGGGCTTTCCGCGGGAAATCTTCATCGTTGTCTCTTCTGCACGGACGACCGCCAAGCGGAATCTCTTCTCGACGAAGGCGATCTCGACAACAACGTCCGCGTGGCGCTCCGCGCCGGAATCGCCCTGCCCGATGTCCTGCGCATCGCCTCACTCAACGCCGCCGAATGCTACCGGCTCGACGACCGCGGCGCCATCGCTCCGGGACGGCTGGCGGATTTTCTCCTCGTTCGCGATCCCGAACGCGATTTTCGCGCGGAAACCGTTTTCAAACGCGGAGAAATCGTCGCCCGCGACGGCGTTTGCCTGCGCAAAACAAAACATTTTCCGCCGCCCGCGAGCGTTTCTTCCCGCGTCGGAATTCCGCCGCTTTCCGCAGAATCGTTTCGGTTGAAACTCGAAACGCCGCGGGCGCGTTGCCTCAAAGTCGTCGAAGACAGAATTCTCACCGAGGAATTTATCGCGGATGTCCGACGCGACGGGAACGGATTTTGGATTCCCGATCCCGCGCAGGATCTCCTTTTGCTCACCGTCATCGAACGCCACGGCGGCGCGGGAACGCACGCTTCCTGTTTGCTGCACAATTACGGACTCAAATGCGGCGCCGTCGGCACGACGATCGCCCACGATTCGCACAATCTCGTGCTTGTCGGGAACGATCCGAACGACTTGCTCGCGCTCGCGGATTTTCTCAAAAAAAGCGGCGGCGGGATCGCGCTCGCCAAAGACGGCGCCGTTCTTGATTCCTTGCCGCTTCCCGTTGCCGGACTCATGTCCGAACGCCCGGCGGCGGAAATTGCCGCCGCGCTCGCGCGAATGCGTTCCCGCGCCGTCGAAGAACTCGGCGCAAATCCGCGCATCGATCCGTTCACCGTTTTGAGCTTTCTGGCGCTCCCGGTCATTCCGAAATTGCGCCTTACGGATTCCGGGCTTTTCGACGCGGAAAACTTCCGATTCGTCCCGCCTTGGGTCGAATAAAAAAATCGTTCCGCGATTTCCCGTTCCCGCGCGGGGAAATCAGCGATTTTTCTTTTTCAGGTCGAGGACGGTGATTTCGCCGCCGGAGGCGGAAACGCATTTTCGGAGAAATTCCTGCGGCTGCGCGCGCACGGAAAAAAGGTAGAGCTTGGGCGCTCCCGCGCGGGAAAACGCGGCGAGCCAATCCGCTTCCCATTTGCGTTCCCGCGCATCGCGGGCATCCGGAGTCGGCGAATACGAAGAATCGGCGAACACGGTTTTGTCGCCGCGCCGCTGGCGAATTCCGTCGCGAAAATCCGAAAAAACGACGAGCGCATCGTAGCGTTCCCGCGAAAAAACGTCGAGCCACGCGCCGGCGGTTCCCGCGGCGAAATGTTCTGCGTATTTGCGATGAATCACGCGGGCGGCGCCGGAAAGTTTGGCGACGTCGGTCTCGTCGTCAGCGCGTTTTTTGCGAATTCCGGCGAGCGTTTTTGCCTTCATATTTTTCCCGCCGAGAATTTCTCCGTCGCGCACTTCGATTCCCGTTCCGGAAAAGGCGAAGACATCGGCGTCGGGGAATTTTTCGTAAATTTCCTCTTTCACGGCGGGCAGGAAACTGCGCATCGAACCGGAGCAATCGAGAAAAACGGCGATGCGTTGCGCCCGAATTTTCGCGCCGAGCAAAGTTTTGAATTTCGCGAGATGATTTTTTCCGCCGCCGAGCCCGATTCCCGTTCCCGCGCCGAGTCCGCCGCCGAAGCCGGAATTTCCCGCCGCATCGTTCCCGGACGCCGCGTTCCCGCCGCCGGACGCGTTCCCGCCGATTTTTCCCGTTGCCGCAAAATTTTTCGGCGCGGCGAGTTTCGGCATTTCCGGCAACGCGATTTTAGTTTTTTGGGTTTTGACGAGAATTTTCGGAGCTTCCGTCGGCGGTCGCCGATGCAAATTTTTTTTAGAAAAATTCTCGCGAACCGAGGCGCTCGCGCCGCCGGCGCCGGAAACGAAAGTCGCGATCTCCGGCTTGCGCGGAAATTCGTGTTTCGAAACAATCCAAAGCAACGCGCCCGCCATCAACGCAAAATGAAAAAGCGCGGAAACGACAAAGCCCGCTCCGCCGAATTTTCGCCAAAACGCGGAAATCGCGCCCGGCGGACGTTTCCGCGCGGGAACGATGCCGAAATTTTCCGAACGCGCCGCCGGCTCGGATTCGAGCGCGGACGCAGGCTCTGCGGGAACGCCGTTCCCGCGCGAACTCGGCGCAACGGGCACCGGAACGACGACCGGCACCGGCACGGGAACGGGAACAATCGCGACCGGCACGACGACGATTTGCGGCGGGCGCGACGCAGAATCGGGCGCGTTCCCGCTCACCTCCGAAGCTGCGGGAATGCTCGGCGGGAGAGAATGCGGCGCTTCGGTGTCATTCGGCGGCATCGGGGCGTCTGGAGTTTTTTAGAGGATTGAAAAAAATTTCTGCGCGTTGCGGGAACGCGGATCATTTCCGGAGGTTTTTACGGAAACGCAGGAACTGAATAAGTTTCAGCACAATGAGGGCGACGAACGCAAGCAGGAAAATTTCCGTATCCGTGCCCGCGTTGTCGGCGGGAGCGCCGCGCAGGAACGCGAGCACGGCGCGCGGGCGAAGACAATCTTTCCCCGCGACGACGAATGTTTCCCAGCCGTCGTCGGCAGCATTCGACGCGGTTTCGGCGTTCCCGCAAAAATACGCGGAAAGGCAGTCCGCATCGGCATCGGGCGCCACTCGCACCCGCGCGGGCTCACGCCCGAAAACATCGAGAATTTTCGCCTTTTCTTCGCCGGCGGAGCGCAGACTCCACGAAATTTTTTCTGCAAAAAGAATTTCTGCGGGGAAAATCTCGCGCACGCGACGCTCGCCGCGCAGAGTCTCTTTCAGCGGCGCTTCATACAAAACGGAAACGACGACGGATTCGGATTCGCGGGCGAAAATCGGCAACCAGATTGCTTGCGCGTCGATTTCGGGAGCGCGCACGATTTTCGCCGCCGCGCCGTTCACGAAAACCGCTTTGAGCTCGCCGCCCTCCGGGAGCGCGATGCGCAGCACATCGCTTCGCAACGCTTTGAGCATGATGCGCTCTTCGGTCAGCGCCTTTTCGCGGGAAAACACGGTGTGGCGCGAAACGGATTCGCCGATGAAAGAATCGCTGTGCGCGTCCGACGAACAGGCGCGCCACTCGGCGAGCGTTCCCGCGGAAATCGAAATTTCGGCGGGATATTTTTCCGCGTATTTTTCGACGAACCATTCGCGCCCGGAAAGCGCTCCGCGCAAATTTTCCGGAACATCCGCCGCGGAAACTTTTTCCGGAGAATGCGATTTCAGCGCGGTGAAAACGTCCCCGCGCTCGACCGCGAGCCACGCGGACTGGCGATCGGCATCCGCCGCCGAAACGGAAATCGCTTTCACGTTCGCCGCGATCGGGAGCGCCGTAAGGAATTTTGCCGCAACAGCGACGTTCCCGCGAAGCGGTTTGGAAAAATTCACGCTCCAAAGTCCGGGCTCGGCATCGTTCACGGGAGCGTAGGAAACGACGTCTTCGCCGGAGAAACGAACGGCGAGCGCGTCTTCCGGAAGCCGCACGCGCACGCTCGAACGCACCACGTTTTCGATGTCGAAAATCATTTGCACGGAAGATTCCGCGTAGCGTCCGCGCGGCGAAATTCGGTGCAACCACGAAACGTTCGTGAACGGCTTGGATTCGATTACCGAAAATTTCGGCGGTTCGCCGCGCGAGAAAAAGCTGAATGAAAATGTGGAGCTGCGCCCGTCCGAAGCGGCGTCGCGGAACGTTGCCGCGCCGGAGGAATCCGGACGCAACCGCAATCCTTCTTCGACGGAAACGGAAACGTTCCCGCGCTGAATTTTTGCGTCGGAGAAAGAAATTTCCGGGAACGTCCATTCTTTCGCGAGTTGCGGGAACGCTCCCGCGAGCACGACGGAAAACGTCTGCGTGTCCGCGAGCGCATTTTTCAGGCGCATCGTGACGAGCGTCGAGCCGTCTTCGCAGGGCGATTTCGTCCAGTAAGCGAGCGCGTCACCGTTGATTCTTTCCACGTTGATTCCGGCGGGAACGCGGAACGGCAGACTGAAAAGCTCCGCGCGGGAAACGCGCGCCGTCACGTCGATTTCGGCGCGAACGGAATCGCCGTTCACGAAGAATTTTTCTTCCGTATCGATGCGCAAATTCGGTTGCACGGCGGAAATTTCCGCCTCGAATTCGCCCTCGGCGCCCACGGTGCGAAAAGCGCGGCGAAGTCGCGCGCCCGGCTCCGTTTTCATGCCGGCGGCTTCAATCGACGCGAGAAATTCTTCCTCGTCGATGGGAACGAGTTTGCCCGCGTGCACGGCGTCCACCTGAATCGTTTCGTCCGTGGCGATTCCGATTGTGCGCACCTGTTCGTCGCAATCGAGCGCTTCGAGCGCGGCGAATTTTCGTTTTTCCGGCAAAACGCTGAGTTGCGCCTGCGTGATGACGGCGAGGGAAAAATCCGTTGTGCGCGGCGCCGTGAAAAGCACGGTGAGCACGCCCGTTTCGCGATTAAAATTCCAACGATGAATCGCGCCGCCCTCGATGCGGGAAACGGAAAACGGCTTCGGAATGCGGATTCGCACGCGAGAAACCGTTCCCTGCGCGGGAACGAATCGCATCACGTGATGCCCTTCGACAACGCCCGCCGCGGGAATGTAAAGATTGTCGCCCGTCGCAAACATGCTGAGCGTTTCGCCGGAACGATCGCGTTCCCGCGGGTTCCAGCGCACGGTGCGCGTCGCTTTCGGCTTGAAAACGATCTGCGCGAGTTGCGCTTTTTCGCCGTGGGCGACCACTCGACACGTCACCGCGCCCTCGGCGGAAATTTGCACTTCCGAGCGCGGCAAATTCACCGTGACGACGTCCGCCGCCGCCGCTCCCGAAAGGATCGGGAAACCGCGCGCATGCTCGGACAACGCCAATTCATACGAAAAACTCGCGGAAAACGTTCCCGCGCGTTCGAGCACGACCTGATAAACGTGCCCGGAATTTTCCGCGCGGCGGCGTTCCAAGCGCAACATCGAATCGTCCGCTTTTTCAAAAGAAGTCAGCACGGCAGGCGAAGCGAGCAAATCAAAACGATCGCCCGCGTAGCCCGTGACGCGAATGTCGCCCCGAGCGACAATTCTGTCCTCGCGCACATCGATCGCCTGCGTGATGCGGTCGGCAACGTCGTGCTGCGCTTCTTCTTCCGCCGCCAGCGTGTGAACGACGGGAACGCTCGCGCTCTCCGTTCCCGCGCGAAGTTGCGGCGAAACCGTCGCGGGAACGAGCAACGCCGCCGCGACAAGCGCCGCGCCCGTGCCGCCGAGCGGAATGCCCGGACGCGTGTCCATAATTTTCGCGACGATGCGAATGAGGCTGAACGAAATGAACGCGGAAACTTCCGTCGCAATCGCCGCCGCGACGAACGCGGGAACGCGATACGGAAAATCTTCGAGCGCAAAAACGCCCGCCGCCGCGTAAAGCGCAACGCGCCCGATGACGCGCAAACGCATTCTCCGGCGCCGGAAAACCGTGCCGTAAAGCAAAAGGAAAACGCCCGCGCAGAAAACGGCGACAACGCACCACGCAAGCAACGAAAGCGTCGGCTCGTCTCCGCCCAAGAAATAAAATCCGCGCAACGCGACGTCGAGCTGCGCGCCCGGATCCGTCAGCCCTGCGCAAAGCACCGCCTCGCCGTATTGCGGGCGCACCGTTTCCACAAGCCACCACACGCACGAAAGCGAAAGCACGGAACCGGCGATGAGCGACACGAAAAGGCAAAGCCGATAGCGGGAACGCTTTTTCGCAAAATTCGCGCCGATCAGCGCACAGACAAGACTCAGGAACGACGCGACGACGACCCAGCGCCCTTCCATAAAATGCTCGAAAAAGCGCCGCGCGAGCGAGGCGTCGATAGAAGCGTTGAGCCGCCGCCCGGCGACTTCGACGCGCATCGTTTCGGAGCTCGCATCGCCGAAACTCGTGAAAACCGTTCGCACGACGGGCGCGAAAACGCGCGGAAGAAGAATCCGACCGTCATCGTCGTTCGTTCCCGCGCCGGAAGCGGGAACGCGTTCCGTCCGCAAACTGATTTCCGAAGCGTTTTTCGGGAGCGGCAAAATCACCGTGCCGTCCGCCTGCGGTTTTGCGCCGTCGAAAATGACTTTCGTTCCCGCGGGAACGCCGATCCGCAATTCCGTCGCGCCGAACGAACGAAAACGGTAAACGATATCGCAGCTCTGCCCCGCGTTTGACGCGGCGATGCGGGCTTCCGTGACGACGATGTCGGCGGTTTTCGTTTCGTCGAGAAAACGCGCTTCGACGTCGAGCGTGAACGGGCGTTCCGCAAACTGATACGCGCGGAAAAGAATTGCGCCGCCGCGTTGCGTGTAATCCGAAATCGCCTCGGAGTGCGGGAGCGCGGCGAGCGAGTGCACGGACTCCTCGCTCGCGAGCGTCAGCACGCCGTCCGCCGTGAGCAAAATCGTTCCCTCGTCGGAAACGACGTCGAGCAGCCGCACGCCGTCGAAACTTTGCTTGCCGGCGTTTTCGCGCGGAAGCTCGAAACTCGCGGAAACGGAAAAACGTTCGCCGGACGAAGCGTTGAGAGCGATGACCGCAACGCCGTCGTCGCGCACGCGCCAATCGCGCACGTTTTCACCGGAAACGGAAAGCACCTTTGCCGACGGCGGGAACGCCATGCGCACGAACGGCACGGAAACGCCGCCCGTCGAGTAGGTGACGGCGAAGTTGCCGAAAATTTTCTCGCGATCGATTTTATAGACGCAGGAAGATTCGCCCGCGAGTGCCGTCGTGCGCTTTTCCGGGCTCACGGTCAGCGCCCATTCGCCCTCGCGAATGAGAAAAGCGAGTTGCGGATCGGGCGTTGCGTGCGCGGCGTATTCGGCGGGAGCGACTTCGGAAAGATTTTCCGAATTTTTCGAAAGCAGGCGAAGATTTTTCGTCAGCGAGGCGATTCCGATTTTTCCGCTCACGAAATGCGCCTGCGGGAACAGGCAAGCGCGCAGGCGCGTTTCCTCGCCGACTTTTGCCGAGGCGAGCTGAAAATTCATCGCCACGGAATTTTTCCCCGTAACGGGCGCGGAAAAAACGAGATGCAACAGCCGAAAACCTTCCCGCTCGGAATCTTCCGAAAATTCATAACTCGCGACGATATCCGAGTCCAACGCCGTCAATTCCAACTCCGCGGGAACGAGAATTTTCATTTCGTAGAGCGGCGCGTCCGCAACGTCGAACTCGAACAACTGGCGGGAATACGCCCTTTCGCCGTCGAAATTCCAACGCACGCGCGAGGACACGACGAGCGCGGCGCGGATGAAATCGGCGCGAACCCGGAGCTTTTCCGTTTCGCTCGAAATGCGATAAACGGACGTTTCGTCGGCGGGAACGTCTTTTTCAAAAAAATTGCTTTCGTGCGGGAACGCGGAGGCGAGCACCTGCGTCATTCCCGACTGCGGGAGCGCTTCGCAACGAATTCCGATGCCGTTGCGAAGGCGAAGAAATTCGCTGTCGCGCACGCAAACCGCCGAAAGCGGCGCTCCCGAAACGGCGGTGCGCACGGGAACGAAGCGCAACGGGCTGAGCGTTTCGGGAAATTCGCCCGTGCGCGTCTGCGAAATGATGCGCAGCGTGTAGTTTTGACCTTTGGGACGACTGAGCCGCACGAAAAGCCCGGAGCTTCCGTCCTCCGCTTTCACGCGGTTCCACGAAAGCAAATCCTGTCCTTCGACGGAAAGAATTTCGCCCGTTCCCGCGATTTTCAGGAAAATGGAAGAAAACTCGCCCTGCGAAATCGTGAAGTTCAGCTCGCTTTTCTGTTTGAGCACGCCGGTCGTAATTTGCATTTCCGAAACGGTGTCGAGCGAATACACGCCGGCGGAAAATTCCGGCGGCGTCGGAATGCTCGGACGCCAGCGCAGCACGAGCGCGCCGCTTGAAGGCAAAAATCCGGAAAAGCTTCCGTCCTCGGCGAGTTGCGGAATTGAAACATTGTCCGCCGCGAACACGGTGTCCGCCGGCATTCCTTTCAGCGAATACGGCGCGACCTGCGCCACGGGAACGCTGAAATTCATGCGCCGCCATCCGTCGGCATCCGTGATTCCGGCATCGAAGCGCAAATCGACGTCAAATTCCCCGCGCGCGGGAAAACGCAGCGAATACTCCGAAAGCCCGGTTTTTTCATCGGTTTTCGCGAGCACGACGAAATCGTTTTTTTCCGGGAAATCGAGGAGCGCGGCGCATCCGGTCAGCACGGGAACTTCGGCGCCGATTTCGCGCACGCGCGCCTTTGCCCGCATGCGGAAACGCGCGCCGCCGCCTTCCACATCGCCGACCAACGAGAAATTTTCAAGCGAAACGGGCGCGAGCAATTCGTTTGCGCGAGCGACGTCGAGGCGCAACGACGGCGAGCTTTGGATCGCGTAGTTGATTTCCGAGCGGGAACGCTCGCCCAGCGGGATCAGCCCGCGTTCCTGCTTCGCGTAGAGCCGCAAATCCGCCGTTGCCAAAAATTGCACGACTCCGAAAAACGCGGTCGAATCCACACCGGAAAAAAGCAGCGGCGAAATCGTTGTCGGCAACTTCAGCAATTGCCGCCCGGAAATCGTCAGCGTAAAAGATTTTTCCCCGCCGAGCTCTTTCGGGCGAATTTCGAGAAATGTCCGCACGCCTTCGCGGCGAATGCTCCAATCCTTCACTTTTTCTCCGGAGACGTTGAAAATTTCGCCCTGCCCGTTGCCGATCCCGAAAACTTCGAGCGAAACTTTGTCCAACTCGCCCTGCAAAACTTCGACCGTGGCGCGCGCATTCACCACCGCCTCGCGTTCCTGAATGAAAAACGATTCGTTCAGCGAGATTTTATAAAAAAGTTTCTCGGGAACGCTCGCGGGAACGGACGACGATGCTCCCGGATTTTCCTCCGCAAAAAGCGCGGTCGCAAAAATCGCAAGGAAAAGAAAAAAAGAAAAAAAGCTCCCGAGAAAATTCTTCCGCATGCGCCGAATTAAACACATTCCCCTTGCGCTTTGAAATCACGAAAATGAAAAAACACGGCGAAAAAATCCGACCGTGTTTTTCTCCGCGAAAACGGATTGCGGGAACGCCGCCTCAGAACGAAACCTGAAGCATCGAGCGCGCGGCGAACGAATCGTCCGCGTGAGCGCCGCCGCCGAAGTAGTGTCCGTATTCGATGCCGGCGGCGAGTTTCACGTATTTGTTGAAATAATAATTCGCTCCCGCGTAATACGTCGTCGCGTTGTCGTGCGCGCCGCTCGCGGGAACGCGGTTTTGGATATTCGCGTTCACGGCGTCGGAATCCGTGTTCAAATAAGTGAAACGCACTGCGGGTTCGAGCCCGAAATCGAGTCTGTAAGCGGCGGTGAGATTCACGCCGTAAAAAGCATGCAGTTTCGCCGCGCTCTCGCCGTCGATGAGATACGCGTCCGCGAGCAGCGACAGCCCGCCGTGCGTGTATTGCACGTAAGGCTCGATGCCGTAAACCGTGCCTGAATTCGACGATGCGCCGCGATCGCCGTCGTCGCCGAAATTCACCGTGCCGTTCAGCCCGAAATAAAGTTTCGCCTCGTCGGAAAATTTCAGCGTGTAGCCGAGATTTCCCGTGAACGCGAGGTCGTTGGAACGCGAATCGTAATCTTTGTCCACCGCGTTCGTGAGCGAAACACCGTAGTCGAAGCGATCGCCGGCGAATTTTCCGTCCCAGAACACGCCGATGTGATAACCGGCAAGCCCTTTGGCGTATTTGTTCCCGCTGACGAAGTTGGAATTGATCGAGCGCTCGATGCAGAGGAATTTCGACGAAGGCGAATATTCTTCGTGCATAAAATGCGTTTTCTTGTGCCCGACGGTCAGAGTTCCCGCGTCAAATTTTCGAGCGATAATCGCCGTGTCGATGTAGTCGTTGTATCCGTTGCCGCCGCTCGATCCGCTGTCAAATTCATAAACGATTTTTGCGCTCCAACCGTCGCCGACGTCGGCGGAAACGCCGATAGTCGTGCGCCGCATCGAAAATCCGTTTTGGTCGGACGCGTGTGCGCCGCTCGCGTTCGCGTAAATGTATTGCGCCTGCACGAGCCCGGAAACTTTGACCTTGATGTCGTCCGCAGACGGCAATTCGGGAAGTTCGATGACGAGTTTTTTTCCGCCCGTCGATTCTTGCGCGGGAACGGCGGGAGAATTCGCGTCCTGCGCGAACGCGCAAAACGGCGCCAAAGCGCAGACGATAACGGCGAAACGAGATTTTGCAGAGATCATGGCAGATGTAAGGGTAAGGATTTCGTTTAATTTGTGAGAGCTTTTTAGCAGAAACTCTCCGGAAAAGCAAAGCGGTTCCGAACGCCGCAACGCGTTCCCGCGAAATCGAAAAACGCAAAAAAAAAGAGCGTCCCCGCAAATCGCGGGAACGCTCTTTTTTTCAAGAAGCGCGAAGCTTCGAATCGGCTCAGTACATGCCGCCCATGCCGGCGTCCGGCGAGGGAGCGGCTTTCGGCTCTTCGGGAACGTCCGTGATGAGGCATTCCGTCGTGAGCAGCATCGAAGCGACGGACGTCGCGGAAACGATGGCTGTGCGCGTGACCTTGGCGGGGTCGACGACGCCGGCGGCGACGAGATCCTGATACGTGTCGGTCGCGACGTTGTAGCCGAAGTTGCCCTTGCCCGCGAGAACTTCCTTGACGATGAGCGAACCTTCGACGCCGGCGTTTTCGCAGAGCGTGCGGAGCGGTTCTTCAATCGCGCGGCGAACGATTTTCGCGCCGGTCTTGACATCGCCGTCGAGCGTTTCGATCAGCTTGTCCACGACCTTCGCGGTGCGCAGGAGCGCAACGCCGCCGCCGGGAACGATACCTTCTTCGACAGCCGCGCGCGTCGCGTGCAACGCGTCGTCCACGCGGTCTTTCTTTTCCTTGAGTTCCGCTTCGGACGCGGCACCGACCTTGATGACGGCAACGCCGCCCGCGAGTTTCGCGAGGCGTTCCTGCAACTTTTCGCGATCGTAATCGGAAGTGGTTTCTTCGATCTGGCGGCGAATCAGTTTCACGCGCCCCTGAATGTCGGACGACTTGCCGGCACCTTCGATGATGGTCGTGTTTTCCTTATCGACGACGACGCGTTTCGCCTTGCCGAGGTCGGCAATGGTCACGCTTTCAAGCTTGATGCCGAGATCTTCCGTGATGAACTTGCCGCCGGTGAGCACGGCGATGTCTTCCATCATCGCTTTGCGGCGATCGCCGAAGCCCGGAGCCTTGACCGCGCAAACGTTGATCGTGCCGCGAATCTTGTTCACGACGAGGGTCGCGAGCGCTTCGCCGTCCACGTCTTCAGCGACGATGAGCAGCGGCTTGCCCGCCTTGGCAACTTCCTGCAACAGCGGGAGCAAATCCTTCATCGAGGAAATTTTCTTTTCGAAAAGCAGCAGATACGGGTCGTCGAGCACGCACTCGAGCGATTCCGCATTCGTGCAGAAATACGGGGAAAGGTAGCCCTTGTCGAACTGCATACCTTCGACGACGTCGAGCGTCGTTTCGATGGTCTTGGCTTCTTCGACGGTGATCGTGCCGTCTTTTCCGACCTTGCCCATCGCTTCGGAGATGATTTCGCCGATTTCGGAGTCCCAGTTCGCGGAAACGGTCGCGACCTGCTTAATTTCGTCGGCGTTTTTAATCTTCTTGGCGGAAGCGGCGAGCTCTTTCGTGATCGCGTCGCAAGCGGCGTCGATCCCGCGCTTGACGAAAATCGGATTCGCGCCGGAGGAAACGCTCTTGAGCCCTTCCTTGTAAATCGCTTCGGCGAGCACGGTGGCGGTCGTCGTGCCGTCGCCCGCCTTGTCGGCGGTCTTGGAAGCGACTTCGCGCACCATCTGCGCGCCCATGTTTTCGAACGCATCGGCGAGCTCGATTTCCTTGGCGACGGAAACGCCGTCCTTGGTCACTTTCGGAGCGCCGTATTTTTTGTCAATCATCACGTTGCGCCCTTTCGGACCAAGCGTGATTTTGACCGCTTTCGCAAGCGTCTGAACACCGGCGAGGATTTTGCGACGACCGGCTTCATCAAAGAGAATTTGTTTTTTTGCCATGATTTTTTCTGTTCTTTCTTAAAAATGTTTTAGGGAACGAAAAGAACTCAGCCGAGCACGGCGAGGATTTCGTCTTCGCGGACGAGGATGTACGCAACATCGTCAATCTTGACTTCGGTGCCGGAATACTTGCCGATCAGCACCTTGTCGCCGACTTCGACATTGAACTCGACCTTCTTGCCGTCCTCGATTTTACCCGTGCCGAGGGCGACGACTTTCGCCTCCATCGGTTTTTCCTTCGCGGAATCGGGAATGATGATCCCGCCCTTGATTTCTTCCGCGCATTCGCAACGCTTCAGAAGAACACGGTCGCCGAGAGGCTTGACGTTAACGGAACAGCCGCCGTTGCAGCAGCATTTTTCTTTTTTGTCTTTGCTCATATAAGAATCTGTGAATGATTAAAATTTGAAACTGCCGAAGAATAATGCACACGGCGTGCCAAGTTTCGGGAAACACGCGTTCCCGCATAAAATCGACGTTCCCGCGGCACTCCGCACGGGAACGCCCGCCCGCATCAAATGGGCATG
>CAVFCB010000006.1:0-33824 GCA_963620895.1 Bacteroidaceae bacterium | reverse complement strand
CCTTACACCCTCCACCTTACACCCTCCACTTTTTTGCTACCAAACGGTTTTGGCGGGTTTGAGTTCGAGCGCGTCCTGCGCGGCGGGATCGAGTGCGGAAAAGAAATCGAGTCCGCTTCGGCGTTCGATTTCGCGAATGCTCGTCAGGTAGGCGCGTGCGTTCCCGTCGAGATTTTTCGAATGCGGGATCACGAATGCGAGTGTGCGCAGGGCGTTCCCGTGTTCTTCGTCGCGATCGACGAGGATGAGGAAAAACGCATCGGGAACGGCGATTTTTCCGTGAATTCGTTTTGCGCGGGAAGGCTCGTCGTAAAGCGGTCCGCAAATGACCCACACCTCGCCGAATGCGCGCGTGTAGCGTTTCAGCACGCGCTGTTCCAGCTCTTTCCAAAGTCCGGCGTTCACTTCGTGAAGTTGCGGAACGATGTTGGACATGAGAAAAGATTCGCGTTGCGCCTCGGCGCCGTAGCAAACGCTCATCGCCTGATTCGGTGCCATGTGCCCGCGATCGTAGCCGGAATGCGAGTAGTCGCCCGGAGCCACGCGGCGGCGCGTGCGCGTATCGACTTCAAAAACGGAACGCTCGCCCGCCTCGAAATTTTTCGGAGGAAAAACTTTGTAGGCGACCCACGCGGGATTTGCCGCCTCCTCGTCGTAGCCGACGAGATAGCCGCGATTTTTCAGCAAAGAAAGCGGTTGCGCGCTCGCGGGAACGCCGCCGAGCACGAGCCCCGTTGCGTCGAGCGTTCCCGCGTCCACGCGAGTGCCGCGCACGAACGGCAAGCGATGCGCGAGCTCGTCGAGCAGAAACGTCATTTCGTCCGGAACGACCGGGCATTCGCGAACGACGTCGATCACGCGCACGATTCCGCTTTCGACGGTGTCGCGCGTTTCCTCGTCGCCGAAAAAATGCGTAAGTTTCAGCGCTCCCGCGACGACGGCGAGCAAGACGGCGCACACGACGAGCCGCCGGAGATTCAGTCTCCGCAGGCGAATTTTTCCGCGTTTGCGCGATTTTCCCATAGCGCTCGAAAGCGCGACCGCCGGCTCAAACGATTTTCACGAAATTGCGCTTGCCCGCCTGAATGACCGTTCCCGCGGCGGTTTCGCGCGTGAGGCGCGCGTTCGCGTCTTCGAGTTTCACGTCGTTCACTTTGACGGCGCCGCCTTCGACGAGTCGGCGAATTTCCTTTTTGCTCGGAAAAATTTTCGTCGCGGCGAGCAGATCGACGATGCTTGCGTCTGCCGTTCCCGCGGGAACGAGCGAGTCCCACGCGAATTCGGGAACGTCCGCGCGCACCTGTTTTTTGGAGAAAACGTTTTCGAACTGTTCGCGTTCGTAGCGTCCGGCTTCCTCGCCGTAAAATTTTGCGGTGAGTGCGGCCGCGAGGCGTTTTTTCATTTCCATCGGGTGTTCCTGCTTCATCGCGGCGATTTCTGCGGGAGATTTTTCGAGCAAAAGCTCGTAATAGACCCACATCGTAGCGTCGGGAACGCTCATGACTTTGCCGAACATGTCTTTTGCGGAATCGTTCAGCGCGATGTAGTTGCCGTAGCTTTTGGACATTTTGCGTTCGCCGTCGAGCCCGACGAGCAGCGGCATCGTAAGCACCGCCTGCTCCGGCATTCCCGCTTCTTTCTGCAATTGGCGCCCGACGAGATTGTTGAACAGCTGATCCGTGCCGCCGATTTCGACATCGCTCGCGAGCTCGACCGAATCGTGCCCCTGCAGAAGCGGATAAAGGAATTCGACGATGGTGATCGGCGTTTTTGCGGCGTAGCGCTTTGCGAAATCATCGCGTTCGAGCATGCGCGCGACCGTCATTTGGCGGGAAAGCCGCAAGGTGTCGAGCATCGTCATTTTCCCGAACCATTCGCTGTTGCGGCGCACTTCGGTTTTTTCCGGATCGAGAATTTTGAAAGCCTGTTCGAGATAGGTTTTTGCGTTTTCCTCGATTTCCTCCTCGCTCAAAATCGGTCGCGCGACGGAGCGCCCGGACGGATCGCCGATGCGCGTCGTAAAATCGCCGATGACGAGCACCGCCTGATGCCCGAGATCCTGAAACTGCCGCAGTTTGTTGAACACGACCATGTGCCCGAACGTAAGATCCGGACGCGTGGGATCGACGCCGAGTTTCACTCGGAGTTTTTTGCCGGCGCGAATGCGTTCGAGCAATTGTTCTTCGCCGAGAAAAACTTCGGTGCGTTGTTTCAGAATTTCGATTTGTTTTGCGGCTTCCATCAGATTCAAAAAAAAGTTTTTTCAGTTTAAGAAACGTTCCCGCGGGAACGCAATTGAGGAATTTCGTGGAAAAAATCGCGCTTCAGGCGCAAATGCGTTCGACTGCCGCCTCGAAAGATTCCCGTCCGGAAAGGATTTCGATTTCGAGGCGCAGATAATAAATCGGGAGCGGCGGTTTGAGGTCGCGGGAAAGCCGCACCATGTCTTTTTCCGTGGTGATGATGTATTCCGCTCCCGCGAGCTTTGCGCCCTCGAAAACTTCTTCGAGATCTTTTTCCGTGAAGCGGTGATGATCGAAAAATCGGCGATTGTAGGCGATGCGCGCGCCGTAGCGTCGCACGAATTCCTCGAATTTGTCCGGCGTGGCGATCCCGCTGAACGTAGCGACGCGGCGATCCTGCATCTCGCTCAGCTCGATGTCGGGAAGATTTCCGAAAACGGCGCAAAGGCGTTTCGGGCGGTGCGTGCATTCGATGATTTCCGCCTCCGCGTTGTATTCGCGAATTTTCGCGATCAGCGCGTCGTTGGGGTTCCCGTCGCATTTTGTCAGGAAAATGTAGTTCCCGCGCCGCAAGTGATCGACGGGTTCGCGCAAAATTCCGCGCGGGAGCGTGCGCCCGTTCCCGAACGGATTCGTTTTGTCCACAAGCAAAAGATTGATCGAACCGCGCAACGGAAGATACTGCATGCCGTCGTCGAGAATAATGATGTCCGCGCCGAAATGCCGAATCGCGTATTCGCCCGCATAAACGCGATCGCGATCGACGACGACGCTCACGCCGCAGGAAACGAGATTGCGCGCAAGCATAAACGGTTCGTCGCCCGCGACCTCGGCGCCGAGCAGGAGCGATTTCCCGTCGGAAACCACGCGCGGGCTCGGACGCGCCGCCAAATTCAGCCAACGCAAAACGCGCCGAAAAAACGGTTCCTTTTTCGATTTGTAGCCGCGCGAAAGAATCGCGACCTTGCGTCCGTGCGATGCCATGACGCGCGCCATTTTTTCCACGACGGGAGTTTTTCCCGTTCCGCCGACGGTCAGATTACCCACGACGATGACTTTGCAGCCCAGCGGCGTGTCGCGCAAAATTCGGTTCTGATAAAGAAAAAACCGCAGGCGCACGATGCGCTCGAAAAGCACCGCAAACGCTCCCAGCACGCACGCGAGCGCACGCGCCGCCGGACTCGGACGGGCGCGATCGTAAATAACGTCGGTAACGAACTGTTCAAAGCGCTCGCTCAGCGAACGCTTGTCCTGCAAGGAGGTCTCCATCGAAAAAGGTTTCGAAAAACCTAATCGGAGGCTTGCCGATTTTCAAGCCGTAGTTATGATATTGCGGTTTTATTTCTTCGGAATCCTATGCAACTTGAAATTCTTCGCACCAAAATCCTGCGAGCTGAAGTCACCGACGCGCAACTTCACTATGAGGGCAGTCTCGCCATCGACAGCGAAATTATGCAGATGATCGGAATGCTCCCGAACGAAAAAATCCTCGTCGGCAATATTTCCAACGGACACCGTTTCGAAACCTACGCCATTCCCGCGCCTGCGGGTTCCCGCGAGTTCTGCCTCAACGGCGCCGTGGCGCACTTGGGCAAAGTCGGCGACCTCATCGTCATCATGTCGTTCGCGCACATGGAAGAATCCGAAGCGCTGAAATGGACGCCGCGCGTCGTCGTCTTCGGCGAAGGGAATTCCCGCATCGTAAAACTTCAAAGCGACGTCGCTCCCGCGGAAATCGTCGCGAAATTCAAACGCTGAGCGCGGCGCGTTCGCCGATTAGGCGTTGGGAAGAAATCTGATTTTTCCCGCCCTTCTCTTTCAGAGAATGAGCATCGCATCGCCGTAGCTGTAAAAACGGTAGCGTTCCCGCACCGCTTCGGCGTAAAGCTCCTTGAGCCACGCGATGCCGCGAGTTTCTCCCGGCGTGAGGAACGATGCGACGAGGCACATGAGCGTCGATTTCGGCAGGTGAAAATTCGTAATCAGAATTTCCGCCGAAATAATTTTTGACGGCGGATAAATGTAAATTCCCGCCGTGGCGGCAACCGTTCCCGCCGGAGGAATGAGCGGATCGCCCGCCGCGCGGCGCCGCGAAAAATCTTCCATCGCGCGAAGGCTCGTCGTGCCGACGGCGAGTCGCGGCGATGCGGGATCGCGGCGTTCGAGCTCCGCGCGCGTTCCCGCGGGAATTGCGTAAAATTCCTTGTGAATGGAATGTCCCTCGATCGTCGCGGATTTGATCGGCTGAAACGTTCCCAGCCCGACGTGCAACGTAAGGTCGAATGTGCGGAAACCGCGCGCGCGCATCGTGTCGATCAACGCATCGGAAAAATGCAATCCGGCGGTCGGCGCCGCCGCCGCAACGGGGCGTTCCCGCCGCGCGTAAACCGTCTGATAACGCTCGCGATCGAGCGCGGAAAAATCCTTGTCCTTCGGGCGCGCGCGTTCGATGTAAGGCGGAAGCGGAAGCCGCCCGATTTCTGCGGCGACGTCGAGCACGCTTCGACCTTCGGGCAATTCGAATTCGACGAGATATTCGCCGCCGCCCTCCGCGCATTCTTCCTTGCCGATGACGCGTGCGCGATAAACGCCGGGAACGCCGAACGTTCCCGCCGCCGCTTTTTTCCCCGGTCGAAGCATGCACCACCAACGCGTAGGAATTTCTCCCGGACGCAACAGCAGGCACTCGATTTTTCCGCCCGTTTCGCGCGTTCCCGCGAGCCGCGCCTGAAGCACGGCGGCATCGTTGCGAAACAGCCGCGTTCCCGCCGGAAGCAAGTCGGGAAGCTCCGCAAAAACGTGATGCGAAAACGTTCCCGTCGCGCGATTCACGACGAGCAGCCGCGACTGTTCCCGCCGCGCCGCAGGCGTTTGCGCAATAAGTTCCTGCGGCAACTCGTAGTCAAAAAGTTCAACGTCCATCGCCGGCTGCTCCGTCAGTTTTTATCGACTGCGCCGAGTTCTTTTTTCTTTTTCGCGAACGCTTTTTCGAGATTGATCTGCTTGCGGATATACGTCGGCGTATCCAAATCCATGCCCTCGAAAAGCCGGTCGCGCGTCGATCCGAAAATTCCGCGGCGGTCGTCGATTCCCAAATCATCCGGCGCGGAGTCGTCCTGAATTTCGGCGAAATCCGGCGAAAGCACGAGAATTTCGCTCTCCAAACGCTTTCCCGCGGACGCGGATTTTTTCGGCGCCGGGCGAACGATTTTTCCCGCCGCACGCATTCCGGACGCTCCGAAAACGCAGATTTGAAGCTTGTCGCCGAGCGCGGGATTGACGGCGTAGCTCGGAAGCGTGCGCGCCTCGCCGCCGAAGCGATCTTTCACGCGCTGGGCGATTTCGCCCCAAAGCGCGATGTTCGGTTCCGCGCCGAATTCGACGTGAATCGCGAGCGTTTCCGCCGCTCCCGCGACGGACGTGCGCGTTTTCAACAACGGACTGCGAAAAAGCTCCGTGAGCGCGTCTTCCTGCGCCGATTCGCCCGAACCGAAACCCACGGAAAAAAGCGTGCGCATTCCGACGACCGGGAAAAGACTGCGAAACGCCGCCAAATCCACGCGCATGCGTCCGGTTTCGTTGAGCAGCATTCGGCAGCACGCGGAAACGCCGGTTTCAATCCAACGATCGGAAATGCGAAAGCCTTCCGCGGCGTTCCCGCCGGCGGCGTCCGTCTGCGCGATGAGATTGTTTTCGATCAGGATGAACGCGTTCCCGTTCGCCTGCAGCGCGTCGATTGCGACGGATGCCTGTTCGGTCGAATTCGTGCCTTCCCACGAAAACGGAGTCGTCGCAAAGCACACGGACGTGAGTCCGATTTCCCGCGCGATGTTGATGATTTCGACGGACGCGCCGCTGCCCGTGCCGCGCCCGAGCGATGCGACGACGATGAGCAAATCCGTTCCCGCGAGCATTTCCCGCAAAATTTCCTCGGACGCCTTCGCCGCGAGCGCGCCGCGAGTCGCATCCGTTCCCGCGCCGCTCCCGCCGGTGACGTCTTCTCCGATGAGAAGCGTTTTCACGCCGGAAGTTTTCAGCGAATTCAATTCCGGCGCGCTCGTGTCCACGGCGATGAATTCCGCCGCGATTTCGCCTCCGGCGCAAAGCCGCGCGACCGTGCGCGTCGCCGCGCCGCCGACGCCGACGACTTTCAGCCGCAATGCGGGTTTCGGCTCGGCGGGAACGTTCCCGTGCGCGGGTTGTGCATTTTCGAAATTTTCCATCTGCGTCAAAAAAAAGTTGAAGTTGTCCGTCAGCGAAAAAGTTCCCGGAAAAATCTGCGCAGTCCGCCGACGATGCCCGTTTTCCCGCGGGAACGCGCTCGTTCATCGCGAATCAGCGCGGCGAGCCCGACGACCGTCGCATATTTCGGATCGGTGTAATTGCGCGCAAAATTTTCCGACGGTTCCGCGAGCCGCACTTCCGCGTTCCCGAAAACGGAGCTCGCGAGCTCGCCGATATCGCGCATTTTCGAAGCGCCGCCCGTAAGAAAAACCGTTCCGCGAAACACGTTTTCGACGTTGATTTTTTTCGCGATCAGCGAGAACAATTCCTGCAAACGAAGCTCGGTCACGAGTTCCATTTTGTAGAGCGAAACGTGCGCGGAAAATTCTTTCAGCTCGGTGTCGAGCGCTTCGTCGTCGAGCTCGATTTCGCGCAACGCATCGGAATCGCGCGCAACGGCGCGTCCGTATTTGATTTTGAGCCGCTCGGCGTCCTCGACGCGAATTTGAAGCCCGTGCGAAATGTCATTCGTAATGTGGTCGCCGCCGACGGGAACGACGCCCGTGAGCGCGAGCCTGCCGTTGCGGTAAAGCGCGAAGTCCGACGTTCCCGCGCCGATGTCGATGACGAGCCGATTTTTGTCCATCTCGGAATGCGTGAGCACGCTTCGCGCGGACGCGACGGATGCCGGGAAAAGCCGCCGCACCGTCATTCCGTAGTGATTCGGAATTTGGTAAAGCTCGGTCAGATATTTGTCCGCCGCGTCAACGATCCACAAATCGCAAGCGAGCGAGCGCCCCGTGAGTCCGAGCGGTTCCTCGCATTCTTCTTCGTCCAACACGTAGCGGCGGCGTTCCCGCATAACGACGTGCCGCTCTTCGAGGATGCGATTGATGCAGATTTCGATCGCGTCGTTTTCCGCGGCGATTTTGTCCTCCGCGCTCACGGTTCCGCTCTTCACGCTCGTAAGTCCCATGACGGGAAAACCGCCGAGCGCCGTTCCCGAGACGGACAGGCACGCGTGGCGCAAACGCCCGGCGATCCCGGTCTGCTCTTCCGCCGCGCGCAACACCGAATGCACGCTGTCCTTGACTTCGCCGAGGTTGACGATTTCGCCCTTGCGCATTCCCTTGGTCGGAGCGGAATATCCGCCGACGATTTTCAGCTGCGGCGCGAGATCGAGAATGAAAACTTTCGTTTCCGCGCTGCCGATGTCGATGACCGCCAAAATGTTTTCTGAGTTCATGTAAAAATTCTTTTTTTCTCCGAAATTTTCCGGCGGGAAATTCAATCCGTTTCTGCGGGAACGGGAATGAGGCGCATTTCGCGGGATTCCTTTTCGGGATTTTTGCGGTTCGTGATAAAAAGCATGCGGTAATTGTGTTTCGCGCCGGAAGAATTTGCCGAGAGCGCTTCGTCGAGCTTGCCCGAATTTACCGCGGCGCCGAGCAAGCGCAGATCTTTGTGAAACGTGTTCGGATCCGCGGAAAAAACAATTTCCCGAATCTGCGGCGCGGCGGGATTGCTCGCTGTCGGCTTCGGGAACACGCGCAACGCGCACCACGGCATCGACGCATCGCGCGGATCCGTCGGAAAATCCTTCAACGAAATCGCGCCCCAATCTCCGAAAAGTTTCGGATAATTTTCGCGCGCCGTCGTCAAAAATTCCGTCAGCGCCGCAATGCCTTCAACGCGCTGAAATCCGGTTTCCGCCGCGACGGAAATTTTCGCATGCTCCAAAAGCGGAAGCATGTCGCGCGCCTGTTGCGGGAACGTTTTCGAGGGGAAAATCACGCCGTCCGCCGCAACGAGAGACACGTTCCCGTGCGCGTCCGCCATGCGCGCCACGGGAACGCGTTCCCGCACGAGCACTTGGATTTTTCCCGGAAGGCGGCGAATGTCCGCATCGGAAATCTGCGGATACTCCAACAGCCGCGCCCGCAAGGCGTTCAGATTGGGCGGCTGATTTTCGTCAAAACCCGTCCACTCGCGAAACCATTCCTCGCCGAGCACGCCGTCGCGATCGACGAATTCGACGCCGATGGCGCTCGCCTCGCCGGACTCTTCGGCGCTCCCGCGCATCATATCGTCCCAAACATAAACGAAGAGCGCTAAAATTCCGCAAAACAGCACCGTGAAAGAAATCGCGCGAATTACGCCGCGACGTCGCCGCCGCTTGGAAATTCGCGTGTCCCCGCGCAACGCGACATCCTGCGGCAACGCACGCCATTCTTTGGCGCGCATTCTTTCCGCGAGACTCTGATTGCGTTTGCGCTGCATGTTTTGCGACTTTCAAAAAATACTATGCGCGAAAGGCTCGAAACGAGCAAACAGGATTTTGTTTTCCGTGAATAATTTCGCGGGAACGCCGCTTCCGCGAAATTTCGAAAAACCTCGCGCCGAGGCGCACAAAAAAAGCGTTCCCGTGGCGGGAACGCTTTTTTTGCGGGAAAACGCAGAATCAATACAGGAAGTTGATCCACGCGCCCCACCACACGTTGTGGTCGTTGTTGTCATCGCCGGCGAGACCTTTGTCGCCGTCGTTGTTGTAGGCGTAGCGGATGCCGAGACCGACGTTCGTGCCGGTGTTGATTTGGTAGGAAACATCGGCGGAAGCCGCGATGTAGCCGTAATCGTTGTGTCCGCGCGGTACGCCGGCGTCCCGCTGGTCGCCGTTGTATTTGTTCGCATCGACGTAGCCGTAGCAGGCGGCGAGTTTCAGCGCGACATCGGAGCTGAGATCAAAGGATTTTTCGAGACCGATTTCGTAAGCGAGCTGATTGCGGTTCCAGTTGTAGGCGACCTGCGCGAAACCGAGAACGGCGGTGTCTTCGTTCCCGTCGAGCAGATTGAACGCGCGGGAAACGCCGACGAAAATTTCGTTCTGGCGGTTGAGGGGCGCGCGGTTCATCGCTTGGGCGCTTTCGCGGTCATTCCATCCCGTGAATTTGTAGCCGAAATCGACCGTGATCGTTTCGCCGACGGCGACTTCCGAGCCGAGCGTGAACGAACCTTCGTCGGAAACCTTTTCCCCGATGCGTTCGTTATTCGTCGGCGACATCCAGAAGAAGTCCGCATACGGCGTGAAGCCGATGTCCGACGTCTGCGGGACGAAGTATTTCAGGGAAATCGTCGTCTGCATGTTTTCGTTGACGCTGCGCTTACCGGCGGAAATGTAGCGGCTTTCGAAATCGAACTTGGCGCCGATGACGAAATCTTTTTCCGAAGCCGAAACTGCGGATTCCTGAGCGAACGCGGAAACGCCGAAAGCGGCGATTGCAAGAGCGGTAATGATTTTTTTCATTGGATTTGTTTTTTCTTTTTTTGTTGAACTGAAATTCTTTTTTTAAGGATATTTTCGGGCAACGGGAACGCAAGCACGTAATTTTTTTCCCGCCGCGTTCACGCGCGAAGATGCGCAATGACGGCATCGGCAAATTCCGAGCATTTCAGCGCGGTCGCGCCGGGAATCATTTCCGCAAGGTCAAACGTTACCGTTTTCGCCGTAATCGCGCCTTCGACGCCTTTCACGACGAGATCCGCCGCTTCGTTCCAGCCGAGATGGCGGAACATCATTTCCGCGGAAAGCAACAGCGAGGACGGATTCGCCTTGTCGAGCCCGGCGAGTTTCGGCGCCGTGCCGTGCGTCGCCTCAAAAATCGCGTGTCCCGTTTTCGTATTGATGTTCCCGCCGGGCGCGATGCCGATGCCGCCGACCTGCGCCGCGAGCGCATCGGAAACGTAGTCGCCGTTCAGATTCAGCGTCGCGACGACGTCGAAATCCGCCGGATGAAGCAAAATTTCCTGCAAAAACGCATCGCAAATGCAATCCTTGATCACGAGTCCCGCGCCGGGTTTTCCCGCGGGAACGCGCAACCACGGGCCGTCGCCGATCGACTCCGCGCCGAACTCCTCGCGCGCGACGGCGTAGCCCCAATCGCGAAACGCGCCTTCGGTGAACTTCATGATGTTGCCCTTGTGCACGAGCGTCACGGACTTGCGCCCTTGCGCGACCGCGTATTCGAGCGCCGCACGCACAAGCCGCTGCGTTCCCGCTTTCGAAACGGGTTTCACGCCGAAGCCGATTTCGTCGGGCGTTTCCGCGCCGAAGCGGATTTTTTTGAAATCGTCCGGAAATTCCGTCCTGAGAAATTCAATCATGCGCTGCGCCTTAGGCGTTCCCGCCGCCCAATCGATGCCCGCGTAAATGTCTTCCGTATTTTCGCGAAAAACGACCATGTCCACCTTCGACGGCGCTTTCACCGGCGTTTCGATCCCGCGAAAATACTTCACCGGGCGAAGGCAGACGAAAAGATCCAACGTTTGCCGCAACGTGACGTTGATCGAACGCACGCCTTTGCCGACGGGCGTCGTGAGCGGACCTTTGATGCCGACGAGGTATTCGCGGAACGCCGCCAACGTGTCGTCCGGCAACCACGTTCCGAATTTTTTGAACGCGTTTTCGCCGGCGAAAACTTCGCGCCATTCGATTTTCCGCGTTCCCGCGTAGGCTTTTTCGACGGCGGCGTCGAGCACGCGCACCGCCGCCGCCCAAATGTCGGGACCGCTCCCGTCGCCGCGAATGAACGGAATAATCGGGTTGGCGGGAACGTTCAACGTCCCGTTTGCACAAACGGAAATTTTTTCAGGTGTCATATGCCGAAAACGAATAACGCGCCGCCGCGCCTTTGCCAAAACAAAAACTCGCGAAACCGCCGCCGCGTTCCCGTTCCCGCGACGAAAATTTTGCGAAAAAAAATCCGTCCGCGCCCGCGAGCGTTCAGCGCACTTTTTCGCGGCGCATAATTTCGCCGATGGCGAGATAAAGGTCGGAGCGATTCACCACGCCGAGCAGTTTTTTCGAAACGGTATCTTCCACGAGCGCGAGCGAATCCTCATCTTTGAACGAGGCAAAAATTTTCAGCGCGTCGGGCAATTTCATCTCCGGCAAAAGCACGGGCAGGCTGTCGCGCGAAACATCGATCGCGATAATCGCTTCGGCGAGCTCCTTTGTCTGCGCAAACTGCAAAATATCCGACGAAACGATCGCGCCGCGATATTCGCCGTTCCCGCTCGTGACGAAAATCGTCTGCGACGGGTGGCGGATGAGCACGTTGGCGACCGTGCCGAAATTGTCGTCCGGACGCACCGTCGGCGGCTGTTTGCGCGCGATTTCCAGCAAGCGCACCTCGGCGAGCGGTTTTGAAAAAATGCTCTGCGTTCCCGCCGCGAGAGAATCGTGATACATCGATTCCGTGTGCAGGAAACGCGCAACGCCGTGCGAAACGACGACGGCGATAATCAGCGGGAACATCAGCGTTCCCGCGAGCGTAAATTCGACCACGAGCAACAGCGATGTCATCGGCGCATTTGCCGCCGTCGTAAAAAACGCCGCCATTCCGACGAGCGAATACGCGATTGCGTGATCGCCGGGAACGCCGAGGCGCGTCATCAGCGCGGAAAAAAGAAATCCGATGAAAGTGCCGATCGTCAGGCTCGGCGTCAGCGCCCCGCCGACCGTTCCCACGCCGAAAACGCAGGCGACGATTCCGATTTTCAAAACCAGCAACAGCGCCGCGTGCTCCGGCGAAAACTGCGATGCCACGACTCCGCGAATCATGTTGTAGCCGTTGCCCGTAATTTCCGGGAAAAATATCGCCGCGAGCCCGCAGAGCGCTCCCGCGAGCGCGAGACGCACGGGCAACATCGAATGCCGACCGTTGAGCAAGCGCCGCGCTTTTTTCAGCAACCAAAGCCACGCGTTCGCCGCAAGCGCCGCGACCACGCCGAGCGCGATGCAACTCAACGCGACGATCAGGTGATTCGAGCCGAGCCCGACTTCGCCGGAAACGTGATAAATCGGATCCGCCGCGCCGAGCAAGCTCAGCGTCAAATAGCCCGCGCAGCTCGCCACCAGCAACGGCGCAAGAAAATCCAAAGTCAGCGCGCCGAGCACGATTTCGCCCACGAAAAGACCGCCCGAAAGCGGCGTGTGAAACGTTGCCGCCATCGCCGAAGCCGCCGCGCACGCCACCACGAGCCGAAGCCGCGGCGGCGGCAATTTGAATTTTGAACCCAACCACGATGCCGCGACCGCCGAGGTTTGAATCAGCGGACCTTCGCGCCCGATCGCCGCGCCCGAACCGATCGTGAACACGGCGGAAAGGCTTCGCAGCAAACTCGGTTTCGGCGGCACGTAGCCGTCGCCGAGCGCAATCGCCTCCATGTATTCCGTCGCCCTCACGGGAACGAATTTGTGCATGAAAAGCAACGTCGCTCCCGCGAGCAATCCGCCGACCGCGGGAACGAGCACGCAATGCCATTTTTCCAACGAAGCGAACGCCGCGACCTGCGACAGCCCGCGCGTTCCCGTGAGCAAATCCTGAACGCACGTCACGCAAAAACCGAACGCCAACGCCGTCAGCGCACCGATAAGCCCCGCGCACAGCGCCCAAACATAAATGAGTTGCGTATCGCCGAGCCGAATCTTTTCGCGCAATTCCAGCCCGAGAAGCATTCGCCGCGAAAACTTTTTCCCGGCGGGAACGCCGGGAGCGGGAGCGGCGGCGGAGGAAGCGGCGATTTCCGGATCGGCGGACATTGCTCGAAAATTCGGATTCAGGCGACGACGGATTTAAGCTCGGCGATCAGCGCGGCGGCGTCCAACACGCGCCCGTCCGCATCGAGCGTTTTCGTATCCTTGTGCCAGCGCAAAATTTTCTGCATCAGCAAAAGATAATCCCGAATCATCGCGGCGGGAACGCCCAGCAACAGCACGAGATGCGCGCGGCTCGCGTCGTCCGGCCACGGCACGCCCTCTTCGGAAACGCCGACGGCGATCGAAATTTCGCCGAGACTTTCCGTGCGTCCGTGCGGGAGCGCGAGTCCGCGCCCCAAAAACGTGGAAGACGTGCGTTCCCGCTCCGTCGCCGCAGTCTTCATCGCATCAAGCGCCGCCGCATCGGCATGCGTTTCGAAAATTCGGAAAAGCGAAGAAAGCGCCTCTTCGCGAGAGGCGTTCCCGTGAATGAGCGCGGGCTGTTCGAGGACATTCGGCATAGTCTTTGAAAACATTTGCGAAATTATCACTTCCCGCTCGGAATGACAAAGGGAATTTCGCCGCGAAAAATTTTCCGAAATCCGTTCCCGCCGACGGAAATTCGCTTTAAGCAACGCGCGTTCCGATTTAGGCTTTTCCGCGTAATGACCGAAATCGAAAAAACCTGCACGCTCGACGATCTCCGCGCATGGACGCGCCCGGAGCCGAGCTTCGCCGTGCTCGGCAAACCGATTGCGCACTCGCTTTCGCCGAAAATGCACAACGCCGCACTCGCCGCCGCCGCGCGGGAACGCCGCGCGCCCGAGCTCGCCGCACGCCGCTATTTTCGCTTCGAAATCGCCGCCGAACAACTCGGCGAAGCGCTCCCGTTGCTTTTTGAAAAAAACTTTCTCGGCGTCAATCTCACGATCCCGCACAAAGTCGCCGCGCTCCCGTTGCTGAAAGAAATTTCGTCCGAGGCGGCGCACATCGGCGCGGCAAATACGCTCGTGCGCGACGATGCGCTCGGCGGCTGGCGCGGCGAAAACACCGACGGTCGCGGATTCGCGCGCGCGGCGGAAATGCGGCTCGGCGTGCGGCTCGCGGGAACGCGCGTCGTGTTGCTCGGTGCCGGCGGCGCGGCGCGGGCAATTGCGGCGACGGCGCTCGCGCAAGGTTGCGCGGAACTCATCGTCGTCAACCGTTCCCGCGAACGCGCCGAAGCCCTCGTCGCCGCAGTCGCGACCGAAAAAAATCCGGCGAAAATTTCCGTGCTCGCGCCGAACGAAATTCGCAGTTTCGACGATGCGAAAAAAACGCTCGTCGTCAACGCCACGCCGCTCGGACTTCACCCCGGCGATCCGTCGCCGTTCCCGCCGGAACTTTTTCGCGAAGGCTTCGCCGCCTACGATGCGACCTACGGAGCGCACGTTCCCGCGCTCGTCGCCGCCGCGCGCGCGCACGGCGTTCCCGCCGACGACGGACGCGCGATGCTCGCGTGGCAAGGCGCTCTCGCGTTCGAGCTCTGGAATCACGTTCCCGCCGACGAAGTTTTCCCCGTCATGTTCGCCGCGTTATAACGGACGGCGGATAATTTCGCCGCCGCGAAAAAAATCACTCGGCGAATCCCCAGCGCGGAGAAAACGGATAAAGGATGAAAAGCGCGGTGCCGACGACGTCCTTTGCGGGAACGCCGCCCCAGCCGCGGGAATCGTAGCTGTTTGCGGAATTGTCGCCCAACGCGCAGTAATAACCGGCGGGAACGCGAAAATCCTTCGAAAGCTCCCAGCCGTAAAGCGTCGGCGCGCCGCAGTTCGGCAGGTAGCCGTAGTATTTTTTCTCCGGCGTAGGCGCGTTGTTGAGCCGCATCGCTTCGGCGAAATCCGCGGGAACGCCGTTGACGAGCAATTTTCCGTCGGCGACGCGCAAAATGTCGCCGGGCTTTCCCGCAAGGCGTTTGATGTAGTAAAGTTCGACGTTGTTCAGACCGGGAATGTTGTGCGTGCGAAACACGAACGGATCGCCGAGGCGAGGTTCGCGGAAATGTTCGGAAACGCGCTCGACGAGCACCATGTCGCCGCCGAAAATTTTGAATGCAAAAATTTTTTCGCCGCGGCGAACGATTTTTCCCGTGCGCAGAACGGGCAAACCGTCGGGCGTCATCGTAATTTTTCCCGTGCGGAAAACTTCCCGCCAACACGCGGATTCCTGCGCGCCCGATTTTTCCGCTTCCGGGAAAAACGCTTTGAGCAAAACTCCGTTCAGCGAAAAATCGCGCGGCACTTCGACGGGAACGACCGTGTTCCCGACGATGAGCCGGTAAATTTCCTTGCCGGGCGAAACGATGTCGCCCGCGCCGTTCTCGCGCGTCGGCGGGAACAGCGAATACGCGCGCGTTCCCGCGTCGAAACGCAACGGAATGAGCACTTCGCCGTCGGCGGGCGAGACGATTTCGTAAAACGATGCGCTGCGAAAAATCCGCTCCGCCCATTTTCCGAAAAATCCTTGCGAATCCTCGGCGAGCTCGGCGGTCATGCCGTTGTAAGTCGGGAACATCGAATTTGTCGGGATTTTGAACGGCTGGACGAAAAATGCGCGAATGCCGCCGGCAAGAATTGCCGCGACGACGAGCAGCTCCACCCACTCGGGCAAACTGCGTTTCGGAAAAATCGTGCCGCCGAGCTCGCGCAACACCGCGTCGAGCGTTCCCGCGGCGGCGGAAAGCGCATCGGCGTCCGCCGGCGTTTGCCCGAGCGCCTCGCGCGTCGCCGCGACCGCTTCGTCAAAGCGTTCCCGCGCGGAATCGTCGAAAACGTCCCCGCGATAACGCAGCACCTTTTCCGCCGCAAGGAGAAGGTTTTCCGCATCGCGCCGCAAACGGGCAGCGGGATTTTTTCCGAAAAAAAACATCTTGCCGAAACAATAGCGGCGAGATTCGCGTTTTAGAAGTAAAAACAAAAAAACGACCCGCGCGATGCGCACGCCGCGTTCCCGAAAAATTTTTAAGACAAAAGAAAATTCGGCGCCGCTCTTTTTGTAGAATTTGGTTAGTTAAGTCAGTTAGAGGTTAATAGAGATAGAGAGAAGTTAGAGATTAAGTCAGTAGAGATAAGACGGCTCCGGCGGGAACTTAGTTTCCGCCGGAGCTTTGTTTTCGCGGGAACGTTCGCATTTTCGGTTTGCAAAATCGCCCGCCCGGATTAGCATTTCGGACAGTTTTCACCACAATACTCCAAAAAAAATCCCCATGAAAAAAATCCTTAAAAAACAGCGCAAAGGGTTCACGCTCATCGAACTCCTCACCGTCATCGCGATTATCGGCATTCTCGCCGGACTCGCTTCCGCAGGGATTCCGATGGCGATGAACAAAGCCCGGCAAATGGGCGCGCAAAGCGATTTGCGCAGCATCGCGCAGGCGATCGTCTCGTTGCGTCAGGACGGAAAAATCATTTCGAACAAAGGTTCCGACGCGAAAAAATATCAGGCGAACAACGTTGCGACATTTGCCGAAGTCCTCGCCCGCTACGCCGGTCTCACCACCGGAGACACGTGGGTCGTGGGCAGCGACGTGGACGGCTATTCGACCGTTCCCAAACACGTGCTTTCCGAAGTTGACGACGGCACGAACGAACTTTCCGGCAATCCGATTTCGTGGGACGTTGTCGCCAACGCCAAGCGCAATCCGAAAGACGAAGTCGGCTACCCGATTGCGTGGCTTCGCGGTCTGAGCACTTCCGGCGAATGGGATGAAAAATCGCCCTTCGGAAAATACGGCATCATGGCGTTCGCGGACGGCCACATCAAATCCTATTCCAACGGGAACATCCTCGCGGAAGAAGATCAGCTTTCCTCTTACGACGGAAAGTCGCTGACCTCGAGCTACATGGACGCGATCGGCGCGAACTCCGGCGGCTCCGGCAACAAGCCGACCGTTCTCAAAGGTCAGGGCGCCGAATAATTCGCGCTCCCGCGCACAAAAAAGCGTTCCCGCCGGGAACGCTTTTTTTGTGCGAACGATGCGCGCGGGAACGTTTCGTTCCCGCGCCGCCGTTCCCGCGCTATCGCGTTGCGAGCGTCATGAGGAATTCCGCGTTTGTCTTGGTTTTCTTCATGCGGGAAATGAGCATTTCCATTGCCTCGATCGAGGGAACGCCTTTCATCGCGCGGCGCATGGAATAAACGCACTGCATTTCCTGCGGATGGTAAAGCAGCTCTTCCTTGCGCGTTCCCGAACGCTCGAAATTGATCGCCGGGTAAATGCGTTTGTTCGCGAGATCGCGGTCGAGATCCAGCTCCATATTGCCCGTGCCCTTGAATTCTTCGAAAATGACTTCGTCCATCTTCGAGCCGGTATCGACGAGCGCCGTGCCGAGAATCGTGAGCGATCCGCCGCCCTCGATGTTGCGCGCGGAACCGAAGAAACGCTTCGGCTTGGAAAGCGCTCCCGCCTCGACGCCGCCGGAAAGAATTTTCCCGCCGTTGGGCATCAGCGTGTTGTAAGCGCGAGCAAGACGCGTAATCGAATCGAGAAGAATGACGACATCCTTGCCGAGCTCGACCATGCGGCGCGCGCGCTCAATGACCATTTCCGCAACGTGAACGTGATTTTCCGCGCTTTCGTCGAACGTGGACGCGACGACTTCGCCGTGCGTCGTCTTGCGACGAAAATCCGTCACTTCTTCCGGACGTTCGTCCACGAGCAGAACGATCAAATGCGCGTTCGGTTTGTTTTTCGCGATGGAATTGGCGATCGCCTGCATGAGCACGGTTTTGCCCGTGCGCGGCGGCGCGACGATGAGCCCGCGCTGTCCCAGCCCTATCGGGCAAAGCAAATCGACGCAACGCATCGAGAGATTGTTCCACGCGGCGGAATCGTCCGTTTCGAGTATGATGCGCTCGGTCGGATAATACGGCGTAAGCTCCGTGAACGGCGTGAGATCTTTCACGCTCGCGGGATCGGCGCCCATAATGGAAGAAATGTGCACGACGATCGGCGCCGTCTCGCCTTTCATCGGCGGGAACGCGATCGCCTCCACGTCGTGCCCGCGTTGCAGACCGTATTTTTTGATGAGCGATTGCGGAACAAACGCGCTCAACTCTTTCACGCGATACGCATCGCAACCGTAAAGCAAAAGCCCGTTCCCGTCGGCAAGCGGTTCGAGCGTGCCCTTAATCGAAATCGGACGCCCTTCCCCGAACGCCGAACGCAAAATTTTCTTCACGAGCGGACGGCGCACGGGATTGCGAAACACCGGGATGCCGAACGATTTCGCCGCCGCAATCAGCGACGCCATCGACGATTCGTAAACTTCGTTGAAATCAAGCGGCGCCGTCGGCGAATCCGCGACGAGCTCGATGCTCGGAACGCCTTCCGCGACGCCGCCGTCTTCCGTAGCGGCGGGAACGGCAGGCGCGAGGAACGGATTCGCTCCGTCCGCGCGCTTGGCAACGTGCCGCGCAAGGCGCGAAAGCGTTTCCAAATAAGCCTCGTCGTTCAGCAAATTGTAATCGAAAACCGCGCCGAGCGTGAGCGAAGCTTCCTCGGCGGAATCCGTGTTCGCAAGCTCGCCCCAACTGCGCTTGGGCGCAGACTTGTCATTGCGGAATTTTTCAAATTTTCCCTGCGGATTAAATTTCCCGCCGCCGAATTTCGCCGGTTTCGGCGGGAACGGCGGACGATTTTTCTTTTCCCACGGTTTCGCGGACGCGTCCGTTCCCGCGTTCGGCGTTCCCGCCGCCGGAGCCTGTCGCTCCCACGGTTTTTGTTTCCACGGTTTCTTTTCCCACGGCTTCGCGGGAACGTCCGATGCCGGCGCTTCGGCGGGAGCGGAAACTTCGGAGGAAACTTCGGCGGGAACGGATTCCGGCGCGGCGGGAGCGACAGGCTCCGCGTTTGCGGCGGGCTCGGACGCTTCCTCTTCCGGATCAAAAGAAAACACTGCGTGCGGCGGCTCCGGCGCGCGCGGGAACGCTTCCTCCGCGACAGGCGCGGGCGCAGCGGGTTCGGGAACGCTCACCGACGGCGCGGGTTCGGACGCGGGAACAAATTCCGCGGGAACGTCCGCGGCGATCGGCGAAAGCGTCGGCTCCTCGGCGGGAACGTCGCTCGCATCGGCGGCGTCCGCGTTTTTCCGCGGGCGACCGCGCGGGCGCTTCGGCGCGGGAACGGCATCGGGATTTTTGGGCGGACGCCCGCGACGTTTCGGCGCGGCGGGAACGTCTGACGCCGCGTCTGCGGCGGGCGTGTTCAAAGGAATTTCTTGGGGAATTTCAGGATTTTCGTGATCCATTTTTTTCGGTATTCGTGATTCTAAAAATTGATTTTCAGGCGGCGAGCATCGCGGCGATTTCCTGCGCTTGCGCGGCGAGAAATTCGCGGGAACCGTCGTTAAAAACGACCATGTCCGCGCGGCGAATTTTTTCCGTCAGCGGCATTTGCGAAGCGATGCGTTCCCGTGCGCGTTCCCGCGGCAGTCCGCGTTTTTCGAGGCGGGCGAGCTGCACGGATTCCGAAGCGGCGAGGCAAACCGTCGCGTCGAAATCGCGCTCGTAATTTTTTTCGAAAAGCAAGGGCACTTCGACGACGACGTTTCGCGAAGCCGCGTTCTCGGCGGCGACGCGCGATTTCCACTCGGCGCGAATGCGCGGATGCATGAACGCTTCCAAATCCGCGAGCGCGGCGGCATCGGAAAAAACGATTTTCGCGAGCGCGTCCTTCCGAAGCCCGCCCTCGGAATCGAACACGCCGTCCCCGAAACGTTCCCGCGCAAATCGGCGGAAATCCGAGTCGGAATGAATTTCGGAGGCGATTTTATCCGTATCGATGACGGCGAAACCGAGTTTTTCAAACGCAGGGAGAACGGAGGACTTCCCGCAACCGATTCCGCCCGTAAGGCCGATGGTCATTTTGAATCCACTTAGGTTGACGGGAAGAAAAGAAGCTGTCGCTTCGGACGCCGCCAATGCAAAACTTTTCGCTCCGTTCTGTCAAGTTTCACTCGCTCGAAATCGAAAAAACAAGCGGCGACCACGTGCGCGTGAGCGCGATATCGTGCGTTCCCGCGCCGGGATCCCACGCATTGAGCAAATCCCAAAATTCGCCGGAATGATCCATGTGAACGCGATGCGCAAGCTCGTGAAAAATCACGTGATCCTGCAATTCCGGCGGGAGCAGAACCAATCGAAAATTCAGCGAAAGATCGCCCGACGCCGTGCACGAGCCCCAGCGGGAACGCTGCGCGCGCACGGAAATTTTCCCGACGCCCACGCCGCAACGCTCCGCAAGCGCCCGCACGCGCGGCGGGAGCGTCGTCTGCGCGAATTTGCGCAAAAGCGTTTCCGCGTCCGCGTCCTCGCGCCCGGCACGCAAACAGAACACGGCGAGCGGCGAGCTTTCGCGAAAAACAAAAAACGGCTCAATCGACGCCGCTCCGAATTCCAACGCGAAACTTTTTCCGAACGCGGAAATCGTCGGGCGTTCCCGCAGAAACGCGCTCAGCGTCCGCCGTTCGGGAACGCCCGCGCGCTTCGCCTTTTCCAACGCGCGCCGCAACCAAAGCGCATTGCCCTCCGCAAAATTTTTCGCCTTCGCAAAAACATCTCCGCGCATATTTTCGGGAACGACAACGGCGGCGACGCCGCCCGCAAGCACGCGCAACGTCATTCGCCGAATGCGGCGGGAACGCTCAATCGCGACCTCGACCGCGCCGAGGCTTCCGAGAGAAATCTCGAATTTTTCTTCCGCGTTCAAAGGTTTTTCAGACATTCCTGCCGCACGGCAAGCGTTTTGCGACGCAACGCGCTTTCGGGATCAATTCCCGCCTGACGGCACGCGGCGACGATTTCGAAAAGCGCCGTTCCCGCAGATTCTTCGGTGAGCGTTCCCGCAAGCGCATCGATTTTCGCGCGGTCGGCAGTCGCGCCCGGATTCAGATTTTTCTTCGTCACGGCTTTCCAAACTTCCCGCGCACAAAACAGCGCGGAAAGCGTCGCGGGAACGTCCTTGAACGGCGAATCGCTCTTCGGTTTCGTGCTGTTGTTTTTTTCGGACGCCTTGATTTCGTCCCACTTTTTGAGCACGGCGGCAGAATCTTTCAACGAAAGATCGCCGAAAACATGCGGATGGCGGCGAATCATTTTTTCGTTCACGCCGCGGGCAACCGCTTCAAAATCAAAATCGCCGTTTTCGGACGCGATCTGCGCGTGCATCACCACCTGCAACAACAAGTCGCCGAGCTCTTCGCACATGTGCGCTTTTTCGTCGAGATCGACGGTTTCGAGGAATTCCGCGACCTCTTCGACAATGCCCGCGCAGAGCGAGCGATGCGTCTGTTCCCGATCCCACGGGCAACCGCCGGGAGCGCGGAGGCGAGCGACCGTCGCCACTAAATCTTCAATGGAAGCCATGCGACCGAGATTAAAACCCGCGCCGCCGCGCCGCAACGCAGGAAATAAAAAAAGTGGGGAAGCGGTCTTGTCCGCGAATTTCGCAAAAACTCGCGGTAAAAAACCGTTTACGCGGCGGGAGCGACTACGGGAGCGGCGTTCTGCGGCGCGGGAACGGCGGCGGGAGCGCTGACCGGCGCGGGCGCGGGAACGGGCGCGGGAGCTTCGGGTTCGCCGTTCCCGCGCAAGAGCAGGAATGCGGCGATCGCGGCGGCGGCGAGCACGAGCACGACGACGAGAATTTTTCCCCACGGGAACGTTTTTTCGCGGAAAGGATCGATGCTCGAAACCTGCGCGCCGGCGGGCTTTTTCGGCATTTCGGTGAAAGATTTTCCGAGCGGAATTCCGATTTTGACGTTCCCGTTGATCGCCCAGCCGTTCGCTTCGAGAATCGGACCGAGCGAGCGGCAACGCAGTTTCATCGCGGCGAGCAACATCGACGGCGCGGAAATCACGCACAGCACGGCGACGACGGCGAGCAACATTTGCCACGGCGCAAGCGAAAGAAAACCGGAAATCGCGACGGACAGCGCCGCGCCGATCGCGCCGAGCGCCAAGCCGATCGCGGCGAAAATTCCGGCGAACTTCGCAACGTCGAACGCGGCGGGTTTCGCCGAGCCGGCGGGAGCGCCCTCCGTCGCCTGCGTCAACGCCGTTCCCGCGCCGGCGCTCAGATCGCCGTCCACTTTTTTCTCGCGCGCAGCGGCAAAGCTCTCGACCTGCGTCTCGACGAATTTCGCGAGCTTGCGGTAAGGCGTCCAAAACGCCTGCCGAACCGAAATCGGATTTTCGACGATTTTGATGATTTTCGCGTCCCAGTCGGCGCCTTTTTTATCGTAAAAAACGCCGTTGCGCCCGACGTAGAGCGCGCGAGCGTCGCCGTCGCCGAACATCGCGGCGATGCACATTTTTTCGCCGCCGCCTTTGCGCACGCAATCGCAATACACGAGGCAACAGTTGGATTTCGCGGCGAGCGCGGCGTGCGTTCCCGCGTCGGCAACGCGCACGCAAAGCGAGCAGGCGCGGCTGTCCATGTAAAGTTTGCCGACGAGAAACG
Organism: Bacteroidaceae bacterium; assembly: GCA_963620895.1. Lineage (GTDB taxonomy): Bacteria > Verrucomicrobiota > Verrucomicrobiia > Opitutales > UBA953 > Spyradosoma. The sequence continues at coordinate 11,317 of CAVFCB010000006.1, read as the reverse complement.
CCGTGTCCGACGCATCGCGCTTGTAAAATTCCGCGAAAGAAACGAAATTGCGGAGCACGACGGCGAGGTCGCGCGAGAACAGGCAAAGGCGTTCGGCGGCGGCGAGCGCATCGCGCAGAGGCGTTTCCGCCGCTTCCTTTTCGAAAAGCGGAGCGAGGCGTTCGGGGAAATTTCCTTCGACGATTTCGCGAAGTTTTTCCGAAGGCAAATTGACGGCGCCCGACGCGGGAGCACGTCCGAGCCAGTCTTCGTAAGGCGCGAAAAGCGCGACGATTTTCGACCACAGCGATTCCGGGAGCGCGGCGGGCGTTCCCGCGCCGATGTCGATCCCGAGTTTTTTCGCGGCGGGAACGAGTGTTTTTTCGGAAAAATCGGCGAGCGCGCCCGCCCATGCGGGATTCACGCCTGCGGAGAGCGGGAGCATCGGCTCGCCGTCGGCGGCAGGCGCGATGTGCGCGAGCGGGAACGCGGCGCTTGCGGACGCGGAAATTTCCGTTCCCGCGAGAGCGGCGAAAGCGGCGGCGTCCGGGTTGAGCGTTCCCGCCGCCGAAGCGTCAAAACTCGCAAGGCGCACGCGCGCGAAAAAGTCTTCGACCTTCGTGCGAATTTTTTTGAGCGCGGCAAAAGCGGATTCCGTTTCCGCGCCGAGCGGGAAAAATTTTTCCGCATCGGCATCGGCTTCGCCGCGCCAGCGAAGCACTTCTGCGGCGGCGGCAACGAATGCGGCGGCGAGTTCCGCCGTTACGCCCTTTTTGCCGGAGGCGTCATCGGCGCCGCCCGTCGCGGCAACCGCCGAATCGATGAATTCGGCAAGCGCGGGATCGTCCGTGCTCGCGGGAACGAGCACGCCGTCGCCGTTGAACGGCTGCGCGTCGAAATTTTTCACGGCGGAATCGACGTCGTCGAGCGAAAGCGCGGAAGCGTCCGCCTTGCCGAGACGCGCGAGCAGGCGCGGAGCGATTGCGGAAACCGTTCCCGACGGCGCGAGCGCGGAGAGCGGGAACGCGTCTTTTCCCGCAAAAAAGGCGTCGAAATTCGAAAGTTCCGCGCGAACGAATTTCACGGCGGCGAGAATTTCGGGAACGCGGACGCGCCCGTCGTTGTCCGTGTCGAGCGTTTTCAGCGTGCGCTCGTCAAGCTCCTGCCCGGCGACGGGCATGCTGAGCGCGACCCAAAGTTTTTTGTCGAGCGTTTCGACCGCCGCGAGATCCTCCGGCTTTTCGATACGAAGCTGATCCGTTCCGCCCCGGCGGAAAAAATTGTAGTCTGCCATACGGCGGGCAAGAATAAATTTGCGCGTTCCCGCCGACAAGCGGAAACGTGCGCTCAGTAAAGCCGAATGTAATATTCGTCGCGAAGTTCCGCCATTTTTTCGGCGCGAAGCTGCTGCACCTGCTCGGCGCGAAGCCGATTTTCGATTTGCGCGCGAACGTCTTTGAGCGGAATTACGCCGGCGGGACGCGCCGCGATGCGTTTGAGCAATACGAAAATTTTTCCGGACGGCGCGTCGAGCTCGATCACGTCGGAAACGCCGCCGTCGGCGATTTTTTCCAACGCGGGAACGATTTTTTCGGACAAATCGGAAATCGGACGCCAACCGACATAGCCGCCCGCGGCGCGATAATCGTCGCGGGAATGAAGTTTCGCCGCGCTCTCGAAATCGGTTTTCCCGGAAGCGATTTCGTCGCGGATTTTTGCGGCGAGTTCGCCGACTTGCGCATCGGTCTCGGACGCTCCCGCGAAAAGCACGAGCTGCGCGTATTCGAACGATGCCTCGCTCGTAAATTCGGCGATTCGCGCCTCGTACTCCGCTTTGACCTTTGCGGGAGAAACGTCTTCGGCGGCGCCGCGCACGAGTTGGTCGTCCCAGCTGGACGCCTTGATGCGATCGCGCAGACGCCGTTTGTCCGCGAGCGGATTGCTTCCCGTGCGGCGAAGCATTTGCAGATATTTTGAGCGGTCGCCGCCGAAATCCTGCGCGATGATATCGTTGATGCGCTGATCGATGAAATTTTCGTCCATCATCGCGCCGGAATCATCGAACGCGCCGACGAGCAGATACGTGTCGGTGAGGCTTCGGATTGCGCCGCCGGCGAGCTCCGAATATTTCTCGCGAAAATCCTCGACGGAACGCGCGGAGCGGCGAAGCTCGGGAATGTAGCGTTGCGTTTCGCGGCGCAGATCGCCGACGGTGATGATTTCGCCGTTGACGTTGGCGAGAAGCCCGTCGCGGGTGCGATCGGCGAAAGCGGCACGGATGAGCTCGCGTTCCTGCGCGGCGGTCGCCGCGAAAATTGCGACGGGAACGGCGAAACAAATCGAAACGACGGCGAAGATTTTTTTTGCGTAGCTCATGTCGCGTGCCTTTTTCATCTGTTGTTTTTTATGCGGGAACGTGTGTTCAGCGTTCGCCGATGCCGTTCCCGCGGCGATCGTTTTTCGCGTTTTCGGCGGCTTCTTTTTGCGCTTTGGCGCGTTCGCGTTCTTCCTCGGCGGCTTTCGCTTCCTGTTCGCGAACGGAAATCGATTTGTATTCGATGGGCGTGCGAATTTCGCCGAATTCGAGAATTTCGCGCACGTGCACGCCGTCGAGCGTCTCGTATTCGAGCAACGCCTCGGCGATTTTTTTGTGCGCTTCCGCGCGGTCGGCGATGATTTTTTCGGCGCGAGCGTATTGTTCGACGATGATCGCGTGAACCTGCTCGTCGATGCGACGCAGCGTTTCTTCGCTCACGGTTTGCGTTTTCGTCAATTCGCGACCGAGGAAGAGCGACTGCTGATTTTCGCCGAAAGAAACGGGACCGAGCTCGCTCATGCCCCATTCGCAGACCATGCGCCGCGCCATCGACGTCGCGCTTTTGATATCGCTCGACGCGCCGGAGCTGAGATCGTTGGTGAAAACTTTTTCGCCGAGGCGCCCCGCCATCGTGGAGCAAATCGTGTTCAGCAACTGCGTTTTGGTGCGCCCGAGAATATCTTTGCTCGGCATGAACATCGCCATTCCGAGTGCGCCGCCGCGCGGAATAATCGTAACTTTGTGAAGCGGCATCGAACCGTCGTCCACAACGACTTGCACGAGCGCGTGTCCCGCCTCGTGATAAGCGGTGGTGGCGCGATCTTTTTCGTCCATCACGCGGCGGCGTTCCCGCCCGTAGGAAATTTTGTCGCGCGCTTCCTCGATATCGGTCATTTCGATTTTGCTTTTCTTCCCGCGCACGGCGATGAGCGCCGCTTCGTTGAGAAGATTCGCGAGATCCGCTCCCGCGAAACCGGTCGTCGTCTTGGCGACGGCGGCGAGATCGACTTTTTCGGAAAGTTTGAATTTTTTCGCGTGAACGCCGAGAATCGCCTCGCGCCCTTTCAGGTCGGGCAAATCGACATAGACCTGACGGTCGAAACGTCCCGGACGCAACAGCGCCGCGTCGAGCACGTCCGCGCGATTGGTGGCGGCGATGACGATGACGCCTTCCTGCGGATCGAATCCGTCCATTTCGACGAGAAGCGAATTCAGCGTTTGTTCGCGTTCGTCGTTCCCGCCGCCGAGCCCGCTTCCGCGCTGGCGTCCGACGGCGTCGATTTCATCGATGAAGATGATGCAGGGCGCGTTTTTTCTCGCCTGTTCAAACGTATCGCGCACGCGCGATGCGCCGACGCCGACGAAAAGTTCCACGAAATCCGATCCCGAAATTGAGAAAAACGGCACATCGGCTTCGCCGGCAACGGCGCGCGCGAGCAAGGTTTTTCCCGTGCCGGGAGGCCCGACGAGAAGCACGCCCTTGGGAATGCGTCCGCCGATTTCGGAAAAGCGTTTCGGCTCGCGCAAAAAATCGACGACTTCGGAAACTTCTTCTTTTGCCTCGTCGCATCCGGCGACGTCCTTGAAGGAAACTTTGGATTTTTCCTTGTCGAGCAAGCGTGCGCGGGAACGCCCGAAAGAAAATTGTTGTGCCTGCGCGCGCTTGATTGAGCGGAAGATGAAAAAGAAAATCAGCGCGGCGATAATCAGCGACGGCAGCATTCCCCAAAAAACTTCCATCGCGCGGGAAGCGGCGGGAGCGTCCTTAAAATTCTGCGCGGGAACGCATCCGCGCAACACGCCGATTTCCTCTTCGGAAAGATGCCCGCTCGCGGAAAATTCGCCGAGATTTTCCGGCGCGGCGGCGGCTCCGGAAGCCGCATTTTCTGCGGGAGCGGCGGTGTTGGCGACAAGCTCGCCGGAAATCGTGTAGTAATTTTGTCCGCCCGCGGGATTGCTTTTGAGCGTGATCGACGAAATGCTTTTTTGCCGCGCGAATTCGAGCGCTTGGCTGATTGTGATTTCCCGCGCGGGCGTTTTTCCGTCCGGCGTGAACACCAGCAGGCTCGTAATTACGGCGATGATTCCGACCCACATCAGGAAAATGCGGAAATCCGTGCGCGGTGCCGGTTTTTTGTTGTTATCTTGCTGTGCCATTGAAAATGTTTTTGAAAAGAGCGTCGCCGCATGCCGGCGAAACGCGAAAGTCTCACAAGGGTAAAGGCTCGCGGCAGTAAGTCAACCGCAGAGCCGTTCCGCCCGGAGCGGAAATGCGAAAACGTTCCGCCGGAGGCAGTCCCGGAATCCATGCCGTTCCCGTGCCATCCGCGAAAACAGGCAGGCGGGAACGCTCCTCGCGGGGAATTTTTTTGTCCGAAAAAATGCGCGCGACAAGTTTTTCGCCCGGCGCGCCGAGCGGACGAAATTTTTCGCCGGGCAAAAGCGCTCGCACGAAAATTTCCGGCGTTCCCGCGAGAAAAACCGTCTCCGTCGGCGGGAACGCGCCCGCGCGAATTTTTTCGAAAAGCGCGTCCGTGACGATGACTTTTTCCGCGTACCACGAAAACCGCGACGCCGGCGGCGCTTCGCGCGAAACGCGCAGGCGCGTTCCCGTCCAAATGATTTCGCGCGCGCCGATTCCGGTTTTCAGCGGCGTTCCCGCGCGAATTGCCTCGACGAGCGCATCGACGATTGCCGCGCCGGAAGTTCGGATTTTTTCCCGCGCGAAAATTTTTCTCAGCACGCGCCGCGTCAGCGCCGGGAAAAGCGGAATCGCGGCGTTCCCGGAAGCGTCGAAAATTTCGCGAAAAGAAATTCCGTCCGGCGTTTCCGCGTTCGTCGCCGCGGCGAAAATTTTTTCTGCGAGAAAATCGAGCGCGTCGGCGTCTTCCTCGGCGAGCTTGCGGGAACGCGCGAAATTTTCGAACGGCGCAACGGCGCGAAGCTCCGGCAAAACGCGATTGCGCACGCGATTGCGGAAAAATTCCGTTCCCGCGTTCGTGGAATCTTCGCGCCACGAAATGTCGCAGGCGCACAGCGCGTCGAGAATTTTTTCCTTGGAAAAATCCAACAGCGGACGCACGAAAACGCGCCCGTCGGCGCAGCGGGAAATTTTTCGCGGAGCGGCGAGTCCGTCCGTTCCCGCGCCGCGCGCGAGCCGCATGAGCAACGTTTCCGCGATGTCGTCGCGCTGATGCCCTTGCACGAGAATTTTCGCGCCGCGCGCGTTCATTTCGCGTTCGAAAAACGCGAGCCGAATTTTCCGCAACGCGTTTTCGCTCGCGGGGAAATTTTCCGCATCGTCGCAACTGTCGGCGGCGGAGTCTTCACCGCGTTTTCCGCAAGCAAATCCGATACCGAGCGCGGCGGCGACTTCGCGCACGAACTCCGCGTCCGCCGCGCTTTCCGCGCGCACGGCGTGATCGAAATGCAACACGATGAGGCGTTCCCGCGCGGCGGGAATTTTCGCCCACGTCAAAAGCAGCGCCGTGAGCGAATCCGCGCCGCCCGAACAAGCGACGGCGAGCGGTGCCGTTCCCGCCGCAAGCGCGGCGATTTCCGAAAACGGCGCATCGGGGAAAAATTCCGCGAGCGCGAGCGCTTTTTTCCGCCAATCCGTATTCGCCATGGCTCCGTCCTCGCGTCAGCGGGCGGCGACGCGCAAAAAATTTTCGTAGAGCCGCAGCCCCTTCGCCTGAGATTTTTCCGGATGAAACTGCGTCGCGAAAACGTTCCCGCGACGCACGGCGCTGACGAAGCGCACGCCGTATTCCGTTTCGCTCCATACGATTTCGCGCTCAGGCGTATCGACGTAGTAGCTGTGCACGAAGTAAAACGCCTCGCCTTCGAGCGCAAGCCCGTCGGCAAACGTTCCCGCGTTTTCCGGGCGCACGGAAATCGTGTTCCAGCCCATGTGCGGAACTTTTCGGTCGGGGGAATTTTCAAACCGCCGCACGTTCCCGCGAAAAACGCCGAGCCCGGGAACGTCGCCCTCCTCCGAATGTTCAAAAAGCACCTGAAGCCCAAGGCACACGCCGAAAAACGGGCGATCCGCCGCGATCCAGTTTTTCAGAAAAACGTCGAATCCCGTGCGGCGAAGCTCGCGCATCGCGTCCGCAATTGCGCCCTGACCGGGAAAAACCAACGCGGCGGCGGATTCGACTTCTTCCGGCGAACGCACGAGACGCACGTTCCCGCCGACCGCCTCCAACGCTCGCCGCACGCTACGCAAATTGCCCATGCCGTAATCGACGAGAGCGACGGGAACGCCCGATGTTGCCGCCGCGGCGACGTTCCCGCTCACAAAACCTCCTTCGTGCTGGGCAAAACGCCCGCCGCACGCGGATTGATTTCACAAGCGTTCATCAGCGCTTTCGAGAAGCATTTGAAAATCGCCTCGGCGATGTGGTGCGGCTCCTCGCCGTATTCAAGGCGAATGTGCAGATTCGCGCCGAGCGTGTTTGCGATCGCGAGGAAAAATTCGCGCACGAGGCAAAGATTGAAATCGCGAATCATCGGATTCGCCGCGGGAACGTCATAAACAAAATACGGACGCCCGCCGATATCGAGCGCGACGCGCGCGAGACATTCGTCCATCGGCGCGATGAAAAATCCGTAGCGGCGAATGCCGAGCTTGTCGCCGAGCGCCTGTTTCAGCGCGTTCCCGAGCACGATTCCGACATCTTCCACCGTGTGGTGATAATCGACGCCGATATCGCCCTCGGCGCGCACGCGGAGATCGAAAAGCCCGTGGCGCGCGAACAGCGTAAGCATGTGATCGAAAAACGGAATGCCCGTCGAAATCTCCGCCTTGCCCGTGCCGTCCAAATCGACGGAAAGGGAAATGCGCGTTTCGGCGGTGTTGCGTTCGATGGTCGCGGAGCGGGACATTTTTCGAAAAGAAAAGCGATTTTTAAGACGAAAAAACCTCAGGCCTGCACGCTCGGACGATAAATCGTCGTGCTCGTGTAAGGTCTTCCGGGAACGAGAATGTTTGCGCGGAATTGCCCCTGATTGATCGCGTCGGGAATGTGCTGCGTTTCGAGCGCGATTCCGGAGTGATCGCCGTAAACGGCGCCGTCCTTGCCGCGAACATCGCCGACGGCGTCCGCGAGCCAGTTCCCGCTGTACACCTGCATTGCGGGCTCCGTGGTTTCGACGGAAAGCACGCGCCCGTTCGATTCGTTGACGAGCGTTGCCGCCGGGCGGAGCGTTCCCGCGAGCCCGTCGATGATGTAGCAATGGTCATAGCCTTTGCCGAACGCGAGCTGGCGCGCATTGCGGGCGCCGATGCGGGAACCGATCTGATACGGAATGCGAAAATCAAACGGAAGCAGCCCGCGCACGTGCCAGATTTCTCCGTCGGGAATGTTCTTTTCGTTGATGGGCAAAAATTTGTTCGAATTCAGTTTGAGCCACTGCGAAAGCACCGTTCCCGTGCCGTGCCCGGCGAGATTGAAATACGCGTGATTCGTAAGATTGATCGGCGTTGCCGCGTCGCTTTCCGCCGCGTAATCGATGCGGACGGCGCCGTCTGCGCAAAGCGTGTAAGTGACGGAAACTTTGACCGTTCCCGGATAACCTTCTTCGCCGTCGGGCGAAACTCGGGAAAATTTCACCGCCGGCTCGGCGTCGTTCCCGCAGATTTCCGCGCTCCAAAGATACGCGTTCCAGCCGCGCACGCCGCCGTGCAGATGATTTTCGCCGTTGTTCACGGCGAGCTGATATTCCTTGCCGTCGAGCGTAAATTTGCCGCCGGCGATGCGGTTGGCGACGCGCCCGCAAATCGCTCCCGCGTAAGCTTTTTGCTCCGCGTATTTTTCGGCGGAATCAAAGCCGAGCACGATGTCCGCAAACGTTCCCGCGCGGTCGGGCGTGAGCCACGCGACCCACGTCGCGCCGTAATCCGTGAACGAAGCGGAAAAACCGCCGGCGTTCGTCAACGTGTAAAGCGTTGCGTTCCCGCAACCTTCGACTGCTCCGAAATCTTTTTTCTCTACTGCCATTTTTTCTTTTTTTTGAGGAGTTATGAAAAACGTTTTTTTTGAAAATTTTCAGGCGGTCAGCGCAACGGCGAAAATTTGCGCCGCCAGATAAAATGCGGAAAGCGTTCCCGTCAGCCCGAGCGCGACAACGATGCGCCCGCTCCCGATAAGCGTTCCCGCGCGGGAATTTCTGCGCATCAGCGCGAAAATCGAAAGCGCGGCGATAATGCCGATTGCGAGCAACGCCCACGATGCCGGGCGACAAGCGTCCAAAATCACCTGCGTAAGCGCCGGCACCTCGCCGTATGCGTAAGCGCCGTTCATCACGACTTCGCCCAACGCGGACTGCGCGCGCGCTCCCGCCAAGACGGAAAACGCGGGAACGGCGAGCGCGAAGAAGCCCGCGAACGCGCACACGAGGCGCGGCAGGTTTTCGGGTTCTTTCTGCTTTTCGGGATCGCTCATTTTTCGCCTTGAATTTATGCCGAAGTTCCCACGGGAACGCAACGGAGAAAAAAAGAAGCGTTCCCGCGAACGGAAACGCCTCTTTTCTCTAAAATCGAGATTTCTCTAATCTCTTATTTATTGATATCGCCGATCATCTTCCCGCCGAAAACTGCGGCGTCGCCGAGTTCTTCTTCGATGCGGAGGAGCTGATTGTACTTGGCGATACGGTCGGAGCGGCTCATCGAACCGGTCTTGATCTGACCCGCGTTCGTCGCGACGGCGATGTCGGCGATCGTGGAGTCTTCCGTTTCGCCGGAGCGGTGCGAGATGACCGCCGTGTAGCGGTTGAACTGCGCCATTTCAACGGCGTCGAGCGTTTCCGTGAGGGAACCGATCTGGTTGACTTTGACGAGAATCGAGTTCGCAACGCCGAGCTGGATGCCCTTTTTGAGGAACGTCGTGTTCGTGACGAAAAGGTCGTCGCCGACGAGCTGCGTCTTGGAGCCGAGCTTGTCCGTGAGCTTTTTCCACGTTTCCCAGTCGCCTTCCGCGCAACCGTCTTCGATCGAGATGATCGGGTAGCTGGAGCAGAGGTCGGCGAGGAAGTCCACCATCTTGTCGCCCGTGAGCTTGCGCCCGTCGGATTTCTTGAAGATGTATTGCTTGGTCTTCGTGTCGTAGAATTCGGACGAAGCGACGTCGAGCGCGATGCAGATGTCCTTGCCGAACTTGTAGCCCGCGTTTTTGACCGCCGCGGCGATCGTGTCGAGCGCGTCTTCAACGGAGTTCAGGCGCGGGGCGAAACCGCCTTCGTCGCCGACCGCCGTGTCGAGTCCGCGTTTTTTGAGCACGCTCTTGAGCGCGTGGAACGTTTCGGCGCCCATCTGGACTGCCTGACGGAGGCTCTTCGCGCCGACCGGCATAATCATGAATTCCTGAAAATCAATCGGAGCGTCGGAGTGCGCGCCGCCGTTGATGATGTTCATCATCGGGACCGGGAGCACTTTCGCGTTCGGACCGCCGAGGTATTTGTAAAGCGGCTGTCCGAGGGATTCCGCCGCCGCCTTCGCAACCGCGAGGGAAACGCCGAGAACCGCGTTCGCGCCGAGCTTGGACTTCGTCTTCGTCCCGTCGAGCTGGAGCATCGCCTTATCGATGGCGACCTGATCAAACGCGTTGAAGCCGACGAGTTCCGGAGCGATCAGCGTATTGACGTTGTCAACCGCCTTGAGCACGCCCTTGCCGCCGAAGCGTTTCTTGGGATCGATGCCCTTGGCGAACTGCTTCGCGGGAACGCCCGCGTCGCGGAGTTCGAGCGCTTCATTGACGCCCGTGGAAGCTCCCGAGGGAACAGCCGCGCGGCCCATAGCGCCGGATTCAAGCGTGACGTCCACTTCAACCGTGGGATTGCCGCGAGAATCGATGATTTCGCGCCCCTTGACGTCAACGATGCAATCAGTTGTGTATTCCATATTTTTAGGTGTGATGAATGTTGTGTGAAAATTCTTTTTCTCAACCGCAAATTTCGCAAATTCCCGCAAATTGTTTCAAAAAAAACTATTCGCGTTTATTCGTGTTAATTCGTGGTTAAGCCCTTTACGCCGGAATCTCCGCAAACTCGGAAATCGCCGTTCCCGCGACTTCCGGAGCGATTTTCTTGACCATTCCCGTGAGAATGCCGCCCGGACCGCATTCCAGCGTTTCCGTGACGCCGAGCGCGACGGCGCCGCGCACGCAATCTTCCCAAAGCACGGAGGAAACGACTTGCTTCGCAAGCGCTTCGCGCATCGCGGCGGGATCGTCGATGAGCGCGCCCGTCGTGTTCGTGAACACGGGAATTTCCGGTTTTTTGAATTCGACCGTCGAAAGGAATTTCGCGAAATCCGCGCGCGCCGGTTCCATCAGGCGGGAATGATACGCGCCCGCGACGACGAGCGGGATCGCGCGCTTGAACTGCTTCGTTTCGTTGTTTTTCGCAACCGCCGCGGCAATCTTGTCCGCATCGCCGGAAATCACGATTTGACCCGGCGTGTTGAAATTCGCCGCATCGACGTCGAATTCCTTGCAGAACGCGAGCACGTCTTCGCGGGAACCGCCGATAATCGCAGCCATGCCGCCTTTCGTTTTGTCGCAGGCTTCCTGCATGAGGCGTCCGCGCTCGGCGACAACTTTCAGTCCCGTTTCAAAATCCCACACGCCGGCAACGGCATACGCGGTGAGCTCGCCGATGCTGAGCCCGAGCACGCATTTGAGATCGGCAAGCTTGCCCTGCTCTTTCAAAATTTGAGCAATGACGTAGCCCTGCGTGAAAAGCGCCGGCTGGCAGACGCGCGTTTCCGTGAGCGTTTCCTGCGGCCCCTCGAAGCAAATTTGCTTCAAATCGAACGGGAGCACGGCATTCGCGCGGTCATAAAGGTCTCGCGCGATCGCGGAATTTTCGTAAAGCGATTTGCCCATACCGACTTTCTGGGCGCCTTGTCCGGAGAAAAGAAGTGCTTTCATGTTTTTCTGAATGTGTTTGCGGATTATTGCCCGTTTGCGCGGGAACGGCAACAAGAAAGAACGTTTTTTGCAGGAAAGAAACCACGGA
>CAVFCB010000005.1:0-34788 GCA_963620895.1 Bacteroidaceae bacterium | reverse complement strand
ATTCGTGGTTAACTCGTTCCCGTAAGTTAAAAGTTAAAAAATTGCGACTCGTTCTTAAAAATCGCTTGACAACAGAGAATGAATCTCATTTTCTGTTGCACATCATTTCCTAAACCATAAGAAAAAATGAAAATAAGCAAGTTATCAAAGCCGATGCTGGTGTCGGCAGCAGTATTAAGTGCCGCAGTTAACGCGCTTGCCGGTGTGTTTGTTCTCACCGACGACGCCTGTCCCGCCGCGAAAGGCGATTTGGAGGCCCACCTGAATTGGGGGAACTCGATTGCCACGGACCACGGGACTGCGGTCGAAACCACACCCTCGTTGGAACTCGCCTACGGGGCGACTGAAACGCTCGAAATCGGGTTTTCGCTCGATTTCACTCACGATTACGTGAGCGGGCACTACTCGCGCAAGACCGGTGTCAAGCGCGCGAACGACTTCAACCTGACGGGGCTTTCCCTCGCGTTGAAAAATCAGATTCTCGATCCCGAGAACGCGGAAAATCCGTTCGGGCTTGCCTTTGTCGGCGGTTTTTCGTGGGCATGGGCGGGAGCGAATCAGGACAGCGCGCGCGACATCACGTTTGAGCTCGGACTGAACTTCCAGAAAAACCTGTTGGACGGCGATCTGATTTTGGCGTTCACGCCGGGCGTTGCGTTCTCGTCGGTAAAAGGCGACAAGGCGGAAACGGGGAGCACGGATTCCGCGTTTGACTCCACGGAATATTCGCTTGCCGCGGGAGCGTCCTACCGGGTTGCCGGCGGGCTTCGTCTCGGTGTCGAAGCCGCGTGGTCGATCATGTATGAAGCTGACGGCTATGCGGAAAATCAGTTCTACGCCGGACCGAATGTCTGCTACGAAGCGGAGAACTGGTGGATCACGGCGTGTGTTGCGCCGCGTCTGTTCACGACTGCCGACGAAGTGATCGTCGGGGCACAGCTCGGAATGGTATTCTGATTTTTATTGAAAGTTCGGAAGTCACGGGAACCTGTTTGCCATATTCTTTCGTTTCCGTTCCCGCGGCTTCCGAATTTTCGATATTTTTTTCAAAGCTTTTGCAGAAAATGATTCCGTTGTCAGATGTCAAAGTCGGTCAGCAAGCGCGAGTTTGCAGTATCGACGTGGACGACTCCGTGAACCAGCGGCTGATGGCGTTCGGGCTTATGCCCGGAGCCGAAGTCCGCGTAGTTCACGTTGCGCCGCTCGGCGATCCTATCGCCATTTCGTTTTGCCATCAGAAAGTGATGATTCGCCGCTCGGATGCGGCTCGCGTCGGCGTGGAACTCGCCGCTGCCGGCTGATTCGAGATCCGTCGTTTTTTCTTTTTCGCTCAACAAAAAAACACACCGCGGGAACGGAGCGTTCCCGGCATTTTTTCGCGCGGCGAATTTTCATTTTTCGCCGAACGGATATCCGGATTCGCCGATTTTTTCCCGCAAACTCTTTTCATGGAAAAATTTTCAGAAGAAAAAAAACATTGCTGCCGTTGCGACGACGTGCCGGAAAATTCGGACGTCCGCGAATCGAGCGGCTATCCCTGCGTGGCGCTCGTCGGGAACGCCAACACGGGAAAAACAACTCTTTTCAACTCGCTGACCGGGCTTCGACAGCACGTCGGCAATTATCCGGGCGTCACGGTTTCCAAATATTCCGGTCCGCTCAAGCTCGTCCACGGCGAAAAAGTCGATTTGGTCGATCTTCCCGGAATTTATTCGCTGGCGGCGACCTCGCTTGACGAGCGCGTTGTCATCGACGTGCTTTCCGGGCGCATGGCGGACACGGGAACGCCGCGGCCGGACGCGATTGTGTGCGTCGTTGACGTGAACAACCTGCGCCGCAATCTGTTTCTGGTTTCGCAAGTTGCCGAGCTGGGAATTCCGATGGTCATTGCGCTCAATCAGATCGACGTGGCTCGCCGCGACGGTCTGAGCGTCAACACCGACCTCCTGCGGGAACGGCTCGGCGTTCCCGTGATTGCCGTTTCCGCCCGCAAGGGCGAAGGCATCGACGCGTTGAAGCAGGCGATTTCCGATGCGCTGAAATATCGCGCGACGATGAAAACGGTTCAATGGAACGCCGGCACGCGCAAGGCGATTGAAACGCTGCGCGCCGGAATTTCCGAAGAAAACCGCAAGCAGGTTTCCGATGCGGAACTTCAACGCGTCATTTTCGACGTGGCGTCCCCGCTCGCCGACCGTTTTTCGGGGGAAGACATGGAACACTTCGGCGAAGCGCTGAAAAAAGCCCGCGAATGCATTCGCGCCGCCGGCGAAAATCCGCACTCCACGGAAGCGCTTCAACGCTACGAATTCATTCGGCAAGTCCTCGACGGCGCAACGCATCAGGGACCGCACAAAACGACGTTCACGTCGATCGTGGACAAACTTTTGCTGAATCGCGTTCTCGGATTCATCATTTTCATCGGCATCATGTATGGCGTGTTTTACTGCCTTTACACGCTGTCGGGAATTCCGATGGACTGGATTGAAGAGCAATTCGGCGCGCTCGGCGAATGGGTCGGCGGAAAAATGGACGCCTACCCGATTGCGAAATCCCTTGTCGTGGACGGCGCAATTGCGGGCGTGGGCAGCGTGCTCGTCTTCCTGCCGCAAATTCTGATTCTGTTTTTCTTCCTCGGATTGCTGGAATCCACGGGCTACATGGCGCGTGCGGCGTTTCTGATGGACAGACTCTTGGGCTGGTGCGGGCTGAACGGAAAAAGTTTCGTCCCGATGCTTTCCGGCTTCGCCTGCGGGATTCCCGGCATTATGGGCGCGCGCACGATCGAAGATCCGAAAGCGCGACTGGCGACGATTCTCGCCGTGCCGTTCATGAGTTGCAGCGCGCGCATGCCCGTCTATGTGCTGATGTGCGCGATTTTGGGACGCCTGACCGATCCGAACACGGCGGCGACGGTTTTCGTCTGCATGTATCTTGTCGGCATCGCGGTCGCCGTTCCCGTGGCGTGGATTTACACGCATTTGGTGATGAAAGCGAAAACGACGCCGTTCGTGCTCGAAATGCCGCGCTACCAGTTGCCGCGCGTCCGCGATATCGCGTTGCGCGTTTGGCAAAGCGGGATCGCTTACACGAAACGCGCGGGAACGATTATTTTCGCCGTGAACGTTATCGTCTGGGCGTTGCTTTTCTTCCCGTATAGCGAAGATGACGCGTTCAAGGACAACGCGAAAAACGAATTCGTCGCCGAACACGCTTCCGAGCTGGGAATTTCTGCGGACGCCTACGCCGCGATTCTCGACGGGAACGCGATTCCCGAAGCCGCCGGCGTGAACGTCGAAGCGCTCAACGAAACCGTTGCCGCGCAAATCGCCGAAGACAAAGAAAAATTCGTCGAAGAAAAAGTCGCCGAGCTGAGCGTTCCCGCGGAAGAAATCGCCGCCGCCCTCGCCTCCGACGACGAAGCCGAAGATTTCGCCGAAGTTCAAATTACGCTCTCCGACGATGCCGTCGAAGCCTTGTCCGAAGAGCTTGGCGCTCGCGCGGAAAAAATTCGCGAAAACTTCGTCGCGCAAAATTCCGCCGCGCTCAACGTTTCGCCGAAGCTGATTTCCGCAGTGATTTCCCGCGACGACCTCGCCGCGGAAGTCGAAAATCACGTCTCGGAAGCCTGCCTCGTCGATTCCTACCTCGGACGCTTCGGGCGTTTCTGCCAACCGGTTTTCGAACCGTGCGGATTCGATTGGCGCATCACGATCGGCGTGCTCGCGTCGTTCCCGGCGCGCGAAGGCATCGTCGCCACGCTCGGCACGATCTTCTCGCTCGGCGGCGACCAAGATGAAGAAAGCGCTTCCTTGCAGGACACGATGCTCAACACGAAATGGGACGCGGGAACGCCGCGCGCGGGTCAGCCCGTGTTCACGATTCCCGTCGTCATCGGCATTATGGTGTTCTTCGCGCTGTGCGGTCAGTGCCTCGCGGAAATTGTCGTCATCGCCCGCGAATCTTCGTGGAAATGGGCAGTTATCGCGTGGGTGCAAATGACGGCGCTCGCGTGGATCGGAGCAGTGCTCTGCTTCCAAATCGGCAAGCTGTTCTTGTAAAAAAGGTGGAGGGTGTAGGGTGGAGAGTTAAGGATGGTGTAAGGTTGAGGGTGTAGGGTTGAGGGAAATTTTGCCTTACACTTTTCCGCCTTTAACCATCAACCTTCAACTTTCCACCCTACACTTTCCACCTTTAACCCTCCACCTTTAACCCTCCACCTTTAACCCTCCACCCTCCACCTTCCACCTTTAACCCTCCACCCTCCACCTTCCACCTTCAATGTTCGACATTGTTTTTGCAGCCGTGTTTGTTCTCGGCGCTTTGTTTTATCTCGCGTTTCGCATGCGAAAAAAAATCCGCGAAATCCGCGATCCGCACACCTCGTGCACCTGCGGCTGCGGCTGTTCCCGCAAAGCCGTTCTTCCGAAACATTTGAAGAAAAAAGACTGAACGGCGAACGACCGCGAATTTCAGTCGGAAGTCATAGAAGTTTTTTTAGGGAAAAACGGGAAGCGGGAACGGCGCGAAAACATTTTTCGGTTCCCGTTCCCGTTTTCCATTTTCGTTTTGCTTCGTGCGAGTTTTCGCGAAAAAATCCCCCGCATGAATTTGCCGAAAGATTCGGGTATTTTCCCGAAAGATGCCGTTCCCGCGTTCGCAGAGCGCGGGTTTATGTTGGATGTTTCGCGCGGGCGCGTGCCGACGGCGGCGACGCTTGAGCGGCTTGTGCGCGTGCTTGCGGCGTTGCGCTACAATCGGCTTCAGCTCTACGTTGAGCACACGTTTGCGTTTCGCGGGCACGAAGAAGTTTGGCGCGAAGCTTCGCCGCTGACGCCGGAGGAAATCCGCGCGCTCGATGCGCTTTGCCGCGCGCACGGGATCGAGCTCGTGCCCAATCTCAACTCGTTCGGGCACGTCGAACGCTGGCTTCGCCACGCGCGCTACAAACCGCTTGCGGAATGCCCGGACGGATTTTTTCACGAAATTTTCAAAATGCATCGTGCGGCGGGAACGTTTGCTCCGAGCGAGGCTTCGGCGGATTTTATGGGCGAACTTTACCGCGAGTATTTGCCGAATTTTTCCTCGAAAAATTTCAATATCGGCGGCGACGAACCGTGGGAGCTGGGTCAAGGGCGTTCCCGCGAACTTTGCGAAAAACGCGGCAAGCGCGCCGTTTATCTTGAACACATGATGCGGCTGAAAACGCGCGCGGAAGCTTGCGGAAAAAAAATTCAATTTTGGTCGGACGTGCTGCTCGGCGAAGACGGCGACGTTCCCGCCGATTTTCTGCGCGGGAGCGTTCCCGTGATTTGGGGCTACGATGCCGGACATCCGTTTGATGCGCAATGCGCACGCGTTCGCGCCGCGCTCGAAAAGGCGGGTTGCGACCCCGACGGCTTTCTCGTCGCGCCGGGAACTTCGTCGTGGCTCAGTTTCGGCACGCGGCAGACGAATGCGCTCGCGAACATTCGCGAAGCTTGCGCCGCCGCGAAAAAATACGGCGCGCGCGGCGTTTTGCTTACGACGTGGGGCGATTTCGGCTACCACAATCCGCACGCCGCCAACCTGCTCCCGCTCATCGCCTGCGCCGCGGAAATTTGGGGCGTTCCCGCGCCGCGCACGGGCAAGGAATTTGCGCGGACGTTGCGCGCGCTCGATCTCCCGGAAGCGGATTTCGCCGAAGCGCTTTTCGATTTCGGAAAACTCGACGATTTTTTTGCGAAAAAAATCACGAACCGCAGTCTCGTCCGCGAATTGTTTTTCGCGTCCGCCGAAGCGTTCCCGCAGCTTATGAACGGCGTTGCCGCAAATGAAGTCGCCGCCGCAAAAACCGTTTGCGAAAACATCGTCGCGGCGACGGCGGGCGTTCCCGCAGCGCGGAGCGATTTTCCCGTTGCGGCGGAAATGGCGCTCGCCGCGTTGCGCCGCGCGGAAGCTTTTTTGAAAAACGACGTTCCCGCGCGCGCCGCCGTCGAAGCCGAAATCTCCGGCGCACTTCGCGAAAAATTCGCCGCCGCATGGCGTTCCCGCGACCGCGAAGGCGGTCTCGCCGAATCCCTCGGTTATTTTCCTAATTTCTGATTTTCTCCCGATGTTTTCCCTGAGCGAAATTCGTCTGCGCTACGGACCGCAAGTGCTTTTCGACGGCGTTTCCGCGAACATCGGCGCGCGGGAACGCATCGGGCTCGTCGGCTCCAACGGCGCGGGAAAATCCACGTTGCTCAAAATTCTCGCCGGCGTGCAGGATTACGATTCGGGAACGCTCTCCGCCGCAAAAAACGCAACCGTCGGCTACTTGCCGCAGGACGGACTGGAAACGCACGGCAGAACGCTTGTCGCCGAAGTCGAAAGCGCGTTTGAAGACATCGTTTCGCTTCGCGCGAAAATCGCCGCCGCCGATGCCGAGTTGCAGACGCTTTCGCCGGATTCCGCCGCGTATCGCGAAACGCTCGAGCTTGTCGCCGAGCGGGAACGCCGGCTCGAAGACGCCGATGCCGGGCGACTGCGTTCCCGCGTCGCGACGATTCTGCACGGGCTCGGCTTTGCGCAAAGCGATATGGAGCGCGACACGGGCGAATTTTCCGGCGGTTGGCAAATGCGCATCGCGCTCGCGAAACTGCTTTTGCGCGAGCCGGCGTTGCTGTTGCTCGACGAGCCGACGAATCACCTCGACATCGAATCGCAGGATTGGCTTGAAAACTGGCTTGCGCGCTACGCGGGAGCGGTGGTGCTCGTTTCGCACGACCGCGCGTTTCTCGATTCCGTTTGCGGGAAAATCTTCGCGCTCGCCGGCGGGCGGCTCGAAACCTACAACGGCAATTATTCGTATTTCGAAAAAACTTCGCGGGAACGCCGCGAAGCGCTCCGAAGCGCCGCGCAAAATCAGGCGCGCGAAATCGCGAAAACGGAGGCGTTCATCGAACGTTTCCGCGCAAAGGCGACGAAAGCGGCGCAGGTGCAATCGCGCATTCGCCAACTCGAAAAAATCGAACGCGTGGAATTTGCGGAGGAAGACGATTCGCAAATCGAGTTCGCGTTCCCGCCCGCGCCGCAAAGCGGACGCCTCGTGCTCGAACTGAAAAACGCAGATAAAAATTACGGCGAAATCCGCGTGCTGCGCGGCGTAAATTTCAAAATCGAACGCGGCGAACGCATCGCCGTCGTCGGCGTGAACGGCGCGGGAAAATCGACGCTCATTCGCCTGCTCGCAGGCATCGAGCCGCCGAGCGCGGGAACGCGCGAGGAAGGGCTCAACGTCGCCGTGTCCTACTTTGCGCAACATCAGGCAAAGGAACTTGATCCGAATCTCGATGTGCTTTCGACCGTGAACGACGTCGCCGTCGGCTTGGGCACGACGCGTTTGCGTTCGTTGCTCGGCGCGTTTCTTTTTCGCGGAGAAGACGTTTTCAAGCCCGTCGGCGTGCTTTCCGGCGGCGAACGCAATCGGCTCGCGCTCGCGCGAATGCTGTTGCGCCCGTTCAATTTTTTGATTCTCGACGAGCCGACGAATCACCTCGACATGCGCTCGAAAAGCGTGCTCGCGCAAGCGTTGAAGCAATACGCGGGAACGTGCGTCATCGTTTCGCACGATCGCGATTTTCTCGATCCGATCGTCACGAAAGTCGTCGAAGTGAAAAATCACGGACTTCGCATTTTTCACGGGAACGTGAGCGATTATCTCGCCGCGACCGCAGAGGAACGCTTGCGGGAACGCGAAAATTTCTCCGCAAACGTTGCGAAAAAAACGCCTTCGGCAAACGATCCGCGGGAACGCCGCCGCGCAAACGCCGAACGCGCGAAACGCCTCGCTCCCGTGCGCAAAAAAATTCGCGAAACGGAAGAACGCATCGCCGCGCTCGAAGCGGAACAGGCGGCATTTGAAGAAAAAATGGCGGCGCCGGATTTCTTCGCCCGCGCGGGCGAAGCGGTCAAGGCGGACATGGCGCGCTACGACGCCGTGAAACGGGAAATCGCCGAGGCTTACGCCGCGTGGGAAACGCTCTCTCTCGAAGTCGAGGAGTAGAGAGCGTTAGGCGCTCTTTTCTCAGATTGTGAGAATTGCGGTTGCCGCCATTGCCGCGAGGGCGCACGCGATGGATTCGCCGCCGACGAGACCGGACGCGAGCGCGACCGAATATTCTTCTTCCGTGCGCTGGTGGAATTTGTTCCAAAGCCAAACGAAAATTGCGCCGATTGCGAACGATGCCGCGTTGCTGAAAGCCATCGGGAGCGTCAGCACGATGCCCATTCCGATCGCGGAAGGCATGTAAGCGCGCGCTTTCGGGAAAAGGCGTTCGCAAACGGGAATCGCCACGCCGATGATTCCGCCGATCGCCATCGCCCAGTAAACCGTCGTCGGGAGCGAAATCAACGGATCGTTCAAAAATTCTGCGACCGCTTTCCACATGCGCGCGGGCGGCGCCGGATATTTTTCCAACGCTTCGACGCTGGGCACGAGCAAGCGCCACACGGGAACGACGATTGCCGTGCCGATGCAGATCGCGAGCAATTGCGTGAAAAACTGAATGCGCGGCTTAAGCCCGAGCAGGTTGCCGAGCTTCATGTCCGACATAAGGTCGCCGGACGCGCCGCCCGCCGCCGCCGTCACGCCGCCGGTGATGAGGTTGGTGCTCACGTTCCCGCGTGCGCCGGGCACGACGGAGTAAATGAGCTGAGAAATTTTCCCCATTGCGCCGATGGGATTCGTGTCCGCTTCACCGCAGGAACGCGCGCAGATGAGCCCGAACGCTCCCGCGAGGAAAATCGCGAGAATGCCCAAATACCACGCCGCGTTGAACGCGAAATGCAACGTGCAGATGAGCCCGATCGCCGCGGGAACGATGCCGATGACGAACCATTTCATCGGGATTTCGACGTCGGCGTTGATTTCGTCTTCCGCCGAATTTGTCGTCTCGCCTCTTTTCGGGAAAATCCCCGAAAACGCGCGCCCGATTGTGCGCCACTGAAACGCGAGCGCCGTAAAGCTCGCCATCACCATAATCGCCGTGCCGCACCAAAGCGACCAATACACGACGCGGAAGCCGGTGAAGTTGCCCTGCGCGTCCACGGAAATTTCAATGTTGCGGAAAATGTCCGTGCCGACGTGCAGAATATCCTGCGAAATCAGCCACGGAGCGATGACCCAGTCGAGCGCAATCGCCGTGAAAAACATCGTCAGCGAAACGCGCATTCCGCAAAGCATTCCCGCGCCGACGAGCAGCACGGACGGATCGACGGAAACGCCGAGCAGATTTTGATCCGCGGGAACTTTCGCCGCGATTTTTCCGCCGACGGCGGGAACGCCCGCCTGCAGAAGCTCAGGCGTAATCGCCTTGTCGGAAACGAGTTGCGAACCGTGAATGCCGCCCCAAATTTTGAGCGGATTGAGAAAATCCGGAAGCCCGATTTCTTCGGGAATGACCGCGAAACGCGTGCAAAAATCGGCGAGTTTTTCCTCGCCCGTTTCCTTAAACGCGGCGGCGAGCGTCGGAAGCTGTTTAATCACGCCGAGCACCGCCGCAAAACCGAGCGCCGTGAGCAACGTCGCGACCTTGTTGCGCGTAACTTTGCTCCCGCCCTTCGCGTAAAGCGATTTCAGCGTTTCCGCCGAAGCGATCGAGCTCGGGAAGCGCAGACGCTCCTGATTGATCAGCGCTTTTTTCAGCGGGATCGCGATGCACGTGCCCAAAATCGCGGCAAAGAAAATCGTCGGCACCATTTTGTACCATTCCGCGGGAACGCCTTGAAGAAGCATCAGCGCACCGAACGCGGCGACGACCGTGTGCGTCGTCGTCATGCCGATGACGGAAGCGACCGACGAGGTCGCCGCGTTTTCGAGCACGCCCATTTGCCGAATTCTGCCGCCGGAAAGCGCGCGCAAGGCGTTGAACACGACGAATGACAAAATCACCGCGACGAGGGCGATCCCGAAGCCCCAGCCGATTTTCAGCGAAGTGTACATGCTCGACGCGCACGCGAGCACGCCGATGAGTCCGCCGAAAACGGCGCCGCGCACGGTAAGTTGCGGCTCTTTGTCCGCGCGATAAATGTATTTGCGCCAATAGGCTTCGCGCTGTTCGGGCGGAATTCTGTCCAAGGCAAAAACGGAAGTATCGACTTCCGCTTCTTCGGGAACGCTTGCCGTCGGCTCCTGCGACGCTGAAATGTTCGTGCTCGTCATATCTGACCCGCTATTCTGCCCTTCCCGCGCCGTCCTTGCAATGTTCAAAAAAAACGAAATCCGATGCTCGGCGAATTGCGCAAGCCCCGGATTTCGTTTTGTTTCGGGAAGAGAAGAAAAATTTTCCGCTCAGGAAGCGTCGGCGGCGGAGCAGCGACGGACGAAGCTCCAACCTTCGTTCGCGATGAGCGCCTGCGCTTTTTTCCATTTGACCGTGCGCGTCTCATCGCCGCGGGAAATCTCGACGAGATCGTTGCGCCCGATGTCCATCTGCGGAATTTCGCCGCCGAGATCGCCGTCGGTCGCGACGGAAACGGCGGGCGCCGCGCGGTTGCCGTTCCCGCCGAGCAAGGCGGCGGCGACGGCGGATTTTTTCACGGCGGGAACGTCGGAGCCGGAGACGTTCTCCGTTTTTTCCGTTTCCGCGGGAGCGCTTCCGCGCAGGCGGCGAATGAGTTGCTCAAACGCTTCGTAGCTCGTTGCCGCGCGGAAAAGTCCGGTGCAAACGTCCGTGCGGACGCGTCCGAGCATGGATTTGAAGCAGGAAAACGCTTCGTTTTTGTATTCGACGAGCGGATTGCGCTGACCGTAGCCGCGCAAGCCGATGCTTTGGCGCAAATCGCTCATTTCGGCGAGGTGATCCTGCCAATTTTTGTCGATTGCGCGGAGAATGATGTAGCGCTCCATGCCTTTGAGCGCTTCCGCGCCCTCGAACGCATCGCGCTCGGAATACGCATCGCGCACGCGTTTCACCACGAGCGCCGCCGCGCCGGAATCGCGGGCGGCGAGCAGTTCTTCCGACGTGAAACGAAGCGGGAACGTGGTGTTGAGCCAGCGCACGAAATCTTCGAGCGAAACTTTATTCACGTCCGCTTTTTCATCCGCGGGAAGAGCGGCGTCCACGCGTTCTTCGAGTTCTTCCTCGACGAGCGCGAAAATCAGATCGCGCGGTTTGTCCGTTTTGAGCGCTTCGTTGCGGATGCCGTAGATGATTTCGCGCTGTTTGTTGAAAACATCGTCGTATTGCAACGTGTTTTTGCGGTAAGTGTAATGCACGGACTCGACGCGGCGCTGCGCGGTCTCGATCGAACGGTTCAGCAGCGAGTGCTGAAGCGGTTGCCCTTCGACAAAGGATTTTTGAAGCACGCGAGAAATGACGCCCGCGTTGGAAAAGAGGCGCATCAAATCGTCCTCGAGCGAAACGAGGAACTTCGAGCGTCCGGGATCGCCCTGACGGGAACAGCGCCCGCGCAACTGGCGATCGACGCGGCGGGATTCGTGGCGCTCCGTGCCGAGCACGAAAAGCCCGCCGAGCTCGCGCACGCCTTCGCCGAGCTTGATGTCGGTCCCGCGCCCCGCCATGTTCGTCGCGATGGTCACGGCGCCGCGCTGTCCTGCCTGTGCGACGATTTGCGCTTCGATTTCGTGATTTTTCGCGTTGAGCACGTTGTGCGGCACGTTCGCGTATTTAAGGCTGCGGGAAAGCATTTCGGAAGCTTCGACGCTTGCCGTTCCGACGAGCACGGGTTGCCCGCGTTCGTGCGCCGCTTTGATTTCCCGAACGGCTTCGGCGTATTTTTCGCGGCGAGTTTTGAAAATCGTGTCGTCTTCGTCGATGCGGATGCACGGTTTATTTGTCGGGATCGCGACGACGCCGAGGCGATAGATGTCGTAAAATTCTCCGGCTTCCGTTTCCGCCGTTCCCGTCATTCCCGCGAGTTTTTCATACATGCGGAAATAATTCTGAATGGTGATGGTGGCGTAGGTTTTGGATTCTTTTTCGATTTCGACGCCTTCCTTTGCCTCGATCGCCTGATGAAGCCCGTCGCTCCAACGGCGGCCGGGCATGATGCGCCCGGTGTTTTCGTCCACGATCATCACCTTGTTGTCTTTGAGAACGTAGTGAACGTCTTTTTCAAAAAGCGCGTAGGCGCGAAGCAACTGGGAAATGCAATGAATGTCGCCGCTCGCCTTGACGAAGCGGTCTTCCGCTTCCTGTTTGAGCTTGGCGCGTTCCTCGGCGGAAAGATCTTCGCGCGCGTCGATGGCGACGAATTCCGTCGGGATGTCCGGAAGCACGAAAGCGTCGGGATCGTCGGGGCGAAGCGTATCGCGCCCGCGCTGCGTCAGGTCGGATTCGCGGCGCTTTTCGTCGATGGCGTAAAAAAGTTCTTCTTTGATGTTGAAACGGCGCTGACGATTGAACGCGTTCATCATTTCGGCGTCGAAGTTGTCGAGCTTCTTTCGCCATTCGCCGTTCTCCATCATTTTGAGAAACTGCTTGTTGCGCGGCGCGCCGAGTTTTACTTGAAGCAGTTTGACGAGTCCGGCTTCCTCGGCGCGGGGATCTTTGTCGCGCGCGGCGCGTTCGAGAAGTTTGCGAGCGGATTCCACGAGCGTATTGCAGAGTCGCGTCTGTTTTTCGACGAGTTTCTGCACGCCGGGTTTGAATTCGTCAAAAGGTTCCGCGTGATCATCCTGCACGGGACCGGAAATGATGAGCGGCGTTCGCGCTTCGTCGATGAGAATGGAGTCAATTTCATCGACGATGCAATAGTAGTGGTCGCTCTGCACCTGCTCGGCGACGGACGTTGCCATCCCGTTGTCGCGCAGATAATCGAAACCGAATTCGGAAGCCGTCCCGTAGGTGATGTTGCAACCGTAAGCCTCGCGCCGTTCGTGCGGCGGCATGGAATTTTGGATGCAACCGACGGTCAGCCCCAAATATTTGAAAAGGTGCCCCATCCACTCGGAGTCGCGCCGCGCAAGGTAATCGTTCACGGTAACGAGCTGGCAGTTGCGTCCCGTGAGCGCGTTCAGGTAAAGCGGGAGCGTCGCGACGAGCGTCTTGCCCTCGCCTGTCGCCATTTCCGCGATTTTATTGCGATGAAGCGCGATCCCGCCGATGAGCTGCACGTCGAAGTGCACCATGTCCCACACCAATTCGTGATCGCAAACGATCGCTTTCGTGCCGCAAAGCCGGCGCGCGGCGTTTTTGACGACGGCGAACGCTTCCGGGAGCAACTGGTCGAGCGTTTCGCCCTTTTTGAAACGCGCCATCAGCTCGGGCGTCTTCGCTTTCAGCTCGTCGTCGGAAAGCTTTTGAAATTCCGCCTCCAACGCGTTGATTTTGCGAACGATCGGTTTGCATTTGCGGACGAATTGGCGATGATGCCGCCCCGCAAAAATCTTGAAAATGGAGGAAATGCCCATGGATGATTTTGTGAATATATGAAAAGGGAAAATCTAAATCTCTTGCCCGCGTTCGCAAGGCAAAAAACGAGACGGGAACGCCGCCGTCGCCCATTTTCTCTGCACGTTTCGCGCCAAACGAAAATCGCGGGAACGCCGAGGCTCAAATCAGCCCGCTGATGAGCACGGTCGCGATGCCGAGAGGCGCGACCCAGCGCAAAAGGAAGCGATACGCCTTGAAAAACCGCAGCGACAGCGTTCCCTCGTTCGTGTATTCCGCTTCGAGGATTTTTTTATCCAAGCGCCATCCCGCGAACAGCGAAATGAAAATGCCGCCGATCGGCATCATCAGTTTTGCCGTGAGAAAATCCAGAAAATCGAAGAACGTCATTCCGAAAATCCGCAGTGCGGAATCTTCCGAGAGCGAACACGCGCAGAACACGCCGAGCACGATGACGAGCGCGGAAATGGCGATCGTCGCGACCGGTCGCGAAACGCGATATTCACGGCGATGCTCCGCGTTCCCGCAAGTTTTCGCAAGCGCCGAATCAGACTCGCGCTTCGGCGGGAAAATTTTCTTCGGGAACGCCACGCGCACTTCCTCGTGCACGAACGCCGTGATGACTTCAAAGAGCGAAATCGTCGATGTCAGCGAAGCCAACACAAGCAACAGGAAGAAAAACGCCGACCACATCGCCGCGGCGGGAAGCGACTGCAACAATTGCGGGATCGTGATGAACACGAGTCCCGGACCGCCCGCCTTCAACGTCTCGGTCATCGATTCCGGATGCGCCGCGAGCGCGAACGCCGCCGGGAAAATGATGACGCCCGCGAGCAACGCGACCGTCGTATCGAGCGCCGCCATCGTTCCCGCCGTTCTCGCAAGGCGCACGTCGCGTCCGAAATACGATGCGTAAGTCATCAGCACGCCCATGCCGACGGAAAGCGAAAAGAAGCACTGCCCGAGCGCGTCCGTGAGCACGCGCACGCCGGCGTCTTTCACCGAAGCGAAATTCGGCGCGAAAAGATACGCGAGCCCCGCGCCCGCGCCGGGAAGCGTCAGCGCGCGAACGCAAAGCACGATCAGCACGAACAGCAGCAACGGCATCATCAGCTTGCTCGCGAGTTCGATGCCTTTTTTCACGCCGAAAGCGACGATCCCGCCCGTGCCGAGCACAAAGACCGCCATCCAGAAAATCTGCGTTCCCGCGTCGTTCGCCAACGCGGAAAAAAGCGCGCCGAAATCATTTGTCGAAGAAAGCGTTCCCTTAATCGAAAGCCACAGATATTCCAGCGTCCATCCCGCGACGACCATGTAAAAACCCATGATGAGAAGCGCCGCCGCAATCGCGAAAAATCCGAAAACGTGAAACCAGCCGCCCGGCGCGAGATTGCGATAAACGCGCGCGGTGTTCGCCTTGCCGGCGCGACCGAGCATAAATTCCGCGAGCACGACGGGAACGCCGAAAAACGCGACGCACGCCAAATACACGAAAACGAAAAACGCGCCGCCGTCCTGCGCCGTTTGACTCGGAAAGCGCCAAATGTTGCCCAAGCCGACCGCCGATCCCGCCGTCGCGGCAAGAATGCCGAGTTTCGTTCCGAAAGTTGCACGCGTTGTTTCGCTCATGCCGAAAACGCTCTCAATTTTTTCCGAAAAAAGAAAGATTTTTTTGCGGCGCGGATTCGTTTTTTCGTTCCCGCGGCACAAGTCATTTTCGTTGCTCCGAACGTGCGGAAACGATAACGTCGAACAAAATTTTTACACGATGGCTTCCGAACAATCAGACAAAGGGGAAAACGCCTACCGCATGGAATTTTCCAACCGCGAATATTTCGGCTTCGCGACCTACGCCCGCAGTCGCAGCGGGCAATGGCGTCTGCACTTCAATTGGCGGCGCATCGCCGTCGTGCTCGCCGTGCTCGCCGTGATCGGGTATCTTCTGCTCGGACTGCTCTGCCATTACCTCATGAAACAGGAATCGACGGTGAGCGAGTCGCTCCTTTTCCCGATTTCGCGGGAAACGCGTATGACGGTGCGCAAACGCCTCGGCGACAAAATCATCGCCGATGCGAAAACCGCGTTTGCCGAAGATCACGATGCCAACGCTTATTTTCAGTCAATTCGCGCCGGGCTCATGTATTCGCCCAACAATCCCGACGGGCGCATCGATTTTTCTTCCCTGCTGTTTTTCCAAAAACGAACGCGCGAAGCTTTCGGCTTTCTCTGCGACGGATTGCCCTACGCGCTCAATCACACGAATTACGTTCAGTTTTTCGTTCGCCAAAGCCTTGAACTCGCGCAGGACGACGTGCTCTCCGATGCCGCGGAAACGCTTCTTCCGCTCTTCCCGACCGCGGAAAAAGTCCTTCCCGAACCGAACGCGCTTCGCGACAATCACCTCATTCTCACCATCGGCGCGGCGCAGGCGAATCTCCTGCGCGGTCGCTTCGAAAAAGCCACCGAAATTTTGAAGAAAAACGAAATGGGCTCGTCGCTTTCCGGGCACGTGCTCTACGCCCAGCTCGCGTGGGAACAGGGCGATCGCGACAAGGCGCTCTCAATGCTGCGGGAAGCGTTGCGCATCGCGCCCGGGAACGAACAGATTTCGCTGCTTTATTCCCTTTATCTGAAAGACAACGGAAATCTTCCCGAGGCGCGCGACGTTCTTTCCCGCCTCGCCCTGCTCAAAAACGATCCCGCGATTCGCGTGAAAATTCTCACGCTTTTCCCCGGCGAAGAAAACCGCGCCTACCGCGAAAGTCTCGAAGAAAACTTTTTCGAACGCTACGCCGACGATTCCTCCGCGCTCCTCGTTCTCGCGCAATATGCAACGGATACGAAGAACTACGACCTCGTCCGCAAAATCTACGACATCGCTCACAAAAAGGCGCTCATCGATTTGCCGAAATTCGAACTGCTTCGCCTCGAAGCCCTCATTCTCGGCGGGAACGCCGATGAAGCGATCAAAATTCTCGACGAGCTCAACGACGGGAATTACGCGTGGGTAAAAAATTATCAGGGCGTCATCGATTGCCTCCGCGCAATCGCCTACTACTCGTGCGGGCAGACGAATCTCGGAAAAATCAATCTCGAACGCGTGCTCAAAAATCAAACCGTTCCCACCGCGCGACTCATCGTGCTCGCGCGGCGACTCGACGAATTCGGTTTCGAAGAAGAAGCGCGCAACGTGTACGAAAACGCATTTTTGCTCGAAAACGGGAACCAAACCGTGCTGCTCGAGCTCGTCAGCTACGCCCTTCGCCACGAGAACGTCGCCATTCTCCTGCGCTACCTGCCGCCGCTGCTCGAAACCCGCCGCCCGCCGCGCGCCGTGCTCGAACAGGTGCAAAACTTCCTCGGGAGCGACCGAATGCTCTTCGTCGTCAAGCGCGACGCACTCGTCACCGACGTCACGCAGAAACTCGACGCGAACAAGCGCGACCAAGTGCTGAACACGGACGACACCGCCCTGCAATCGTGGTTCTGAACGCGTTTTTTTCGAGATGAAACTTACGCCTCGCGAGCTCGCCGCCGCGCTCATTTCCGGTGCCGTGATCACCGTCGCCGTCGTGTTCGCGTTCAACGGCATCGCGCCGCACGCTCACGAAAATGCGTTCCCGCAAAAACTTCCCGCGACCTCCGTTCCCGGAGAAAAATCGCCCGCTCCCGCGGGAACGCCGACGCTCCCGCAACTCGACGCGCTCCCGCCGCTTCCCGAACCGGAACCGCCCGCCGAAGAAAACGTTCCCGTTCCCGCCGCCGCGCCCGTCAAAGCGCCGCGCCCCGCAATGAAATCCTTTTCCTGTGCCGGACAAATTTGCATCGACGCCGACTCCGGCGAAGTCCTCTCCGCGCACAACGAATACGTGCGGCACCCGCCCGCAAGCGTCACGAAACTCATGACGATTTTTCTCGTGCTCGACGCCGTGGACGCCGGGAAACTCCGGCTCGACGATCCGGTTATCGCCAGCCGCCGAGCGCAGGATATGGGCGGCACGCAGGTCAATCTCGCCGAGGGCGAAATCCACACCGTGGACGAGCTGCTCTACGCGCTGATGCTTCAATCGGCGAACGACGCCGCCGTCGCGCTCGCCGAAAAAGTTTCCGGCTCCGTCGAAAAATTCGTCGAGGCGATGAACGCCAAAGCGCACGAACTCGCGCTCACGCAAACCGCTTTTTCCACTCCGCACGGGCTCCCGATGTCGAAAAAGGAACGCGCCGCCGGGAAACTCCCGGACATGACCTGCGCGGCGGATCTCGCAACGCTTTCCCGCGCGTTGATCGCTCGGCATCCGCTCGTCTTCCGCTACTCCGCCCGCACCGGAAAAGTTTTTCGCGAAAATCGCCTCGGCGTCAAGCCCTTGCCCATGGGCAACCACAACACGTTGCTCCGCACTTTCCCCGGATGCGACGGACTCAAAACCGGCTGGACAAACGCCGGCGCGTCCATCGTCACGACCGCCTCGCGCGGAAATCGGCGCGTCATCGCCGTCGTGCTCGGCGGGATTGTTCCCGGCGCAAAAAAAGGCACCGTGGACGCAAAAACCTCTCAGCGGGAACGCAACCAACGCGCCGCCGAGCTCATGTTCGACGGTCTGCGCCGCCTCGACGCCCTCCGCTTCGAACCCACTCCGCAAAAACCCTAACGCGTTCCCGCGCGGGAACGACGGAGAAAATAGTAAAAAAAGCGTTCCCGCGGGAGTGCGGGAACGCTTTTTTTTGAAACGCGAATGAGTTTCGCGAGGGATTTTTATTCCTTGCCGAACTCGGAAACGAGCGCGGAGATGGTCGCTTTCGCGTCGCCGTAAATCATGCGCGTGTTCGGGAGCGTGAAGAGCTCGTTCTCGATTCCGGAGAAACCTTTGCCCTTGCCGCGTTTGAGCACGAAGACCGTGCGCGCCTCGTTTGCCTTGATGATCGGCATTCCGTAAATCGGCGAAGATTTGTCGGAGGAAGCCGCCGGGTTCACGACGTCGTTCGCGCCGATGACGATTGCGACGTCCTGCATCGGCATCATCGGGTTGATTTCGTCCATCGTTTTGAGTTGTTCGTAGGGAACGTCCGCCTCGGCAAGGAGCACGTTCATGTGCCCGGGCATACGACCGGCGACCGGGTGAATCGCGAAAGAAACTTCCGCGCCGTTGTCTTCGAGTTTTGACGCGAGTTCTTTCACAACGTGCTGCGCCTGTGCGACTGCCATGCCGTAGCCGGGAATGAACACGACCGAACGCGCCGCTTCGAGCACGAGGTAGGCGTCTTCCACGGAAACGGCTTTCGGTTCCGCGCCCGTTCCCGCCTTTTTGGACGAGCCGGAGTCCGCCGCGCCGAAGCCGCTGAACAGCAGGTTCCCGACCGAGCGGTTCATCGCCTTGCACATGATGATCGTAAGAATGACGCCCGACGCACCGACCAAGCAGCCCGCGACCACGAGCACGTTATTGTTGATGACAAAGCCCGCCATCGCCGCCGCCAAGCCGGACAAGCTGTTCAAAAGCGAAATGACGACCGGCATGTCGCCGCCGCCGATAGGAAGAACAATCGTGATGCCCATAATCAGCGAAACGACGATGCCCGTGTAAAGCGCAATCGTCTGAACCGTCGTCGGATCTCCCGCGGGAACGAGTCCCGGGAACAGATAGACGACCATCGCCGCGAGCGCGACGAGCACGATCAGCGCGTTGACGACCTGCTGTCCCGCAAAAAGGAACGGGCGTCCGGAAATTTTTTCCGAAAGCTTACCCCAAGCAAGCACCGATCCCGTGAACGTGATCGCGCCGATGAGAATCGTCAGATAAAGCGAAACTTCGCTGACCGCATTGTCCGCCGTAAGCAGATGCGAAACGGGCTCCCCGTCCGGACCGAGCTTGACGAATTCCGACCACGCGACGAGGAGCGAAGCGAAACCGCCGAAGCCGTTGAAGAGCGCGACGAGCTCGGGCATTCCCGTCATCTTGACTTTTTTCGCCCAAACCGCGCCGATGACGGAACCGAGCGCGATCCCGCCGAAGCACCACAGATAACCGTTCATGTACCAGTCGGTCGTCCAAGATTTCATCACGTCCGCATCGAGGAAAATTGCGACGACGGCGATGAGCATCCCGAGCGCGGAAATCGCGTTCCCGCTGCGCGCCGTCTCGGTCTTTCCGAGGCGTTTGATGCCGAAAATAAACAGCACGCACGCCACGATGTAGGCGAGATTGATCACCGTCGCGGGAATGACGGGTGCCGTTGCCAAAAATACCGTACTCATCGGATTATTTTCCTTTCTTCTTGAACATGCCGAGCATGCGGTCGGTGACGAGATAGCCGCCGACCACGTTGATCGTGGCGAAAACGATCGCGAGGAACGCGAGGATCATCCCGAGCGTTCCCGTCGCCTGAATTGCGCAAACGGCGAGCGCGCCGACAATCGTGATGCCGGAGATGGCATTCGTTCCCGACATCAGCGGCGTGTGCAGCTGCGACGGAACTTTCGCGATGAGCTCAAATCCGAGGAATGCAGCCATCACGAAAACGAAAAACAACATTATCATTTCCATGGTATTTCAGTATTTGAAGATTAAATTTTTTTCTTTTTTTTGAACCGCGAATTTCCGCGAATCAACGCGAATTTTCAACGACCGACTTCTGTTCTTTTTCGAGAATAAGCCGCTCAAACTTCAACGACTTTTCTCCGAAATTGACCAAGAGTCCAACTTTTTTTCCGGTAATTTTCAGATAGTTGATGACTTGTGCTCTGTGTTCCGGAAGCAATGCCGCAACAGCTTTCAGTTCCAAGATAACTTCTCCGAAAACAACAAAATCCGCCTTGTAAACTTTTTCAAGTTTTTGTCCGTGAAAATAAATCGGAAGCAAAACCTCCCGTTCAAACGGAATGCCCTGTTCCCGAAAAACGATTTCCAAAGCGAACTGATAAACGGCTTCGCTGTAGCCGCTACCGAGCTCCCGATGCAACGCCATGCAGGCGCCGATCGTTTTGTAGCATTCGTCTTTCAGATAGATTTCCACAGGAAGAAATTTGCGCAGATTTGCGGAAATTTGCGGTTTCTTAAGTTTTAAGTTTATGCGGTTTTGAAACGTTCGTGAACGATTGCGCCGCCGTGCGTGAGCAGACAGCCTTTCATAATCGGTTCTTCGAGATCGATTTTCAGCGTCTTGTTTTCGGCGTCCCAGAAATGTTGGAGGAACGCGGAAATGTTGCCGGAGAACATCTTCGAGGCGTCCGCGGGAACGCGGCGTTCAAGATTGTCGCCGCCGATGATGAGCACGCCGTTTTCCGTGACGACGTCCTTCGTCGGATCGGAGCCTTCGACGTTCCCGCCGGTGGAAACCGCCATATCGACGATGACGCTGCCCGGCTTCATGCCCGCAATCATATCTTTCGTGAGCAAACGCGGAGCCTTGCGGCCGAAAACTTTCGCCGTCGTAATGACGACGTCGCTCTGCGCGCAGACTTTCGCCTGACCTTTTTTCTGAAGTTCGAGCTGCTCCGGCGTAAGTTCTTTTGCGTAGCCCTGCGCCGTTTGCCCCATTTCGCCGAGATCGATTTTGACGAATTTCGCGCCGAGGGAACGCACCTGCTCTTCGACGACGGGTCGCGTGTCAAACGCTTCAACGCGCGCGCCGAGGCGTTTTGCCGTCGCGATTGCCTGAAGCCCGGCAACGCCGACGCCGATGATGAACACGCGCGCCGGGGAAATCGTTCCCGCGGGCGTCATCATCATCGGGAAAATTTTCGGAAGCTTCGTCGCCGCGAGAATGACGGCGTAGTAGCCCGCGAGCGAGGTCTGCGAGCTTTGCACGTCCATTTTCTGCGCGAGCGTCGTGCGCGGAATCATTTCGAGCGAAACGGCGTTGAGATTCGCCGCCGCGAACTCGTTGAGAAGCGCCTTTTCGTTGAACGGATCGAGGAAGCTCAAATGCAAAGCGCCGGGTTTCATGCCCTTTGCGTTTTCGGGTTTGAGCACGCGCACGACGATGTCCGCTTCGGAAAGCGCCTTCGCGGGATCGTCGGCAAGCTTTGCGCCCGCCTTGACGTAGGCTTCGTCGGTGAAGCCGGATTTTTCGCCGAGCCCTTTCTCGACGACGATTTCAAAGCCGAGGCGCGTCAGGTTCGAGACGTCCTGCGGAATGAGAGCTACGCGCGTTTCTTCTTCGCGCTTCTCACGGGAAACGAATACGGTTTTCATTTTGCTTATGTGGAAAAGAGGTTTTCGCGGAAAATGTTATCCGCCGACAAGAAAAAAGTAAAATTGAATTTTGCCGCCGCATTTCATTTCGCATCCGCCCAGCTGTGCCCGCTCGCCGCTTCGGCGACAAGCGGCACGGAGAGCGGGAACGCGGCGGACATTTCTTCGGAAAGAATGCGGCTGACCGTTCCCGCGTCCGCCTCGGGCGTTTCGACGAGCAATTCGTCGTGGATCTGCAACACGAGTTTCGCGGCGGGAACGTCCCGTTTGAGCCGCGCGTGCACGCGCAACATCGCGATTTTGATGATATCCGCCGCCGTGCCCTGAATCGGCGCGTTGAGCGCAACGCGTTCGCCGAAAGCGCGCACGTTGTGATTGGAAGACGCGAGCTCCGGCATCGCGCGGCGGCGTCCGAGCAAGGTCGAAACGTAGCCGTTCGCCCTCGCCTTTTCGACGACGTTTTTCATGTATTCGCGGACGCCGGAATATTTTTCCAAATAATTTTCGATATAATTTTTCGCCTCGCGGCGCGAAATGCCGAGATCCTGCGCGAGGGAAAATTCGCCGATCCCGTAAACGATTCCGAAATTCACCGCTTTGGCGTAGCGACGCATCTGCGGCGTAATCTGCTCGGGCTCGGCGCGGAAAATCCGGCACGCGGTCACGGTGTGAATGTCTTCGCCCTTGCGAAAAGCTTCGCGCATCGTCTCGTCTCCGGAAACGTGCGCGAGCACGCGCAGTTCGATTTGCGAATAATCCGCATCGACGAGCACGTTCCCGCGCTCGGCGACAAACATTCCGCGCAATTCGTTCCCGAGCTCTCCGCGCGTAGGAATGTTTTGCAGATTGGGCTCGGAGGAGCTGAGGCGCCCCGTCGCCGTGCTCGTCATGTTAAACGTCGTGCGCACGCGACCGTCCGCGCCGACCGCCGCGATAAGCCCGTCGGCGATGGTTTTGAGTTTTGAAAAAAGGCGATACTCGCCGATTTTTCCGATGATCGGGTGCAACGGCTCCAACTCTTTGAGCACGTCCGCGTTGGTGGAATAGCCGGTCTTCGTCTTTTTTTTGGACGGCAAACCGAGCTTTTCGAAAAGCGTTTCGCCGAGCTGTTTCGGGGAATTGAGATTAAACTCCGTTCCCGCGAGCGCGAAAACTTCCGCCTGCGCGGCGTTCCCGCGCGCTTCCGTTTCGGCGGAAAACGCGCGAAGCCGAGCGAGATCGACGGCGATGCCCGTATGTTCCATTTCCGCGAGCACGGCGCAAAGCGGGAACTCGATTTCGCGATAAAGTTTCGCGAGCCCGTCGCGTTCGAGCGCGGGAATTTGCGCATCGCGGAGCGTTTTCACGGCGCGCGCGCGGGCAACATCGTCGTCTCCTTCCGGCGGCGGAACCGCGCGCGTCGGTTCGAGCAAATACGCGGCGAGCGCCGTGTCGAACACGAAACCCGCGCAGGGCAATCCCGCGTCGAGGCAAGCGCGCATCAGGGATTTCACGTCGTGCCCGACTTTTTTAACATCGGCGGCGAAAAATTTTTCGAGAAAATTCCGATATTCGTTTTCGGAAAAATCCGCCGCGCGCAGACGCACGGCGCGCGTTCCCGCGACGAGCGCGAATTCGGAAAAACGCGGGAACGCTTTCACGTCGGCAAAAACGCACACGCACTCCGCGTCCGCGCAAAACGCAAGCAGCTCCGGCAACGCGGGAACGCCCTCTTCGGGAACGGCAGGCGCGTGCGCGGCATTCGCCGTTGCGGGCATCGCCGTTCCCGCAAACAACGGCAAATCCGCGTTTTCGGCGGCAACGGCAGGTTCTTCGGGCGGCGCGAGCTTCCATTTCGCGATGAGTTTGGAAAATTCCAACTTCCGAAACAGCCGATAAAGCGCGGGAACGTCGGGCTCGCGACGCAGATTTTTTTCCGGAGAAAAATCAATCGGCGCGTCCGTGCGAATCGTCGCCAAATCATGCGATTCAAACGCGCTCGCGCGCCCCGCTTCGAGTTTTTTTCTCACGGACGGCGAAACTTCGAGCGCGTCGAGATTCGCGTAAAGTTTCGCAATCGTGCCGTAGCGCCGAATCAGCTCGCCCGCCGTTTTTTCGCCGATGCCGGGAACGCCCTTGATGTTGTCGGACGCATCGCCCATCAGCGCTTTGAGATCGACTATCTGCGCGGGCGGGAACCCGTAGGCATCGTAAAAAGTTTCCGGCGTGAACGTTTTCGTTTCGGTTTTTCCCATGCGGGAAACGACGAGCTTCACGCTCACGCGCTCGGTCACGAGCTGCAAGCTGTCGCGGTCGCCGGTAACGATTTCGCAGTCCCAACCGGCGGCGGTGCAACGCGCGCCGATCGTGCCGAGCAAATCGTCCGCTTCCCAACCGGCAAGCTCGTAGGCGGGAACGTTCATCGCGGCAAGCACGTCCTTGAGCAACGGAATTTGCGGACGCAATTCCTCCGGCATCGGACGCCGCCCCGCCTTGTAATCCGCATATTTTTCGTGGCGAAACGTGGGCGCATGCACGTCAAAGCACACGCAAAGCGCATCGGGAGCGCTCTCGTCAAGCAGTTTGGACAAAATCGTGAGAAATCCGTAAACGGCATTCGTCGGGATTCCGTCGCGCGTGGACAAAAGCCTCACGCCGTAAAACGCGCGGTTCACGATGCTGTTGCCGTCCAAAACCATCAGTTTCATTCCGACGATTTTCCCGAACATCCCGCGGGAACGCAAAAAGAAAAACGGAAAGCGGAAAATGCGAAACGATTTTTCAAACCGCAAAGGGCGCGAAGAACGCAAAGATTTTTAACCGGAAGTAATAGAAGTTTTGTAATGGCTTTTTTAGCCGCGCCTTTCTTTAAGCTTTAATCCGGAATCTTTAAGCTTTAAGCTTTTCCGCGTTATGGCATCGACAGTCACACTCGGAATTTCCTCCGCGGAGAAACGTGAAGCGAGCCGCATCCTGCGAGCGCGCGGCACCACGCTGAACCGACGTCTGAGCGCAGTCGTCCGCGAAATCATCGACGCCGAAGAAGACGCCGCCGATCTCGCGCTCGCGCGGGAACGCATGAAAAACCTGCGCGTCGAAGATTGCACGCCGATGGAAGATTTTATGCGCGAGCTCGGCATCTCGAAGAAAGATTTGGATAACGCACCGGACGACGAAATCGCATGAGCCGCGCGTGGAAAATCTACTTCCCGGAGTGCGTAAAAGAAGACATCGCTTCACTCAGCGCGCCCGTCCGTGTCCGGACGTTGAAAATGATTGAACGCGTGGCGACGAATCCGCTCCCGCAGTCTCGCGGCGGCTATGGGAAGCCGCTCGGCGGGAACCTTTCCGGATTGCTCAAAATAAAACTCCTCCGCGTCGGCGTGCGCGTTGTCTACGCCCTGCACGAGAACGCCGGAGAAATGATTCTCGTCGTCGTCGGTCTGCGCAAAGAAAACATCGTCTACACGCTCGCCGCTCGGCGGCGCGTAAAACTCGGACTGTAAAAAGACGAGCATCGCAAAAACGGGAAAAACGGGAAAGTTGTCCGTTATCAGTTAAAACCTCCCGCGGAGCGGGAATCAACAGGCGCAACGCGCCGAATCAACTCCTCAACTTCTCGACTTTTTTGCGGCTCTAACTTTTAGCCTTTTTCAGAATGTGCGTAAGCACCATGGTCAAAAGAACCGAAGCCGCGAAAAAATAGAGCCCGGCGTGAATCTGCACATTCACCAAATCTCCGAGCTTCAGCGAAACCACCAACAACGCAATCACGAAAACATCCAACATCGACCACTTGCCAAGAAATGCGTGCGCGCGAAAATGCAAATCGCGGGAACGCTCCGCTCCGCCATGACACAGGACGAACAGCGATGCCAACTTCGCACACGGGAACGCAATCGAAAACAATACGATGACCGCCGCAAGAAAATACTCGTTCGCGCAGAACAACGCCCACATCCCCGAGACCACGGAGTAAGTGTTCGATTCGTTAACGAGCACGGGATTTTCATCCGTAAGCGCCATGAAAAACTCTATTGCATCGGTCGCCAGCCCTTTATGCCCGGCTTCAATCGCCGTCTCATACGCCATTTTCAGCGTGAAATATTTCGAGACGGTCGCAAGCGGCGCGATCAGCCCGCCGATGTAAAAGACAACGGCAGACCAAAACGTTGCCAGCGAAAGCAACTCGCGCCCGCCGATGCGGTTTTTCGAATTTTCGTCCATGGCGGCTCAGCGGCGCGAAGAATCCTCGGGAATCGGCAGCACCAAAATGCGCTTCCCTCGAAGCGACTTGATGAACGTATCGTTCTTTTTGATTTTGGTTAATTCATCTTCGTACCCTCCAAGAGCGATAGTAAAAATTTCCAGAACATCCGCCCCAATCGCCGTATCCCCGGGAACGCGAGGACTGTCAGCGTTCATAATGCGGGAACGCACTTCCGAAACCAATTCCGAAAGCCCCATTCTCTCCACGACGCGTTGGGATGCCCCCAGCGAAACGGCAAGCTCCCGAAGCCGATTTTCTTCGTTGCTGAAATCTTCTTTTGTCCGAGGCGGCTGCCCGCCAATGGTGTTTTTCTGCTGACAGCAGGACGCAAACAGAAACGCACCGAGAGCCATTGAAATCAACGCCACAATTACAGTTTTTTTCATAATTTTTATTTCTCCAAGATGATGATCTTTTTTTTCTGATATTCTTTTACGAAATTTTCATAATTTTGAATTTTTTCGACAATTTCATCCCAACCTCCAAAGCAAATATGTATTACCTCCCATTCGTCTTCGTTCAGTTCTTCAATCTTCCGAGTGCGAGTCCACTCATGCGCCAACCGAATGCGGATATCATCGCAAAGCTCCGAAATATCCTTTTTCTCCGCTCGAATGCCCAGCGAAACAGCAAGGTTCCGAATGAGATCTTGCGCCTCAGACCGTTCCTGCTCGGAACGACTGGATCTGAATTGAGCATCTTGAAGCTCTCTTCGTAGATTTTGATTTTCCGAACGTAGGCGATCAATCTCTTGCCGGAGGGAATCAGACTCTTTCGGGGCGCTCGCGGGCGATTCCGATTGCGAATCTGCGGGTTCGGAGTCTTCGTCAACCTGCGTTCCCGCAATACATGCGCCGGAAAGCATCACTATCGCAAAAATCCCACAAAGTCGCATTTTCATTGTCCGGCTCCTTTCTCGGAGTTCGATTTCCGATTAAAAATCTCGCGTTCGACAAAGTCGACGTACGCGTACGTCTTCTCTAAATCAGACTCTGTCTTACCTTTTTCTAGCATGACGCGAACTTTGTTTTCGTCGAGATAGCGTTTATCTTTCGGGAAAGCCTCCTCCAACTCCGCGAACGCCTGTTCGTATCCGGCGGCCCTACCCTTTTCTTCGGCTTCCTGAATGCGCTTGTTCCAATCGATTTTTTCTTCCTTCGGCATCGCGGGCGGGAACGACGGTGCACTTTTCTCGGAGAAAAAGCTCCATGCGTTCAACGCCAGCGACACGCATAGCGACACCGCCAAAATCCGCGTTCCCGCCGAAAACTTTTTCGCTTCCGTAGCGCGCCCGTTCCCGCAGGCATCAACGCGCGGCGAAGATTTTTGCGGCGATGCCCGAGATGTCGGCTCCGCGATGTGTTTTGAGACTGCGTAAAGCGCAAACGGAGCCTCGAGATTGCGGAATGAAAACGTTGCCCACGCGCAAGCGTTCACGCGAGAGCCGAGCATTTTTCGAATTTCGTCGTTCGCCGGGCGAGACCGCGGCAGGCGCACGGGAACGCCGTCCCATGTCGGCGCGTCTGCCGGAGTATCGCCCAAGCGCTCAAGCTCGAACGCGACGGCACCGCCGATCGGAAAGTTTTCGGCGAAGCGCCCCGCCTCCCAAAGCGAAAACGCATTGACGCCCACCCGCGAAGCTTCTGAGCAATCGGCGACAATGACGTGAAAAAACAGCGTTTTTCTGCCGAGCGCATCTGCGCGCCCGGGACGGCAACACGCCACGAACAGCTTGTTCCCGACGGGAACGCTGATTAGGAAGGGCGCGAGCTCCGCGATGCCGTCCGGTGTGCCGACGGCACGGCAGATTTCCGCCGCCTTGTCCGCCAACGAGGCATCCGATGCTCCGAGCACTTTGTAGCCGGAGCCGGCGTTCCCGTAAAATATTTGATCCAGTTTCATAATATATTATTTCGATAGCAGCAGTGTTTCGTTGATGATGTCATGGAGTGTTTTCCCGTAAACTTCCACGTTCAGAATGAAGTCGTCCCACTTGACTTCGTGTTTTCCCTTGGGATACCTCCCCAGGTCAGACCACCTATAGAAAAGCGGTTCTTGCACTGTATTTATAATTGTTGCGTCATCCATACGCTCCAAAATCAAAACACATTCGTCCCACGGT
This sequence comes from Bacteroidaceae bacterium, assembly GCA_963620895.1. Lineage (GTDB taxonomy): Bacteria > Verrucomicrobiota > Verrucomicrobiia > Opitutales > UBA953 > Spyradosoma. Next base: position 6,849 of record CAVFCB010000005.1, on the reverse strand, counting down.
TTTTTCAGCGTGAATGTTTTCTGGGTTTGGGGATACTTATACCATCCGGATTCCAACATAGGCGATTTCTCGTCCCAAGAAGAAACCGTGGAGTCTACCCACGCCTTCATAGAGACTATGTAGTAGTAATTGTTCCATTTGTTTACCCCTTGCTCTTTAATTTTTCCGTCCACCACCGTAATGCGGCGCGAATAATTCTCCAGCCACGCAATGTAGGCTTTCGCGAAATTGCAGAACTTCGATTTATTAATTGTCTCGCTCGGCGATGCTCGAACTGCGTTACACAGCTCTTTTAACCGCTGGTATTCTTCTTTGGTATTTTCCCATTTTCCGAACATTTCGGATAACTCTCCTTTGACTTTTCCCAAAACAAAAGCCCCGGCGTTTTCGACATACGGATTTCCCGAGTGTTCGAGATACCAAGTTTTCAGCTCATTCAGCATATCAAAGACATCACGGCCGTTCATTTCTGAGATAAATTTATTCGTAACGTCCTCACAGTATTTTTTCCAATCGCTCTTCAGACGAACAATAGAGTCTCCCTCTCTTTTGCCTTGCTCCAGCACAAGCTCGTCGGGAAGGTGCTCTTTCGTTTTTGTCAGCCACTCTTTAACCGCTTTCGTATAGCCGTCCGAGAGCGGAGCATCGGATTTCATCCGAGCTTTCCGAAGCTCATCGAGACGCAAGTCCAATCCGGCGAAAGTTTTCTTTTTCACGGCGTCTTTCAGAATGGTTTTTTGCTCTGAAACGTGCTCTGCATCGACACCGAGATACTCCGCTCCGTCAAACGCTTTCCACTCCGCCAGAACGCCCGTTGTTTTCGTGAGATCTTTCGCATCGACGAAGTTGATCTTTTTAAGAAGGGCTTTTACATCGTAATCGAACCGCGCGGGCGGGATTTCATTTTTAATGCGATCGGTGAGCTCGGAGCGTCGCGGCTCAATATCCGGTTGCAACGGCGACCACGAGGCGGCCGCATCGCGTACGGCGCGGCATTTGGACTCGGTCGCGTCTTCCAGCGCATCCTTGAGAAGTTGTTCGATATAATTTGCCTGCGCGTCATCAATGGCGACTTCCACCTCTCGGATGTTTTCGGAGAACACTCTGCGGCGTCCCGGGAACAGGAAAAACGGCGTGCATTCTTCGGAGCAAGACGCAATGCGCTCTCCGCGATTTTCGGCAATGTGGTTGCCCGCCTCGCAGAATTTCCGACGAACGGCGACGAGTTGTTCTTTCAGCGCATTCAGGTCTTCCGTCTTGTTTTTCCCCAACGCGGCGGCAAGGCAGAATCTCAATTCCCGCTCGGGCGCGTTTGCACGGTAGGTGTCTACGCACCACCATGCGGCGGAGACCAGCGCGGCGGCGCAAAGCGTTCCCGCCGTGATTTTAGCGCATTTCGCAAGAAACGAATTGCGTTCCCGCAAGTTGTGGCGATTAAGGAGCCACAAGAACGGCTCCGCAATGCCTTGCGGATTCAGATGCGGCTTTGTTTGATCCTCGAGCTCTCCGCAAACGGAAATGTCGAAGCGTCTCCACCATTTTTTATCGCGGGCATCCAGTGCGACCTCGATTTCCTCGACATAGCGGGAAAACTCCGGCGCAAAATCGCGCAAGTCGGTTTTTAGGCGGTCGGAAGCCGTGATTACCAATGCAATGGACGGGCGCTTCGGAAGTTTGAAAAGATAATCAATGATAGATTTCAGATTGCTCTGCGACTCATTTCGGCGCAACGCCAGCTCCTGCGGCGTATCGGTACCATCTTTTTTCATTTGGAACTGAACGCTACCCGGATTCATCAGCAGAAGCACGCCGTCCGGCTCGTGCAGAATATCGCGCACGAAGGTTTCGGGATTTTTGACTCGCTCTCCCATGTATTCGTCGAAATGCAGCTCGGCGGAGTCGCGTCCGTGTGCGATGCGAAAGTGAAGTTTTTGCGGAGCACCGATTGTCGCCGGCGGCCAAGAGCCCGTTTCGATGATGGTCTTGAAGTTGTTCGCCAATTGCGCGGTCGGTTCGTCCGCGGCTTCGACGGAAAGCCCTTTTTCTCGGCTGAACGTGGAATAAATACCGGCGGCAATTACGGTTTTCCCGGCACCCGTATGCCCGACGAAGCAGAATCGCTTATCGGACGGCGGGATCGGATCGTGCCGGTCTTCGCCTTCGGCGACGTTCTCGTCGTCGCAAGGCTGAATCGCGGCGGGGGCGTTCCCGAGAGCGGAATTTGCTTCTTTGCACGCCTCAATAAATTCGGAGATTGTCAGATAGCGAGCATTGCAGTCGGTTGCGCTTGCTTTTTCGACGACTGCGCGCACGACTTCGGGGATGTCGGCATCGAGACGCCCCCAATCCGTTGAACCGCGTTGCTTTTCATTGATGAGAGAGTCTTCGGATTTTCCGTCGAAGGGCGTCTTTCCGCAGAGCATTTTCCCGAGCAGAATCCCGAGCGCGTAGATATCGGAACCCGTGTCCGGTTCGCCGCTGATTTGTTCCGGAGCCAAATATTCGAGACCGGAACCGAAATTTTCATCGACGACCCTGTAAAATGTGCGCGCGCCGAAATCCGTTGCAACAAGCACCCCGTTTTCGTCGCGAATGATGTTTTCGGGCTTCAAATCGCCGTGAACGCGACCGTCGACACACGCCGCGATTTCGCAGATTATTTCGAGCGCTTCAACCGGCGCAAGGTTTTCGCCGATGCTGAACGGCGTTCCCGTGATAAACGGGCGCGCCGCACAAACGGTTTGGTTTTGCGTGAAAACTTCAAAATCTCCGCCCACGCGTTCCCGCAATTTTTTTGCGAGCGTGTCGGCGGCCTCCGCATCGCAAGCGTTGAAAATTTTCACGGCATAGAGTTTACCTTCGATTTCCGCCTTTTGCGTGGAAGCGGAAAGACCTTCGATTACGTTGATTTGTTCTATGTTCATGATATTGATTCTGGTTAAAAATTCAGTGTTGTAGCGTGATTATCGTCCCTTCCAATCACGTTCCCGTTTGTTTTGGAAATAAATCATCAAGCCGAGCGCGAAGAGCATGTATAGCCCGGTTTTCCCCGCCATTTTCCTCACGTCAGCATTAAGCGGTTCTTCCGTTTCGGCGTCTCCGCTGCTTGCACGTTCATCAAGTTTGTGCATGAGCATTTGCGGCTCGTAGCACGGCATGGCCTCGACGAGCGCAGCGGCAATTCGGTTGCCTTTTTCCTTGTCCACAATCGGCTGGGAGAAAAACAGCACGGGAATGAGCACTATCGGCAACAGGCTCACGGCGGCATTTTCCCGTTTGAAAAATGCGGAAATCGCCAACCCGAGGAGTGTTCCCGTAAACGCCGTCAACAACAGCACAATGAAAATCCCGGTCGAAAAACGGATTTCGTGGACTCCCGAATTCGCCACATCAACTGCCGGCAACGCATAGATAATCGCAGCGAAAAGCGTAATCTGCACGCAACAGGCGAAGAAACTCCACACGATTTTCGCGAGCAGATAGCCACCGGACGCAATTTGTTCCATGCGCTCGAGGCAACGCCACGGCACGCGTTCCCGCACCAGCTCGCGCACGGTGTTGTTGATGCCGAGCCAAAACACGGAAACGGCACAGAAAAAAAGTGTTTTCTTAACGCCTTCGTAGCTCGTCATTTCATAAGCGCAGGAAAGTTTTATCGCCAGTGCAACGAGTAGCGGCTGAACTATCAGCTGGATAAACAATGCCGACTGAAAAAATCCGCCTACGCGATTTTTCGCGTTTCGAAAAGAGAGAAATTCGCAGAGCATTCGTTGCAAGTAGCCGCCGAATCCGCGAAATGCTCCGTGTCGCGAGGCGGACGAAAGCGGCGTTGCAGACACGTTCCCGCACGCGGGAACGGTCTTTTTCGCTGCTCTTTCCGCGAAGCGTTTGACGGCCTCCGGCTCGGAAAGCTTCCCGTAGAGCTCATAGGTGCTTTTCACGCCGAATTCTGAGTTCAGCTTTCCCGGAGCGCCGAAGAAAACCGTGCGCCCGTCCGCCAAGAGCAACACTTTGTCGAAAAGGTTTAGGTTGCCCAAAATGTGAGTGGAGCAAATCACCGTTTTCCCCTGCGAAGCAATGCGGCGAAGATACGTCATGACTTCCGTTTCCGTCTTGGGATCGAGACCGGCTGTCGGCTCGTCCAACACCAGCAATTGCGGCTCCCGCAAAAGCTCAAGCGCGATTCCGAGGCGGCGCTGCTGCCCGCCGCTCAAATCGCCCGTGCGCTTGTCTGCCTCCTTCCCTAAACCGACGAGGCGCAACTTGTCCGCGATTTTCCCGGACGGGATTCCGTGAAGGCGACAAAAAATTTTCATCTCTTCCCGCACGGTCAGGTCTTCATGCAACGCAACGTTTTGCGGCAAATACGCCGCTTTTTCGAGAAACGCACAGCGGCATTCCGCGAACGCGTTCCCGTTGATTTTCATTTTTCCGGAATCAAAATCGTCCAGCCCGACAATCCGCTGAATAAGAGAACTTTTCCCGCAACCGCTCGGACCGAGCACTCCGACGAATTCGCCCGGAACGACATGCAGGCTCACGCCCTCGAGAATTTTCTTCTCGCCTCGAGCCACACTCACATTTTCCACGTCGAGCTGAAATCCGGCGGGAACGTAGGGCGACAATTCTTTCGGCGAGAAAATGAAACGCGTTCCCGCGATGCAAATGCAGTCGCCCTCCGACAACTCCGCATTGTGGATTCGGCTTCCGTTGAGCAACGTTCCCGCCTTCGAGCAATTGACGAGAAACCACCTTCCGCGTCTTTGATAAATTTTCGCGTGTAGCGGCGCCGCTCCCGAGAGATTCGGCAAATCACAGGAATAATCGTTGCCGATGGAAATTTCTCGCTTCCCCGCAAGTGAAACAGCCTCAATTTTTTTTGAATTGAGCGGGTACGCGTCGTTTTCTTTCGGAAGCTCATAGTGAATGATAACGCGAAGCAACGCCACTCCGATACCGACCTCCATGCCCGGCGTCAGCTCGACACAGTCGCCGAGAGCGCAACGTTTCCCGTCGATGAGGATTTCATTCTCGTTCCCGCAGATTTTCCACGCGCCGTCGTCGTCGCGAAACACGCGAGCATGACGTTCTTTTACGCGTAGCGACGAAAGCACAAGCCCGTTCGCTCCGGGCTTTGTGCCGATGAAAAAATCTTCGCTTCCGAGCACGCGATATCGCAATCCGCCGGAATAAACGAACTCAAGCCGAGCACGCAGATTTTTCGGCGAATACGCTTCCTTAATCCAGTCGCTCGTGTTGAAGACCAGCCCGCACTCCGGACAAGTTTCCGAATTATTTTTCAGCCCGCAAAAGCACTTGGGACAAACGTAGCTCATAGAAATCAACGCTTCGCGTCGTATACGACTTAAGGTTTAACAAAAATAAACAATGGTCGCGTGCGCAGGGGTATTTCCCTATCGTTTCCGCCGGAAACACCCCTAACGCACACTTTCCTCATTTTTTCTTTTCTTCAACGAAAAGCACGCCTTCGAACGCGCAGTCTCCGCTGAGCTTAGCCGTAAAAAGCCAATGATGTTTGGACAGCTTAGTTAGGCGCGCATCACCGTCAACCTCCATGCTTTTCAGCGTGATTGTTTTCGGATCCAGCGTTGCGGTTGCGTGCTTGAGCTGAAGCGCTCCCGTAGATTTCCCATTGCTCGTTCCGCTGACGGAAACAATGCGAATTTCGGCGGGGGCGGCAGAAACAATCCAGTCGCCATCGGCATTGTCTGCCTCGCGTTTCAATTTCAGAGTGCCGCGATATTCGCCGTCGACGAACGGATCGAAAAGCTCCTGAAAATCAGACGCATCCGCTTTCCACGTGTCGCCGGGACGGCATTTTTTGTCGGGAACGAGAGCATAATTCATAAACGAATTCACGCGTTTCAGCACCATTTGCTCTTCCTCGTCGAAAATATCCGAGTCGTCTGCGTTTTTGAATGTCGCATGCAACGGTTGCCCGTCCGCTTCCTGATAATAACTGACGAGGTATGATTTCCCGGAAATCTTGCGGACGTTTCCGAGAGCCTTCGTCAACTTCGCTCCGGCGAGCTTATCAAGACCAGTCTGCACGAGCCGCTCCGCATCGTCTTCAAATCCGAAGAACTTCCCGATTGTCTTTGCAATCCCGCGAACACCTTTGCCCTCAATGTTTTCGAGCTGTTTTTCCGCAAAATCCTTGACGACTTTTACCCCGCCGGCAGTCGTAACATCGCCCGTTCCCGCCGTCCAAAGACCGGCGGCGACATCGATGGCTTTCGAAATCGCCTTGATATTCACCGTATCTTTCAGGTTGATTTTGAAATCCGCATCTGAGGCGACCATCGAGTCCGCCACGTGACGGAACGTACGCAGCTCTGTGACTTTGATTTTACCGCCGTTCAACACTTCTTTTTCCAAAATTTCGGAATCGGAGATGACATCCGCCGTGTATTGGAAATTCGCGGTTTTAGAAAATCCCCAGTTCGCGTCTTCGCCGCGTCCGGAAATAATAAACCGCCCTTTGTTTGTGCGGATTATTCCCGAATTTTCCTCAGGCAGGCGCTCAAGCGCTTCGGGCTTAATCGGCGAGTGCACAACCGGTTCCATCGGTTTCTGCTCCTTCGGTTCAGCAGCAGACCCGACCTCGGGACCGACATTTTGCAGATACGACCAAGCCGCGATTCCCGCGATAGCAACGCCGGCAACACAGCCGACAACACCATAGACTATATTTTTGTTCATGAAGTTTTACGTGTTTTTGATTTATTGTTTGTGTTTGAAAAAATCCATTGGCGTTCCCGCAGCATCTTCGAGGGAACGTTCAGTTTGCCGCGACGTGGCGACGACCGTCTGGGTTGGAGGAACATG
>CAVFCB010000004.1:0-34978 GCA_963620895.1 Bacteroidaceae bacterium | reverse complement strand
AAAGACGGTCGCGGGAGAGTTTTCCTTTTTCGTCGAACGGGAGTGCGGGAACGCGAATGAGGCGTTTCGGGCGCATCCACGGCGGGAGCGCGTGTGCAATGCCGTCGAGCAGTTGCCGCGGTTCCGCGCGGGAAACGACGATTGCGACGACCCGTTCGCCCCACTGCGCATCCGGCTCGCCGACGACCAACGCCGCCTCCGCGCCGGCGGAAATCAGCGCCGCTTCGACGATTGCGGGATCAATTTTTTCGCCGCCGGAATTGATGCGGCGATCTGCTCGCCCGAGCACGATCACGCGCCCGCCTGCATCGATTTTTCCCTCGTCGTTCGTCAGAAAAATTCCGCCGGGATTCGGAAGCAGGGAACCGTCGTCCGCGAGCGTTTCGCCGAGCGAATCTGCGGCGATTGCGATGCGGGAATCCGTTCCCGAAATTGAAATTTTCGCGTGCGGCAGCGGCGTTCCCGCGATGACGGCGCCGTCGCCGTCGCGCCAGAGAGCGACGAGCGAAGCCGTTTCGGTCATTCCGTAGCCGATGCCGAACTTCAGCCCCGCCGCGTGTGCGCCGGCGATCAGGTCTGCGGGAACGCCGGCGCCGCCGAGCAAAATGAAATCGAATCCGCGCGCCCATTCCGTTGCTCGCGGGGACGCGAGAATCCGCCGCAGTTGCGTCGGCACGAGCGAGTTCATCCAAAATTCGTTCGAGTGTTCGCGGAATTGCGGGAACGCCGCGTCCGTCGCGGCTTCGCGAAAACTTCCCTCCTCCGCGACAAAAATTTTTCCGCCGGAAACGCGTGCCCGCACGAACGGCATCAGCCCGCTGACGTGCCACGGCGGCAGGCAAGCGAAACAATTCAGCGGATTTTTTTCCGAAAGCCCCAACGCGCGAATGAGTCCGCGTGCGCTCGCCGCGAGCGTTCCCGCCGTGTGCGCCGAAAAACGAATTTTCCCGCCGCTTCCGCCGGTCGCGATGAAAAGGCGTCCGCATTCCGCCGTCGTCGTCTCGCGGGAACGCGCCAGAAATCGTGCTTCCGCCGCGAGCGCCTCGTCGCGTTGCGCTTTGCTCCAATGCGGGTTTCCGAGAAATACGGTGCGCCCCGAGTCCAAAAATCTTTCGATTTCGGAAAAATACGCGCGCCGCGAATCCGCGAAAAACATCGGGGAAAAACCTCAGCGCACGCGCATTTTTGCGGCGAGATAAATCGCGCAAATGCGTTCGAAGTCGCGTTCCCGCGAACCCGAAACGAGGCAGTAATCGTATTCGCGCCAACGCGCCATTTCGTCGAGCGCGACGCGCATTCGCCGCTCGATTTCGTCCTCCGCGTCCGTGCCGCGTCCGGTCAGGCGCGCGCGCAATTCTTCCACGCTCGGCGGCATGATGAACACGGAAACGAGCGAACGCGCGAGGCGTGCGTCCTTTTCCGCCATGCGCCGCACGGTCGCCGCGCCCTGCACGTCGAGGTTCAGAAGCACGTCGCGCCCGGCGTCGAGAATTTCGCGCACCTGCGCGTGTCGCGTGCCGTAGCGGTTGGAATGCACCTGTGCGTGTTCGAGAAAATCTCCGGCGGCGATCCCGCGCTCAAATTCTTCCCGCGAAAGAAAAAAGTAATCCGTGCCGTGTTTTTCCGTGCCGCGCGGCGCGCGCGTCGTGCAAGTGACGACGCGGCGAATCGCCTGCGGGAACGCCGCGGTCATGCGATCGCAAAGCGTTGTTTTTCCGCTGCCGGCGGGACCGGACACGAGCAACAGCACGGGAGAAGGCGAAAAATTTTCGGAGTTCATTTTTTGAAAAAAAATTCAGGGCAAGAGGAACAATCCCGCCGCAAGATTTGTCGCGCCGACGATGAGCGCGAGCGTTCCCGCGATGCGGGCGTTGCGGACGGAACGCGCCGTCCACGCGATCGCGTTTCGCAACACGTAAGGCGCCGCGCCGCACCAAAGCGCCGCGACAATCAGCAGATACGCCGTTCCCGCGAGAATGCGCGAATACGGCAATTGCCCGAATCCGGCGGCGAGCAGTTCGTTGCAGGAAAAAAGCACGAGCACCGAAAGCCCGCGAAGCGAAAGCAAATCCGGAAGATATTTGAACGCCAGCAGCCCGGCGCCGCCGAAAAGCACCACGAGCCACGAACGCGGGAAGCCCGCCAAATCGACGTTCGGAATCGTCAGCAGATGAAACATAAACCACGCGAACGCCGCGCCCCAGAGCACGATCCCCGCCGCGCGGGAACGCGGCAACGCCGAAAGCGTTCCCGTAAATTTTTCTCCGCCGAAAACAAACGCAATGCCGAGAACGGCGAGCACTCCGCCGGTCGCCATGTATGCCTGAAACAGATTCATCGCGGCGATGATAATGATTTTCCGCACCGAGTGAAAGGCGCAAAACTCGGCGAAAATTTCGTGTTCTCTTTCGGTGTGCGGCGCGCTATTTTGAGCGCTTATGAAAAGCAACGGAGCGGCAACGATCCACGTCAAAGGCGCGCGGGAACACAATCTGAAAAATCTCGAAATTCGGATTCCGCGCGACAGGCTCGTCGTCGTCACCGGCGTTTCCGGATCGGGAAAATCCTCGCTCGCGTTCGACACGATTTACGCCGAGGGCGCGCGCCAATATCTCGAAAGCCTTTCGGCGAAAATGCGCGCGAACCTCGACCGCATTCCGCGTCCCGACGTCGATTTCATCCACGGACTCTCGCCCGTCGTCGCCGTCGAACAACGCACGGCGGCAAACGGAGATCCGCGCGCGACCGTTGCCTCGGCGACGGAAATCGCCGACTACGCGCGGCTGCTCTGGGCGGTCGCGGGAACGCAATTTTGTCCCGACGACGGCGGAAAAATCACGCGGCGTTCGCTCGACGATTGTCTCGCGCAACTCTGCACGTTGCCGGCGGGAACGCGGCTTGCGCTCGGTGCGCCCTACGCGGAAATTCGCCGCGCGATGCTCCCGGAAGAAACGGAAAATCTGCGCCGGCGCGGATTTCAACGCGTCCGAATCAACGGAGAAATTTTCGATGCAGACGACGTTCCCGCCGCCGTGCCGACGGGAAGCAAGCGAAACGAACTCGTCGCGCTCGACATCGTCGTGGATCGGCTCGTCATCTCCGACGATGCGCGTTCGCGGCTTGCGGATTCGCTCGAACTTGCTTTTCGCGAAGGCAAAAACCGCGCGTTTGCCGTTGTGCTCGGCGGGAACGATTTGCCGCCGCGCGAAATTCCGTTGCGGCTCGATTTTGCCTGCGAACGTTGCGGAAAAACTTACGATCCGATTTCGCCGAAAAACTTTTCCGAAAATCGTCCCGACGGCGCGTGTCCCGTCTGCGGCGGGCTCGGCGAGTTGCCGAGGTTTCTGCCGGAGCTCGTCGTTCCAGATGTAAAAAAATCGCTGAAAGACGGCGCGATCAAGCCGTGGCGCTACGGTTCGAAAAAAATGATTACGCAACGCAACGCGTGGTTGCGCCAACTCGCGGAGCAAGCGGGATTTTCGCTCAAAACGCCGTGGGCGGAGCTCGACGCGGAAACGCGCGAATTGCTGTTGCACGGGAGCGGCGAACGCGAATTTTTGCTCAAAGACGGTCGCCGCAAGCCCGCGCTGCGCACGTTCGAAGGCGTGCTCGCGGACTTGGAAAAAACGGCGCGCACGACATCGAGTCTGCTTCTGCGCTCGCGTCTGCTCGCGTTTCAGCACGCCGCGCCCTGCCCCGCATGCGGCGGCATGCGACTGAATCCGCGCGCGCTTTCCGTAAAGCTCGCGGGAAAAAATATCGGAGAATTTTTCCGCATGAACGTTCCCGAAGCGCTCGCGTTCGTGCGCGCGCTGAAAGGCGTTCCCGCCGTCGCTCCCGCAGAAGAAGCGCGCGACGGACTCGAAAAGCGCATCGCGTTTTTGGATACAACCGGGCTTTCCTACCTTTCGCTCAATCGCGCCTACGCCACGCTTTCCGGCGGCGAAGTGCAACGCGTGCGGCTCGCGGCGCAACTCGGACTCGGACTCGTCGGCGTCACTTATATTTTGGACGAACCGAGCATCGGACTTCATCCTGCGGATCACGCGAGACTGATCGCGCAACTGCGCGAACTGCGCGACCGCGGGAACAGCGTCGTCGTCGTCGAACACGATCGCGACACGATTCTCGCCGCGGATCACGTTGTCGAAATCGGTCCCGGCGCGGGAACGCGCGGCGGCGAGCTCATTTTTTCGGGAACGCTTTCGGAGTGCCTCGCCGCGGGAACATCGCGCACGGCGCGTTTTCTGAACACGCCTGCGGAAACGCGTTCCCGCGAGGTCGCGGCGGCGTTCCCGCACGTTGAACCGAGGGAATTTCTCGTCGTGCGCGGCGCGGCGGAACACAATTTGAAAAACGTTGATGCGGCGTTCCCGATCGGCGCGCTCACCGTTGTCTGCGGCGTTTCCGGATCGGGAAAATCCACGCTCGTGAACACGATTTTGGGCAATGTCGCCGCGCGAAAAATCAACCGCGCGAAATGCGTTCCCGGAAAACACGCCGGCATCGACGGATTGGAAAAATTCGACGGTTTCGTGCGCATCGATCAAACGCCGATCGGGCGCTCGCCGCGCTCAAATCCCGCGACGTTCACGGGAATTTTCGATCTGTTGAGAAAAATTTACGCCGCTACGCCGCTCGCAAAAATGCGCGGCTACGATGCCGGACGCTTTTCTTTCAACAAACGCGGCGGACGTTGCGAAAAATGTCAGGGCGAAGGCAGAATTCCGATCGACATGCAGTTTCTCGGAGAAACTTGGGTCGAGTGTCCGAGCTGCCGCGGCGCGCGCTACAATCGCGAAACGCTCGAAGTGCTTTTCAAAGGAAAAAACATCGCCGAAACGCTCGACATGAGCATCGCCGAAGCAAAAGATTTTTTCCGCGCGCAGCCGGGAATCTTAAATCTGATTACGACGCTCGACGACGTCGGGCTCGGCTATCTCAAACTCGGACAACCCGCGACAACGCTCTCCGGCGGCGAAGCGCAACGCCTCAAACTCGCGCTCGAACTTTCAAAAAAGAAAAAAGGACCGACGCTTTACCTGCTCGACGAACCGACGACCGGGCTTCACTGGGACGACGTGCGGCTGCTGCTCGATCTGCTCTTCCGTTTGCGCGATGCCGGCAACACGCTCATCGTCATCGAACACAACAGCGATGTCGTGCGTTGCGCGGATTGGCTGATCGAGCTCGGACCGGGCGGCGGGAACGCCGGCGGGAACGTCATTTTCGCGGGAACGCCCGATGCGCTCCGCGCCCGCGGCGACACGCCCACCGCGAAGTTTTTGCCGTGAGCGGGGAAAATTGCGCGGCGATGCGTTTCAGGCGTTTTTGAAATTGCGCATCATTTCGGCGAAGCGCGTGAAGAGCGGCGCGGCGTCGTGCGGTCCGGGCGCGGATTCCGGGTGATACTGCACGGAAAAAATCGGCAAAGTTTTGTGGCGCAGACCTTCGACCGTGTTGTCGTTCAGATTGATGTGCGTGACTTCGATTTCCGGCGGAAGCGTTCCCGCGACGACGGCGTAGTTGTGATTTTGCGAAGTGATTTCGATGCCGCCGGTCGTCAGATCTTTCACGGGATGATTGCAGCCGTGATGCCCGAAGCGCAGGCGTTCCGTTTTTGCGCCGAAGGAAAGTCCGAGCAGTTGGTGTCCGAGACAAATTCCCATGATCGGTGTTTTCCCGTGAAGCTTGCGGATGTTTTCGACGAAATGCGGGAGCGCGGCGGGATCCGCGGGACCGTTCGAGAGAAATACACCGTCGGGATTTTTCGCCAAAACTTCTTCGGCGGGAGTTCCGGCGGGAACGACCGTCACGCGCATTCCCGCGCGACGCATACAACGCAAAATTCCGAATTTGATACCGAAATCGTAAGCGACGACTTCGAATTTTATCGGCGAAATTTCCTCCGAGCCGAACGTGCGGGAACGCTCGCCGCTTTCGTCCCACACGAACGGTTTCGCGCAGGTGACGCGGCTCGCGTAATCTTGCCCGACGAGCCCTTCCCACTCGCGCGCTTTTGCGATGCCGGTTTCGACGGGAACGGTGCCGTCCGCGCAGATAAACGCTTTCATCGAACCGAAATCGCGCAGGTGCAAAGTGAGCGCGCGCGTATCGATTCCGGCGAGCGCGGGAACGCCCTGTTTTTCGAGCGCGTCGGAAAGATTTTCGCGGGAACGCCAGTTGCTCGCGTCGCGCATTTCGTGCACGAGAAATCCGGCGGCACGGAAGCGCTCGGATTCGTCGTCTTCGCCGGGAACGACTCCGTAGTTGCCGATTTCAGGCGCGGTCATCACGACAAATTGCCCGGTGTAGGACGGATCCGTCAAAATTTCCTGATAGCCGGTCATGCCGGTATTGAAGACGGCTTCGCCGACGGTATTTTTCTTTGCGCCGACGGAGTATCCCCGAAAAACCGTTCCGTCTTCGAGCGCGATGTAAGCGCGGGCTTCGCGCTGTTCCTTCCAATGATGAGCTGCCATAAAATGATCCTAAGTTTTTTTATTTTTCGAAATTTTCGTTCAAAAATTTTTCGCGTTGCCGCTCCGCGCGGGAACGGTATCGACTCAGATGAAAATATTTTCCGCCGACGATGAGCATCACTGCGGCGGAGATGAGCAAAATGCCCGCGACGAGGCGCAACGTGAGCGCTTCGCCGAAAACGCAAACGCCGATGAGCACGGCGGTCAGCGGTTCGAGCGCGCCCATGATCGCCGTCGGCGTGGAGCCGATCAGCCGAACGGCAATCGTCATCAGCACGAGTGAAAAAAACGTCGGCACGAGCGCGAGCATCAGCGCGAATCCCCACATCGACGGCTTGTCGAAAACCTGCAACGCGTTCCCGTCGAAAAACGAGGAAACGGCGATCGTTCCCGCGCAGAAAATGAGCGCGAAAAACGTGAGTTTCTTCGGCGAAAGATTCAGTTTCGCGCGGTTGACGACGACGATGTAAATCGCGTAGCTGAGCGAAGAAATCATCACGAGCGCGATGCCCGTCGCCGAAAGCGCGCCGTCGCCGTTCCCGCCGCAAAGCAAGGCGACGCCGGAGAAAGCGACGACGAACGAAACGATTTTCGCGGCAGAAATTTTTTCATGAAAAAAGATCGCCATGATCGCCGCGACCGCCACCGGATAAACGAACAGCAGCGTCGATGCGACGCCGGCGTCCATATGCAGAAAACTCAAATAATACGTCAGCGAAGAAACGGCAAAAAGCACGCCGAGAACGAATGTGATTCCGAATTCCCGCAGCGAAATGCGAAAATTTTCGTGCGAAAAAATCATGCACGCGGCAAGCAGAATCGCCGCCAGCGCGAAACGGTAAAACAGCACGGAATTTGCGTTCCCGCCGTCCTGATAAAGAAATTTCGCGCCGAGCGGATTCGTCCCGTAAGTGACGGCGGCGAGAACGCCGCACACCGTGCCTTTGAACGTCGTGTTCATACTTTCAGTTTCGGCGCATGCCGCTGGTATTCCTGCAAGGTGCAGACTTCGAAGCGCGGATTTTTGCGAAACGCGTCGATCCCGTCGAGCGCGCAACGAAGCGCGTCAAGCGTCGTCGTCACGGAAATTCCGCGAATGACGGCGGTGGAGCGGATTTTGATGTCGTCCGCCGCCTGCGCCGCGCCGGAAGTCGGCGTTGTGATAATCCACGAAACATCGTGTTCTTCCACGAGGTCGAGCAGGTTCGGACGTCCTTCGGCGACGCGAAACAGTGCGCGGGAACGCACGCCGTGGCTCCACAGATACGTGGACGTGCCGCGCGTGGCGTAGATTTCGTAGCCGTCGGCGATAAGGCGTTTGACGAGCGGCACGACCGCCGCCTTGTCTTCATCGCGCACGCTGACGAAAACTTTTCCCGACTGCGGAATTTTCGAGCCTGCGGCGACCTGACTTTTCAGATACGCGATTGAAGCGTTGCGGTCGAGTCCCATGACTTCGCCCGTGGACTTCATTTCCGGAGAAAGCAGCACGTCCACGCCCGGGAAGCGCGCGAACGGGAACACGGCTTCTTTCACGGCGGTATGCGCGGGAGAAACTTCCCGCGTGAAACCCAAATCGACGAGTTTCGCTCCCGCCATGACGCGCGCGGCGAGCTTCGCCAAGGGAACGCCCGTCGCCTTCGACACGAACGGCACCGTGCGCGAGGCGCGCGGATTGACTTCCAGCACGAAAACTTTTCCGTTTTGCACCGCGAACTGAATGTTCATCAGCCCGCACACGTGAAGCGCTCCCGCGAGATTGAACGCGTCCTCGCGAATTTTCTTTTTCACCGGTTCGGAAAGCGTCGGCGCGGGAATCATGCACGCGGAGTCGCCGGAGTGAATGCCTGCGTATTCGACGTGTTCCATAATGCCGCCGACGACGGTCGTTTCTCCGTCGGAAATGCAGTCCACGTCCACTTCCGTGGCG
Organism: Bacteroidaceae bacterium; assembly: GCA_963620895.1. Taxonomy (GTDB): domain Bacteria; phylum Verrucomicrobiota; class Verrucomicrobiia; order Opitutales; family UBA953; genus Spyradosoma. The sequence goes on along the minus strand of CAVFCB010000004.1, from coordinate 26,566 downwards.
TTCCCGAGATAATGATCGATGAGCACGGGACGGCTTTCGGAAACTTCGACGGCGGTCAGCATGTATTCGCGCAACGCCGCTTCGTCGTGAACGATGACCATCGCGCGCCCGCCGAGCACGAACGACGGACGCATCAGCACGGGATAGCCGATTTTTTTCGCAACTTCGACGGCGCCGTCAACCGTTGTCGCCGTTGCTCCCGGCGGCTGGAGAATTCCGGCGGCGTCGGCGATTGCGGCGAAAAGTTTGCGGTCTTCCGCCGCGTCGATCATTTCGGGAGCGGTGCCGATGACGTTGCAACCGTGCGCTTTGAGTCCGTCGGCGAGATTGAGCGGAGTCTGCCCGCCGAACTGCACGATAACGCCGTCGCAGCGTTCCCGCCGATAAATCGGGAGCACGTCTTCGAGCGTGAGCGGCTCGAAATAAAGTTTGTCCGAAGTATCGTAGTCCGTGGAAACCGTTTCCGGATTCGAGTTGACCATAATCGTCTCGAAGCCGGCATCGCGCAGCGCGAACGAAGCGTGGCAACAGCAGTAGTCGAATTCGATGCCCTGCCCGATGCGATTCGGACCGCCGCCGAGAATCATAATTTTTTTCTTGGAACCCGTTCCCGCGCCTGTCGCCGTTCCCGCCGGAGCCGGCGTTCCCGCTCCGTCGTAAGTGGAATAAAAATACGGCGTGAACGCCTTGAATTCCGCGGCGCAGGTATCGACGAGATTATAGTTCGGCATGAGTCCGAGCCGTTCCCGCGCGGAAAAAACTTCGTTCTCCGTCGTGCCGAGCAAATGTGCGATTTGCCGGTCGGAAAATCCGAAACTTTTCGCTTGGCGAAACAGCGCGGGATCCGCCGCCAAGCCGGCGAGCGTTCCCGCGGAACGGATTTCGTCCGCGTAGGCGGTGAGCTCTTCGAGTTCCCGCAGAAACCAACGGTCGATTTTGCAGATTTCGTGAATTTTTTCCACGCTCCAACCGCGCACGAACGCCGCGCGAACGGCGAAAATGCGCGTCGGCGTCGCAAAGCGAATCGCTTCCGCGAGCGCGGCATCGTCGAGCGCTTCCATTGCCGCGTCCTTGCCGTCTGCGCCGAAGCCCGCGCGTCCGGTTTCGAGCGAGCGCAAACCTTTCTGGAAAGATTCCTTGAACGTGCGCCCGATCGCCATCGTTTCGCCGACGGATTTCATTTGCGTGCCCAGTTTCGGATCGGAACCGGGGAATTTTTCGAATGCGAAACGCGGAATTTTCGTGACGATGTAATCGATCGACGGCTCAAAGCAGGCGGGCGTTTCCCGCGTGATGTCGTTGCGGATTTCGTCGAGCGTGTAGCCGACGGCGAGCTTCGCGGCGATTTTCGCAATCGGGAATCCCGTCGCTTTCGACGCGAGCGCGGACGAACGCGAAACGCGCGGATTCATTTCGATTACGATGAGCCGCCCGCTTTCCGGATTGAGCGCAAACTGCACGTTCGACCCGCCGGTGTCCACGCCGATTTCGCGCATGACGGCGAGCGACGCATCGCGCATTTTCTGATATTCGCGATCGGTGAGCGTGAGCGCGGGAGCGATGGTGATGGAATCGCCCGTGTGAATCCCCATGGGATCAAGATTTTCGATGGAGCAAACGATGACGCAGTTGTCGCGCGAATCGCGCATCACTTCCATTTCATATTCTTTCCAGCCCTCGATGGATTCCTCGATGAGCACTTCGTGCGTCGGCGAATAGGAAAGCCCGCGCTCGACGATTTCGTCGAACTGTTCCGCGTTTCGCGCGATCCCGCCGCCGGTTCCGCCGAGCGTGAAACCCGGACGAATGACGAGCGGCCACTGCGCGAATTCATCGCGGATTTTTCGCGCTTCCTCCAAGGATGTCGCCGAAAAATTGCGCGGCATATCCAGCCCGATTTTTTTCATCGCTTCGCGAAATTCTCCGCGATCTTCCGCCTTGCGGATAACGTCCGGCTTCGCGCCGATCATTTCCACGCCGTAGCGCGCGAGCGTGCCGCGTTCGTGCAGCTCCATCGCAAGGTTGAGCGCCGTCTGCCCGCCGAGCGTCGGCAGAATCGCATCGGGGCGTTCCCGCCGAATGATTTCCTCGACGCAATCTGCCGTGAGCGGCTCGATGTAGGTGCGATCCGCGGTTCCCGGATCGGTCATAATCGTCGCGGGATTGGAATTCACGAGCACAATTTCGTAGCCCTCTTCTTTGAGCGCTTTGCAGGCTTGCACGCCCGAGTAATCGAACTCGCACGCCTGACCGATGACGATCGGTCCCGCGCCGATGAGGAGAATTTTTTGGATGTCCGTTCGTTTTGGCATTTTTGAAATGAAAAATAAAAAAATCAGGTGTTCGGGAACGCCGCAGCCCGCGGGAACGCCCCGTGACGCGACTTAAAAAAAAGACCTTCAAAAAATGAAGGTCTCGGAAAAAACAAATTGTCGCTCGGAAAAAGAAAAATCGTCCGCCCCCCGCAAATTTTGCGGGAATTCTGCAACGTCGCCGCGCATGTCGAAAAATTTTTCATCTCTCGAAATTTCCGCGCAATCATAATTTCTTCGCCGCCCTCGACAAGCACAAATTTACATTTTTGTAAAAAACCGAAAATTCGCGGTTGCATCGGAGCATTTCGCGCAATTCAATGTGCGCCGCTATGAAAAAAACAAAAACGATTCTTTGCGTTCTGTTGGCGCTTCTCGCACTTTCCGGGTGCCGAGGCATGAAAACGGACTATCCGCAAACCGTAGAAAATAAATACAGCGTCGCGTCCGCAAACGTCCTTCGCGAAGCAATTCTCCGCGCGGGAATGGTGATGGGCTGGAACATGACCGACGAAGCGCCGGGCGTGATAAACGCAACGCTCGAAATGCGCGACCGGCACATGATCGCGACGAAAATTCAATACAGCGCGAGCGGCTACTCCATCTTTTACGCCGGCAGCCAAAATATGAATTACTCCGCGAAAGACGGGAAGATCAACAAGAATTACAACCGCTGGGTGAAAAACCTGTCGAAAGCGATACGCGAAGAGCTTGTTCGCAGCAACGCTCTCGCCTTGCCGCCCGCCGCCGAATAATTCGAAACAAATTAAAAAAAACGTTCCCGCACAAGCTCGCGGGAACGTTTTTTTGTTTTCAGATTCGGCGAAAGATGAGCGAAGTATTGATTCCGCCGAAAGCGAAATTGTTGCTCATGACGTATTCCGCAGAAATTTCCCGACCGTCGCCGCGAATGTAATCCAACGGCGCGCAGGCGGGATCGATTTCACAAAGATTCAGATTGGGAATAAACCATTTTTCTCTCTGCATGAGCACGGAAGCGACCGCCTCGATTCCGCCGCACGCGCCGAGCGTGTGTCCGACGTAATTTTTCAGCGTGCTGATCGGCATTCCCGCGCCGAAAACCGCGTGCGTCGCCGCGGATTCCGCGACGTCGCCGTGTTGCGTTGCCGTGCCGTGCGCGTTCACGTAGCCGATTTTTTCGGCGGGAACGCCGGCATCGGCGAGCGCGTGTTCGAGCGCCATCGCCATCGTGCGCGGGGACGGTTGCGTAACGTGAACGCCGTCGGTATTCGTTCCGAATCCGACGATTTCGGCGAGAATTTCCGCGCCGCGATTCACGGCGTGTTCATATTCTTCGAGAACGAGCGTTCCCGCGCCCTCGCCGATGACGAGCCCGTCGCGATTTTTGTCGAACGCCGCCGGCGTAAGCTCCGGCGTGTCGTTGCGCGTGCTCGTGGCGTAAAGCGTATCGAAAACCGCGACCTGCGTCGGCGAAAATTCTTCCGCGCCGCCGGCGATCATGACGTCCTGCAATCCGTAGCGAATCGCTTCGTAAGCGTGCCCTATCGCGAGACTTCCGGACGTGCACGCCGTTCCCGTGGGATAAAGGCGCCCGATGGTTTTGAAATAAAGCGACATATTCACGGCGCACGTGTGCGACATGATTTTGATGTAAGTGGACGAAGTGATGTGCCGCACTTCGTTTGTCGCAATCATCGAATAAAAATCGGAAATCGGTTCGACGGAGCCGGAAGAAGAACCGTAGGCGATGCCCGCGCGCCCGCTTTGAAGCACGGGATCGCCGAGCAATCCCGCCTGCGCAAGCGCTTCCTCCGCCGAAACGACCGCCATGACGGAAACGGGGCCCATCGTGCGCGTGACCTTTCGCGTAAAATGCGACGGCGGCGTAAATCCCTGCACGGGAGCGCCGAGACGCGCGTTCAGCCCGCGATATTTTTCCAGTTCGGGCAAAAATCGGACTGCGTTTTTCAGAACGTGAAGCCGTTCCCGAAACGCGGGAACGCCCGTGCCCAAGGCGCTGACAACGCCCATTCCCGTAACGACGACGCGACGCATCAGAAAAGCCCTCCGTTCACGGAAATGACCTGCCGCGTGATGTAGCCCGCGTCTTCGCTCAACAGGTAAGCGACGAGGCTTGCGACTTCCCGCCCCGTTCCGAAACGCCGTGCGGGAATCATTTTTTTCACTTCCTCTTCGGGAAGCTCCTTCGTCATGTCGGTTTCGATGACGCCGGGCGCGATGCTGTTGACGGTGATTTTTCGCTTTGCGAGTTCGAGCGCGAGCGCTTTTGTCGCGCCGATGACGCCGGCTTTCGCCGCGCTGTAATTGAATTGTCCGCGATTGCCGATGATTCCGGAAACGGAGGAAAGCGTAATGATGCGTCCGGGAATGCGAGCGGAAATCATCGGCATCACCGTCGGGCGAAGCACGTTGTAAACGCCGCCGAGATCGGTGCGCACGACATCGTCCCACGCGGCGCCGTCGAGCAGCGGGAACGGCGCATCGCGGGTGATTCCCGCGTTGCAGACGATTCCGTAATACGCTCCGTGCGCGGCGATATCTTCGGAAAGTGTTTTTTCGCAGGCATCGCGGTCGGCGATGTCGAGTTGCAGGAAACGCGCGTTCCCGCCGGCGGCGCGAATTTCCGCGGCGGTCGTTTCCGCGGCGGCGGAATCGCGATTGTAGGTCAGCGCGAGATTGTAGCCGAGCGGTGCAAGGTAAAGCGCAATCGCTTTCCCGATCCCGCGACTCGCTCCGGTGATGAGAACTGTCTTATCCATGGATGATTTTTTCTAATTGTTCAATGTCCGCCGGTCGATAAGCATTCAGACTCGCGGAACAGATTTGCGTTCCCGCGAGCTCGTGCAGGGAACATTCAAAAGAAGCGATTTCCGAATCGAAAAAAAGTTCCCGCGCGCGAACGCGAAAACGCCCCGGCGCAAGCACGGCGACGGCGGACTCGAATTTGCGCGTGCCGAGCACGAATCCGACGCCGGGACGCTTCGGCGGATCCTGCGAAAGATCGAAAATTCCCGCAAAGCAACCGATCGTCTGCGCAAAATACTCCACGGCAACGTAAGCGGGAACGCCGCCGAGCGCCGCATCAAAAAAAAGGCTTTTTTCGGAAACGACAATCTCGGTCTCGACGGAATGCGCGTCCGCGTCGTAGGAAACGACGCGATCGATGAACACCATCGGCGGCTTGTGCGGAAGAAGCTCTTCCGGAGAAAGCGAACAGAAATTTCGATGCGTCATAAGTTCAAATTCTTTCGAGAATTACGGCGGCGTTGCTCCCGCCGAAGGCAAACGAATTGCTCAAAATGCGTTGCACGGGAACGTCGATATCGGCGCGCGACGCAAGGCGAATCGGCGGGAGCGACTCGTCTCTCTCGCCGTCGAACACGTGCGGAATCAATCCGTTCCCGCGATGCAACATCAGCCACGAAAGCGCCGCCTCGATTGCGCCGCCGGCGCCGAGCGCGTGTCCCGTGAGCGATTTCGTCGAAGCGCACGGCGTGTTCCCGCCGAAAATTTCAAACACCGCGCGGCTCTCCGCCGCATCGTTTTGCAGCGTTCCCGTGCCGTGCAAATTGATGAAATCAATCTGCTCCGGAGCGAGTCCCGCATCGGCGAGCGCGGCAAGCATCGCCGCTTTTGCGCCGACGCCCTCGGGATGCGGCGCGGTCAAGTGATACGCGTCGGAAGTTTCGCCGACGCCCGACAGCAAAATTTCTCCGCGTTCCGCGCGTTCCTTTTTCTCCATGACGAAAATCGCCGCGCCCTCGCCGAGCACGATCCCGTCGCGATTGCGGCTCATCGGGTTCGGCGATTTTTCCGTGAGCGACTGCAACGCGTAAAAACCGTTCATCGCAAAGCGGCAAAAACCGTCCGCGCCGCCGACGAGCACGGCATCGACGACGTCCTCGCGCAAAAGCCGCCGCGCGGACGCGAACGCCTTGGCGGCGGAAGAACAGGCGGTCGAAATCACGAACGCGGGACCGCGAAATCCGGTGATTTTTTTGAGAAAAAGCGCCGGCGTTCCGAGCTCGAGCATTCCGAGATCGAATTCGGCGGGCTTTTCGCCCGTTGCAAGCCACGCGTGAACGAAAGTCTGCGCCTCATCGACGCCCGTATTGCTTGCGCCGAGCACGATTCCGATGCGCTCCGGCGGGAACGTTGCGCGCAGGCGCGCGAGCGTTTCGTCCATCTGCGACAACGCGGCGAGCAAAAGGCGATTGCAGCGAAGCGCGTCCGCCGCGTCGCTCGGCATCGGAAGCTCTCCGGGAACGCGCCCGAAGCGAAAACTTTTCCCGGGAACGGCGTCGGGCGCGGGAATCAATCCGGAAGCGTCGCCGGCGAACGCACGCGCCGAAATTTCGCTCGGCGTGTTGCCGAGCGCGCAGACAAATCCCGGAGCGGAGAGCGTAAATTTCATTCGAATCTCGTGATTTCGTAGCGGTATCCGCGAACGAAGTTTTGAAAAATGACGTTCCCGCGCGCCGGCGCATCGGGACGCGAAAAGACGACGGAGGCAATTTTTTCGCCGCGAAGCGAAAGCGTCCGCGTTGCCGCATCCGAAGAAATTTCCCACGGCGGCGGAAAATTTTTCCGCAACGCGGGAACGTCGCCGTAAATGAAAATCAGATCGTGCAGCAAATATCGCGGATTCAGCGAGCCGAGCCCGATCGTTGCCGCGCCGCGGTCGAGCGTCACGGAACCGTCGGCGCGGCGCCACGTCAGCGTGAACAGCCTGCCCACGGGCGCGGACGCGACAAGCGTCAGTTCGCTCGGCGTGATTTTCAGCACGCCGTCCGCTTCCCACGCTCCGTTCCCGTAAGTTGCGGCGATGTGGTGCGGAACAAGAATTCCCTCGGCGGGAACGCTCGCAAAAAAATCCTCCGGCGGGAACGGCGCGACGGCGACTCCGTCGGCGAGAAAAATTTCGTCGGAAAACGTCGGCGCGACGCACCCCGCGAAGAGCGTTCCCAAGGCAAAAGTCATCAGCGCTTTCAGTTTCATTTCGTCGTCGTCAAACAGGCTCGTTTCGGATTATATTGGTCGGAGAAATTAACCCAAGAGTCGAGACCGCTCAACTATGAAAGTTCTACGATTCCGAGTCGTAAAAAAATCACTTTGGACGCCGGACGAAACGGAAAGCGTTCCGGACGTGCGTTTCGTGCCGCCGCTGATGCGCCGCAAGTTGAGTGCGCTTGAAAAATCCGGGCTTTTCGTGCTGAACGCCGTTGCGCCCGGCGAGCCGCGTCCGACGATTTTCGCCTCGCGTTTCGGCGAGTGGAATCAAACGCTTCGGCTGTTGCGCCAACTGCGGGAAGACGGCGAAATTTCGCCGGCGGGATTCAGTTTGAGCGTCCACAACGCGACGCCGGGAATATTTTCGCTGATTCGCGGGGACGCCTCGCCCTACACGGCGATTGCGGCGGGCGAATCCACGCTCGAATCCGGATTGCTCGAAGCGCTGTTGCCGCGCGTTCCCGCGCTTTTCGTCTATGCGGAAGAATCCGCGCCGGAATTTTACGCGCCGGCGATTCGGGAACGCGTTCCCGTCGGCGCATTCGCGCTCGCCGTCGAACCGGGCGAAGAATTCGAATTGTCCGCCGGAAATTCCGGGAACGCGCCGGCGAGCTTCGATGAAATTCGGGAATTCTTTTTCGGAGAAAAAACCGAGCTTTGCGGGAACGCGCTTTCGCTGCGCAAACTTTGAAAAAAACGACGGCATGAACGCACATTGTCGCAGACGCTTCCGCTCCGTGCTTTCCGGATTTTGTTTCACCGTTTTCGGCGTGTGCAGCTTCGGTTTCGGAATGGCGCTCCTGCCGCCGTTTTTTCTGTTGCCGGAAATTCCGCGCCGCCGGCTCGCCGTCGCGTTGAACCGCGTGCTTTGGAAATCTTTCTCCGCGCTGATGGTCGCCCTGCGAATGATTTCGATTCACTGGAAAAATCCGGAAGTTCTCGAATCCGCGCGCGGCGCAGTCATCGTCGCAAATCATCCTTCGCTGATCGACGTCGTTTTGCTGCTCGCGATGACGCCGCGCCCGGTCTGCGTCGTCAAAGGCGCGCTTTCCCGCAACGTTTTCATGAAACACGTCGTGCGCATCGCGCACCTCGGGAACGACATGCCGCCGGAAGAATTTTTCGCAAAAGCGAAAGTGCTGCTGAAACGCGGCTTCAACATCATCATTTTTCCCGAAGGCACGCGCACGGATCCCGATACGAAACCGGTATTTCATCGCGGCGCGGCGCAGTTGGCGCTGATCGCCGGAGCGAAAATCGTTCCCGTGCAAATCCGCGTTTCGCCGCGAATTTTGGGCAAACGCCAAAAATGGTCCGACGTCTCGGATCGTTGCGTGCGCTACGATTTGCGCGCGTTCCCGCCGATCGCGCCCGAAGATTTCGGCGGGAACGACGAATGCCGCCACATCCGCGCAAAACGAATCACGGGAACGCTGCGGGAACTTTTGACGAACAATGAAAATTGTGCTGACAATCCGCCCGTTTCCGCCTAACTTTCGCCCTTTCCGCCGCAAAAAAATTTCAGACTATGACGAAACCGGAACTTCAGAACGAAATTAAAAAACTCATCATTTCGGCGCTCGATCTGGAAGACACCGCTCCCGAAGATATCGAGACGAACGCGCCGCTGTTCGGAGCCGGTCTCGGTCTCGATTCCATTGACGCGTTGGAGCTCGGCATGGCGCTGAAAAAGAAATTCGGCGTCGTGTTTCAAGCCGGGAACGCCGACAACAAAAAACACTTCGCGAGCGTCGCCGCGCTTGCCGATTACATCCTCGCACAGAAAGGCGAAAATTTATGATCACCCAAGAAGAAATTTTCAAAAGAATCAGCGACATTCTGGAAGCGGATTTCGAATGTCCGCGCGAAAAACTCACGATGGACGTGAAGCTTTTCGAAGACTTGGAGCTGGACAGCATCGACGCCGTCGATCTCATCGTGCGGCTTCAACAGTTCACGGGCAAAAAAGTGAACCCGGAAGCGTTTAAGCAGATTCGCACGCTCGGAGACGTTGTCCGCGCCGTCGAAGAACTCGTCAACGAACAGTCTGCGTCCGCGCAGTAAAACGCGCCCGGCGCGACGCTCGGAGAAGATGTCTCGGATTCTCAAAATGCTTTCCGTTCCCGCGCTCGTCGCGTATCCGTTTTTGGTCGCGGGAGCGTTTTTTTTCGGATTGGAGCCGAAGTTTTTTCCGTTGTTGCTCATTTTTGCGGCATGCGTTTCCGCCGTCGGCGCCGGATTTCGGTGGCTTTGGCTTGTCGGCGCAAGCTTGGCGGCGGCACTTTTTTTCACCGATGAAGCGGTGCTTCTCCGGCTTTATCCCGTGCTGATGAACGCGGCGGTCGCGACGATTTTCGCCGTCTCGCTTTTCCGCAAACCGCTCATCGAATTTTTCGCCGAAAAAATGGGGCACGAACTTGACGATGCCGCGCGCGCCTACACGCGCAAGGCGACGCTCGCGTGGGCGATTTTCATGACGGCGAACACGCTCGTCTCGCTCGCCACCGTATTTTTGCCGCTGAACGTTTGGACAATCTACAACGGCGGAATTTCCTACGCGCTCATCGGATTGATGGCGGCGGCGGAATTTTTTGTGCGGAGAAAGGTGCAACGATGCGCGGGAACGTGAATTTGACGAACGCGAATCTCTCCGAAAAAACGCCGGTTTTCATCGGCGCCGGCGGGAACGTCGAACGCGGAGAATTTTTCGAAAAAGTCGCGCGTTGCGCCGCGTTTTTCGCGCGTCGCCCGGAACGGGAATTTGCGCTTTTCACCGAAAATTTTCCGCTTTTCTGCACGTGGTTTCTCGCGTTGCTCGCCGCCGGGAAAGACATCGTACTCCCGCCGCATCTTCGGGAAGGAATGCAAAAGCAACTGCGTTCCCGCGGACAAATTCTCGTGACGGATATCGCAGACGCCGGCTCGTTCCCGCCGCCGTTCCCGGAAAATCTTCCCGCGGAAAATTTCAGCTTTCGGGAACCTGACGAACGCATCGTTTCGTTTTTCACATCGGGCAGCACGTCCGATCCGAAACTCATTCGAAAAAAATTCAAAACGATTGCGGCGGAAGTCGATTTTCACCTGCGGGAAATCTCGTTTCCCGGCGAAGCGCCGCTCGTCGTCGCAAGCGTTTCCGCGCACCACATGTTGGGGCTGTTGCATCGGTTTCTCATTCCGCTGAAAGCCGGTTTTCCCATGGCGGAAAAAACGCTGAGCACCGTGGAAGAGCTTGCGGAATTTCGGGAACGCGGGACAAAAATCTTTTTGGTGACGACGCCGTCGTTTCTCGACAAAGTCGCCGAGCATCGCGAGTGGTGCGCGTTCCCGCGCAACTGCGTCCGCATCGTTTCTTCGGGCGCCGCGTTGCGAGAAGAAACCGGCGATGCCGCGCGGGAAATTTTCGGCATTTCGCCGTTCGAAATTTTCGGAAGCACGGAAGCCGGAGGCGTCGCCTTTCGCCGGCGGGAACAAGGCTCGACGTGGACGCTTTTTCCATGCGTCAACGCAGAAACGGACTCGCTCGGTCGCCCGCTGATTTCCTCGCCGTTTTGCGGCGACGAACCGTTCCTCATGCAGGACGCGATTTCATGGACGGGAACGCGGAGTTTCGAGCTGCGCGGGCGGCTCGATCGGCTCGTAAAAATTGCGGAACAACGCGTTTCCCTGCCGGAAACCGAATCCCGGTTCGAAAAGCACGACTTCATCGCGCGCGCACATTTTCTCCTGCTCGACGGCGCGCAACCTCGCCTCGGCGCGTTGCTGACGCTGACCGCCGCCGGCACGGATTTTCTGAAAAAAAATACGAAGCGCGCGCTCGTCGCCCGCCTGAAAAGCGACCTCGGCGGCGACGTCGAGCCCATCGCGTTCCCGAAAAAAATTCGAATTGTCCGCGAAATTCCGACCAACGCGCAGGGAAAATTCGTCCGCGACGATCTTCTGCCGTTTTTCGAATCCGCGCTCGCGGAACCGGTGACGGAAAATCTGCGCGTTGACGAAAATTCCGTGAGCGCGGAGCTTACGTTCGTTCCCGATTCGATTTATTTTCGCGGGCATTTCCCGGAAGTTCCGATTTTGCCGGGCGTTGTCCAAACGCATTTCGCCTACGTTTTCGCGAAGCGTTTTTTGAACGTTCCCGCCGCGCCGAAACGCATCCTGAAACTCAAATTCGTCCGCATAATTTCTCCGGGCGAAACCGTTTCGCTCAAACTCGAACGGCGCGGGAACGATGTGGCGTTCGTCTATTCCAAGGCGGGAACGCCGTGTTCCTCCGGAATTTTGGTCGGCGAAAAATGAAAGGGAAACGATGTTTCGTCCGATCATAATCGTTCCGCTTTTCAACCATCTCGCGCAATTTCGTGAGCTCGCGCCCGCGTTGCGGGAATGCGGCGTTCCCGTGCTCGTCACGGACGACGGAAGCGACGATGCCGCGGCGACGGAAGCTTTTTGCCGCGATGCGGGATTTTCGTTTTTGCGGCACGAAAAAAATCGCGGGAAAGGCGCCGCGATGAAAACCGCAATGACTCACGCCGCCGCGAACGGTTTTTCTCACGCGTTGCAAATCGACGCCGACGGACAGCACGATGTTGCGGACATTCCGCGTTTTCTCGAAATCGCGCGCGCCGCGCCCGATGCGATCGTGAACGGCGTTCCCGTGTATGACGCCTCGGCGCCGCGTTCCCGCGTCATGGGGCGAAAAATCACCGACTTTTGGGTCGCGCTGGAAACGCGTTCCCGCGCCATCGGCGACGCCATGTGCGGATTTCGGGTTTATCCGCTTACGCCGGCGATGACGGACGTTCTTTCGCGCATGCGTTGCGCGGGCATGGGCGCGGATATCGAAATTCTCGTGCGCGCATTTTGGAACGGCGTTCCCGTGAAAAACGTTTCGACGCGCGTGCGCTATCCGGAAAACGGCGTTTCGCATTTCCGCGTTTTTTCGGACAACGCGAAACTTTCCGCGTTGCACGCACGTCTTTTTTCGGAAAGTCTTTTTTGGAGAAAAAAGCATCATGATTGAGGCACATCTTGATTTTCGCATTCCGTTTCAGGACGTCGATTCGATGCAAGTCGTCTGGCACGGAAATTACGTCCGCTACTTCGAGCAGGCGCGCGCCGAACTGTTGCGCGACATCGGATTCACTTACGGAGACATGGCGGCGCGCGGCTTCGCGTTCCCGATTGTTCGGCTCGACGTTAAATACATCGCTCCCGCGCGTTTCGACGAACGCGTGCGGGCAACGGCGACGCTGCTGCCCTGCGAAAACTGCCTCGATATTCGCTACCGCGTCGTTTCCCTCGACAGCGGAAAAACGCTTTGCAAAGCGACTACGCGGCAAATGGCGGTGCGCCTCGAAAACGGCGAAAGTCTTTTCCGGCTTCCCGAACCGTTGCTCTCAAAAATGATCGAATATACAAACGAAAAATGACGCGACTCCGTTCCCTGTTCACGATTTTTCTCGCGGCGCTCTGCGTTCCCGCGTTCGCCGCGCTCCCGAAACTTCCCGCAGACGACGCCGCAGGAAATTTTCGCCAAATAAAAACTCTGCACGACATGGGCGTGCAGCTCGTTTCCTCCGGCGATTTTCGCGTAAAAAAATGCGGCGAACTTTTTTGGCGAACGACCAAGCCCGCGGAATTCGCATTTCTGCTCACGCCGCAAGGCGCGTTTCAAATTCGCGGGAACACGAAAACGCCCGTGCCGGAATCGGCAACGCCGCTCATGCGCACGCTTTACGCCGTTTTCGACGCCGCGCTCTCCGGCGACGAAGAAACGCTCGGAAAAATTTTTGAAATTTCGCGGGAACGCGGCGACGACACCTTGCTGGTGCTCGTTCCGAAAAAAGAACCGCTTTCGGTGTTCGTCAAAAAAATCGAACTTCACACCGACGAAAAATCCCTGCAGTCCGTCGTGCTCTTCGACGACTCCGGCGACGAAACCCGCATCGAATTTTACAATCTTCGTGCGGCGACGCCAGAAACCGAAAAATAAGGAGCGTCGAGGCGCGAATGCGGATTTTTCGGGGATTTCGGCTGTTTTACATCGCGGTGCTGATCGCGTGCGCGGCGATGCTTTTCCTGAATCCGCCGCAGATTCGCACGGATTTGTTCGGATTGCTCGGGAAAACGGGAACGACCGAAGAAGAAGCGCTCGTCTCGCTGTCGCGCGCAAGCTCTTCGCGATTTCAGGTGCTGATTGAAGCCGACGACTCGGCGACGGCGAAGCGCGGTGCCGAAGCGTTTTTGCGCGCCCTGCCCGAAGAATATTTCCGCACCGGCGGGAACGCTTTTTCCGCCGTCGATGTCCGCGAGCTGCTCGATTATTACATCGCGCACGGAAGCGGATTGCTCTCGGACGAAGATCGCGAGGCGTTGCTCGCGGGGCGTTTTTCGGAAATCGAAGAACGCGCGATCATGCACTGGCTTTCGCCGGTCGCCGGCGGCGTTCCCGCGAGCCGCGATCCGTTCGGGTTGCTCTCGCGTTTTCTGATGAGCCTGCCGCGCGCGGCGCGCTACGATTTCGTCCCGGAAGACGGCGTGCTCACGGCGCAACGCGGCGGGAAGTCGTTCGTTTTTCTTTCGCCTGAGCTGAAACCGAACCTCGGACTGAACGAGCTGATTGCGGCGACGGAAAAAATCGACGCGATCGAAATTCCCGGCGTCCGCGTTCACGCCTCCGGAATTCCGTTTCACTCGGCGGCAACGGCAAGCGCGAGCCGAACGGAACTGAACGTGCTCACCGTTGTCGGCGCGGGAACGATTTTGGCGTTGCTTTGGGTGTTGTTCCGCTCGTTGCGTTTTCTCATTCCGGTTTCGGCGAGCATCGCCGCCGGCGTGCTGGGCGGAACGGCGGCGACGGTTCTGCTCTTCCCGCAACCGCACGTAATGACGTTCGTCTTCGGCACGACGCTCGTCGGGCTCGCCGTCGATTATTCGTTTCATTTTTATCTGAGAAAAAACTCCGACATCAGGAAGCCGCTGACGATGGCGTTTCTGACGACTGCGATCAGTTTTTCCGTTCTCGGACTTTCGTCGTTTCCCGTTCTGCGGCAGATGGCGGTGTTTTCGATTGTCGGTCTGCTGTTCGTGCTGGGATTCGTTCTGCTTTTTGCGGAAAAACTTTTGGGAAAAACGAAATTGCCCGAACGCATTTCCGTTGCCGAAAATTTCGCGCGGAGCTTTTCGTCGCTTTGCCGGAGAACGCTTACGCGCGGCGCTCCCGTCGTCGCGGCGATCGTTGTCGCGGGAATGTTTTTCGTCTCGCTGAAAGACGATGCGCGCGACTTGTATCGACCGAGCGCCGAGCTTGCGGAACGCGATCGGTTTTTCATGGAAACGGCGGGAATTTCCGGAGATTCCGCGTTCTGCATCGTTCCCGGAAAAAACCGCGAAGACGTTTTGCGCCTTGAAGAAAATGCGAATCTTCCCGGCGTTCGGCTTTCCGCGTTTCTGCCGTCGGAGGAACGTCAACGCGAGAACGCCGCGCTTGTCCGCGAACTTTTTGCCCGCGGGAACTTGGAAAAAATGCTCGGGCTTTCGAAAAAATTCGAATTTTCGGGAACGCCGGCGGCAACGCTCGAAAACGCGCCGGGCGCGCTGAAAAGCTTGTCGGAATCGTTGTTTTTCCATACGCAAAACGGAGATTTCTCCGTCGTTCCCGTGTCGGCGGACTTCTCGGCGCCGGCGGGAACGTTCGTCGTGTGCCCCTCGAAGGAAATTTCCTCGTTGCTGGGAACTTATCGGGAACAGACTTACGCGTTGCTCGCGACGGCGTTTGCGGCGCTTTTCGCCGTGCTGATTTTCGTTTATCGCGCCCGCGCGTTCCGATTGCTTTTTGCGCCGGTGGCGGCGATTGCGACGGTTTCCGCCGTGCTCGGATTTTGCGGCGTTCCGCTGTCGTTTTTCCATTTCCTTTCGTTTTTTCTCATCATCGGATTTTCGCTGGATTACGGAATTTTCCGCATGGAAGGCGGGAAGCGCGAACTGCCCGTCGCGCTTTCGTGCGCCACGAGCGTTTTGAGTTTCGGGTTGCTCGCGTTCACGAGTTTTGCGCTGACGCGCTCGATGGGCATTGCGCTCGGGCTCGGACTCGCGTTCGCGTATTTTTATTCGTCTTTGCTTTCCGAAAACAAAAACCGGACGGAAATTTCGCAACGGGAATGGTATGAACAAAAAGAGCAATGCGCGGGACGATTTCGGCTCGCGTTGCTCTGGGGCATTTATCGCTTTTGCCCGCTTTTTGTGTTCAAAATTTCGCTCGCGCTCGTCGGCTTCGGAATTTTTCTCGCGGCGCGACCGGCGCGCGAAGCCTCGCGCACGTATCGAAAAATTCTGAATGCCGCGCGGGAACGCCGCGGACTCCCGCCCGCGAAATTTTCAAGTCTCGCGCACCTGATGGCGTTCACGTTTTCGGTTTTCGACAAATTCGATGCGGCGGCGCTGAGAAAAAATCCGCTCCGTTTCCGCATCGAAGAAAACGCGGATTTTCGGGAAATGCGCGAAAATACACGCGACGGGAACGGCATGTTTTTCCTCTGCTCGCACATCGGAAATATCGAGCTGCTCCAACGCATTCAACGCGAACGAAGCGACTTCACGCCGCGCGTGATGCACGCATTTCAGGACTTCGAACAGAACGGAATTTTCCTCGAATTTTTCCGCCGACACTGCCGTGCGGAAAATCTCGTTCTCCATTCAAGTCGGGACATCGACATCGGCACCGCCGCAGAAATGCAGGACGCGCTCGCGCGCGGAGAACTCGTGATGATGGCGGCGGATCGCGTTTCCGCGGGAACGCCGACGCGCAACATCGACGTCGCGTTTCTCGACGAAAAAATTCCGTTCCCGCGCGGCGTTTTCACGTTTGCGCGGCTGATGGAACGCCCCGTGTTTTTCGTCGCATGCGTAAAAACCGCTCCCGCGACCTACACGCTTTTTGTCGAAAAAGCGCCCGCCGAAAACGTTCCCGCCGCCTACGCCGCATTTTTGGAAAAAACGGTTCTGCGATTCCCGCTGTCGTTTTTCCATTTCTACGATTATTTTCGGAAAAACGAACCGCAACGCTGAAAAATTTCGCGGGAACGCGGAGCGCGTTTCCGATATAATCCGCTTTATGACTGAACGCGAAAAAATGGCTGCCGGTGAATGGTATGACGCCAACTCCGATTCGGAACTGATTGCCTTGCGCGAACGCGCCGAGGAACGTTATTTCGCGTTCAACCATACGCCGCCCGGCGACAAAACCGCGCGCGCCGCGGCGCTGAAACAACTTTTCCCGAACCTCGGAAAAGACGTCGTCATTCTCGCTCCGTGCCGAGCGGACTACGGAACAAATTGCTTTGTCGGCGACGGCACGTTCATCAACAGCGGCGCTTACCTGATGGACTGCGCGCGAATCACGATCGGCGCGCATTGCTTCATCGGCCCGAACCTCGGATGCTACACCGCCGAACACGCGCTCGACGTCGAGCGCCGCAATCGCGGACTCGAACGCGCGCATCCGATCACGATCGGCGACAATTGCTGGCTCGGCGGGAACGTGACGATTTTGCCGGGCGTAAAAATCGGCGAAGGCGCGGTCATCGGCGCGGGAAGCGTCGTCACGAAAGACGTGCCGCCGTTCGTCATCGCCGTCGGAAATCCCTGTCGCGTCCTGCGTTCGATCGCGCCGTCGGCGACCTGACCGCGCGTCATTTTTTCTTTCGCAAAATTTTGCGTGCGGGAACGCGGAAGCGGAAACGCGTTCCCGCGCTTGCATTTCGTTTTTTGCCGCGTAAAATTTACAGCGATGAAAAACGATACCCCGCGAGAAAAAAGACCACCCCAGTTCAAGCACGTCAAGGCCTACGAAAACCTTGATTTTCTGAACAGTCCCGTTGCGCGGACGATTCGCGTTCACTGCGAAATGCTCGAACCGTATTACCGGCTGTATCCGTATTCGATTCGCAAAACGATCGTGTTTTTCGGCTCCGCGCGCACGCCTTCCCGCGCCGATGCGGAAGAAGCGCTGGCGCGGGAACGCCGCAAAGTCGAAGAGCTCCCGCTGACCGAGTCGGAGAAAAAACTGCGCATCGCCGTCGCCGAACGCAACCTCGCCAATTCGCAATACTACGAAGCCGCGCGGGAACTCGCTCACGACCTGACGAAGTGGAGCGAAGAACATTTTTCAAAACCCGGAGACCGTTATTACATCTGCTCCGGCGGCGGTCCCGGCATTATGGAAGCGGCGAATCGCGGCGCTTACGAAGCGGGCGGAAAATCGCTCGGGCTCGGCATCAATCTTCCGTTCGAGCAAAAACCGAATCCGTTCATCACGCCGGAACTGGATTTCGAATTCCGCTACTTCTTCATCCGCAAATACTGGTTCCTTTACCTTTCGCACGCGCTCGTCGCGTTCCCGGGCGGATTCGGAACGATGGACGAACTGTTCGAGATGCTTACGCTCATTCAGACGCGCAAGACGCCGAAGAAAATTCCCATCGTCCTCTTCGGGCGCGAATTTTGGGAAAAACTCATCAACTTCGACGTGTTCGTCGAGCTCGGCTACATTTCTCCGGAAGATCTTCGGCTTTTCCGCTATTTCGACAAAATCGAAGACGCGCGGGAATACATCATTCGTGAAATCACCACGGACATGGTCGAAAACGAAAAAATTCCCAAGCGCGCGGATTTTGAAGATTCGCTGCAGCCGCATCATCTCGACACTCGGCGCGCACAAGGCGGCGAACGCCCGCCGCTCTGAACGCCGCACGCGCCGGCGCGATTTACTCGCTCGCCGGCGGCGTTCCCGCAGACTCCAAAAATTCCGCGAGCGCCGCGTCAACTCGCGCGGGCGCAAATGATTCCTGCACGCGCGTTGCGCCGTCGGCGGCAATCAGCGCCCACTCCTCCGGCGACATCCGCATAATCAGGTCGCCCAGCATCCGCGCGGTTTCCGGCACGCGAGCGTTGAAAAGCAACGGCGCGTCCGCGGGAACGAGCGCTTTCGTCTCCGCCGTCATCGACGCAAAAACAAGGCAACCGCACGCCATCGCCTCCGCCGCCGCAATCGGGAACGCGCTTTCGTCTTTCGGAATGTGCACGAAAAGCCCGATGCGCCGAAAAAATTCTTTCGCCAACCGTTCCCGCGGAATTTCGCCGACAAATTCGACGCGCCCGGCGAGCACGGGAACGCCGGCGATTTTTTCGCGAAGCCGATGCGCGTTCGCGCAATCCGCATCGCCCGCCAACAGCATGCGCATGGACGGCTCCGAAAACGCCTGACGCGCAAACGCGTCGAGCGCCGTCAACACGCCGGATTTTTCGGAAAATCCGCCCGCCCAGCCCCAAACGCGGGAACGCTCCGGCGAAGTCGGTTCAAAAACAAAACTTTCGTCCACCGCCGGCGGAATCACGGCGGAACGCTCCAAGCTCGGAAACGCCGATGCGTTGCGTTCCCGCAACGTTTCCGAAGCGAAAATCGCCGAACGCACGCGACAAAAAGTTTCCCGCGCAAAATTCGTTTCGCCGTAGAGCGAGCGAATCAGCGCCGCGGCAATCAGCGTTGCCGGAGAAAGCGAATGACGGTGCCGATGCGCCGCAGCAAGAAACGGATCGCACGCCGGAAATTCTCGCGGCCAATCCGAATCCGCCCACGGGATCGGCTCCCGCGCCTGCGCCGAAGCAAGCGTCCACTCCAACGCGGAAAGCCCGCTCGGATTCAGCATCAGAAAAACGTTCCCGCGACGCGCCGCCGACGCAACGCGCTCCGCATTCGCAACGGAATGCGCCGAAAGCATTCGGTAGCCGCGCCACAACTTCGAATCCTCGGAATCTCCGCGCGCTCGCGAAAGCACGGGGAAAAAATCTTCGGAGGATTCGCCGCCGTCAAAACTCCCGCAGAAACGCCGCAACGTCCACCCGCGGGAACGCGAAAGCCGCGCCAACATCGAAGAAGCCGCCGCCGCAAAAGCACCGCAACGGGAATCCGGCGGAAACGCGTTCGAGAGGCAAACTGTCCGAAACTTCGGCATCGCCGCAAGGTTCGCCGTTTTGCCCGAAAAACGCAACGCAGAAACGCCCCGCGCAACACGCGCCGACAAGTAAAAAAACGTTCCCGCGGGAACGCAAAGCTCCGCGGGAACGGGAAAAAGCGCCTTTTCTTATCGTGCGGAGATGGTAAAATTTCGGGCATGAGAGTAATACCCTACGGTGCCGCCGGCGGCGTGACCGGCTCCTGTTTTCTCGTTGAGACGAAAAAATCGCATATTCTCGTGGATTGCGGGATTTTTCAGGGATTTTCCGCAGATGCTTCCGCAAACCGCGTTCCCGCGGGAATCCGAATGGACAAGCTCGACGCGATTGTGCTCACGCACGCGCACCTTGACCACTGCGGGCGGCTTCCGCTTTTCGTGAAAGCCGGCTACGCGAAAAAAATCTACGCAACGCAGGCGACGATTGAAGTCGCGAAGCTCATTTTGCTTGATTCCGCGCACTTGCAGGAATCCGACGCCGAGCGCGAAAACCGCCGCCGTGCCCGCGCTCTGCGCAAGCCCATCGAGCCGCTCTACGATACGGAAGACGTGAAGCGCGTGTTCCCGCTTTTTTCTCCCGTCGATTACGAAACCGTTTTCGAACCCGCGCCCGGCATGAAAGCGAAACTCGTCGAAGCCGGACATTTGCTCGGCTCGTCGAGCGTCGAGCTTACGGTGAACGATGTCGGCGTCGTCAAAAAACTTCTTTTTTCCGGCGATCTCGGACCTCAGGGCATGCCGATTTTGCGCGATGCGAAACGCATCGACGACGAAGATTTCGACGTCATTTTCGTGGAATCCACCTACGGCGACCGCGATCACCGCGACTTGCAGTCCACGCTCAACGAATTTCAGGATTTGCTCTCGCAGGCTGTTGCGAAGCGAGGGAAAGTGCTTATTCCGACGTTTGCCGTCGGGCGCGCGCAGCAGTTGCTTTATTATCTCGGAGAATTTTTCGAGCAGGGGAAATTGCCGAAAATTCCCGTCTATCTCGACAGTCCGATGGCGATTGAAGCGTCGATGCTTTATAAAAAACACACGGAGCTTTACGATGCCGAAGCGCAGGCTTACGCGCAAAATCACACGCTCCAAACCGCGCTTTCCGGCATAAAACTTTGCCGAACCGGCGAAGAATCGCGCGCGCTCAACGACATCGAAGGTCCCTGCATCATCATGGCGGGCGCGGGAATGTGCAACGGCGGGCGCATTTTGCATCATTTGAAAAACAACCTTTGGAAGCCGGAAACGACGTTGCTCATCTGCGGATTCCAAGCGGAAGGCTCGCTCGGGCGGCTGCTCGCGGAGGGACGCCGGCGCGTCCGCATTTACGGCGAAGAAATCGGCGTGCTCGCAAAAGTCTATACGCTCGGCGGATTTTCCGCGCATGCGGGGCAAACCGCTCTGCTCCGCTGGCTCGCGCCGCTCGCCGAAAAAAAAGCGAAACGCCCGCGCATCGTCGTCATTCACGGCGAACATCGCCAACGGGAAACGCTCGCGCAAAAAATTCACGTGCGCTTCGGCATTCGCGCCGCGCTCCCGAGTCTCGGCGAAGCGATTATGCTTTGAGCGAAAAAAAATTCACCGCGCGACAATGCCGAATCCGTTCCCGCAAAATTCCGCGCAAAGTCCCGACGAAATTTTCGACGTCGTGGACGGGAACGACCGCGTCACCGGGCAAGCGACGCGCGCGGAAGTGCATCGGAAAAAACTTTTTCACCGCGCCGTGCACATTCTCGTGTTTGACGGACGCGGGAACGTCGTGTTGCAGAAACGCTCGCTCGCGAAAGACACGTGTCCGGGGCTTTTTTCCACGTCCTGCGCCGGGCACGTCGATTCCGGCGAAAGCTACGATGCCGCCGCCGTGCGGGAATTGGGCGAAGAACTCGGCGTGCCGCGCGATGTCGCGGGAACGCTCCGTTTTCTTTTCGCATTGCGTCCCTGCGATGCGCTCGGAATGGAATTTGTCCGCGTTTATCGCTTGGATTTTGCGGGAACGCTTACGCCGAATCCGGCGGAAATTTCCGAGTTGCTCGCGCTCCCGCCGACGGAAATCGACGCGCGTATCGAAGCCGCGCCGAACGCGTTTGCCGAATCTTTTCGCCGCGTCTGGACAACATTTCGGGAACGCGAATTGCTTGAACAAATTTTTTCCGGGCAAAGCGGAAAAATCACGGGAACGCTCGGCGATGCGCCGTTCCCGCGCGCCCTCGCCCGCGAGCTCGGCGCGAAATTCGCCGAAGCGGAAAACTTGTCGATCGAACGCAGCGTTTTTGAAAACGTGTCCGCGCCGCTCGCCGCTGCGGGAACGCCGTGGGAAATTGCGCGGGAACGCATCACCGGCGAAATTCTTTTCTGGTTCGGGAACGCGGCGGAAGAAAACGCGATCGCCGAACGCATCGCGGGAACGTTCGACCGCGCGGCGCGCACGCGCATCGCGCTCGCCCGCGCATTTGCCGAAAAGCCGGCGGCGGGAACGCCCGTCGTCCTTTCGGAAACGACAACGTGCGAACTCGAACCCGAAATTTTTCAGCGTCTGAAAAAACGCGCGGAGGAAGAAAATTTTGCCGTCGTGTTCGAACGCGCAAGCCGAGAAAATCTCGCCGCGTTCGACGCGCTCGCGTTTTTCCCGAATGCGAATGCGGACGCGAGCGACGACGGCGCGCGCCCGGTGCTCTGCACCTTGCACGAAGCGGAATCCGCGCCCGAATCGCTCTTTGTCGCCCGCAGTCTTCGCGCCTGCCGAATCGGCGCTCGCGGGAACGATGCACGCCGCGAACCCGATGTGTTGCGCGGCTCCGTCATCGGCGCGGGAGCGGGAGAATTTCTCGCCGAAATCGCGGGAACGGAAATTCACGGAAAACTCTGCGGAGCTTCGGAGGAAGACGTTCCCGCGGGAACGCCCGTCGATGTTTTTCTGCCGCCGGAAATTTTTCACGTCGATGCGATTCCGCCGGAAGAAAACGCGTTCGCGCTCGCCGACGGCGGAGAAATTTTCTTCGACGGCGAATTATTTTTCCGCCGCTTTCGTCTCGAAAACGGCGCGGGAACGCTCAACGTTGCGGCGCAACACCGGCAATCGCTCGAAAGCCCGGAGGGCGCGCCGCTTTTCGCGTGGTGCTTCCCCGAAGACGTGATCGGCTTCCCGCGCCGAAGCGGCGGGAACGTTATTTGAAGAAGTTTTTGAACTTCTCCATCCACGATTCGGCGACGGGTTTTTCCTTGTCGCCGCAGGATTCCGAGAACGCCTGAAGTTTTTCCTTTTGGTCGGAGGAAAGATTTTTCGGCACGTCGATTTCGATGCGCACGTATTCGTCGCCCTTGGAGCCGCGGCGCAAATTGGGCATGCCCATTCCGCGCAGGCGAAATGTTGTTCCGTTTTGCGTTCCCGCGGGAATTTTGAGCTCGGCGCGTCCGGTGAGCGTCGGCACTTCAAGCGTGCCGCCGAGCGCCGCGAGCGTAAATTTGATCGGGATCGTGCAGAAAAGATTGTCGCCCTCGCGCTCGAAAAGTTCGTGTTCCTTGACGTGAATCACGAGGTAAAGATCGCCGTAATCGCCGCCGAATTCGCCCGCTTCGCCGTCGCCGGAAGAACGCAGACGCGTTCCCGTGTCCACGCCGGCGGGAATGCGTTTCGTGAGCGTGCGCGTTTCGAGCACGAGCCCGCTCCCGCCGCAGTTTTTGCAAGGTTTTTCGACGACGGAGCCGCTCCCGTGACACGTCGGGCAAGGCTGTTGCATCTGGAAAAATCCGGAGCGGCGAACAACGTGTCCGCGCCCTTTGCAGGTCGGGCAAGTCTTGCGGCTTGTGCCGGGTTCGGCGCCGCTTCCGTTGCAGCTCGGGCAACGCGCATGGCGTTTGTATTTGATGGTTTTTTCGACGCCGCTCGCGGCTTCTTCAAGCGTGATTTCGAGATCGAAACGCAGGTCGTTCCCGCGGCGATCCTCTTCGTCCGACGCCGCGTGAGCGCCGCCGCCGAAAAAGCTTTCGAAAATTCCTCCTCCGCCGCCGCCCATTCCGCCGAAAAATTCGCGGAAAACGTCGCTCGCGTCGCGGAAACCGGCGTTCCCGCCCATTCCGCCCATGCCGCCGTTTTCGAACGCGGCGGCGCCGTATTGGTCGTAAGTCGCGCGTTTCTGCGGATCGGAAAGCACCTCGTAGGCGTTGGAAACTTTTTTGAACATTTCCTCCGCCTCCTTGTTGCCCGGATTGCGGTCCGGGTGATACTTCATCGCCTGCTTGCGGTAGGCTTTTTTAATTTCGTCGGCAGTCGCGTTTTTTTCGATGCCGAGCAGTTTGTAAAAATCTTCTGACATTTTTTTGAAAAATTAGCGTCACGCTCCCGCGGAAATGACGACGCTTGCGGGACGCAACAGGCGGTCGCCGATTTTGTAGCCGACGCGATGCACGAAAAGCACGTGATCCTCGGGAACGTCCGCCGAAGGCTGACTCGTGAGCGATTCCTGCTCGTTCGGATTGAACGGAGCGCCGACGGGATTGATTTCGACGACGTTGTGTTTTTCGAGAGCGCTTTTGAGTTGTGCGGCGATCATCGCGAAACCTTCCGTGATGGATTTCGCCTCGGGATGTTGTTTTTCCGCCGCTTCGATGCCGAGTTTGAAATTGTCGAGCACGGGAAAAATGTCTTTTGCGAGGTCGCCCTTGGCGTAATTCGCGAGCTTAGGTTTTTCCTCGTTCGTGCGGCGGCGATAGTTGTCGAATTCCGCGACGGCGCGCAAATACGCTTCCTTGGCTTTTTGCAATTCCGCCTGAGACGCGGCGAGATCGTCCGCGAGTTTTGCGACGGCGGGATCCTCCGCCGCGTCTGCGGGAACGGATTCTTCTTCGGCAACGGCGGCGCTTTTTTCTTCGGCGGCGGGAGATTCGCACGGAGCGTCCGCGCCTTCCGTTTTTTCCGGACAAAATTCAGTGCCGCAAGCCTCTGCGGGAGCGGCTTTGCGCGGCTCCGAATCCGCAGACGGTTTTTCCTCGGCGGGAACGTCTTTCTTGCTGTGTCTCATAAAATCTTAAAACAATCGTGATGAAGCTTTGTTCTTTGCATTTCCCGTGCCGCCCGCGAAGCTTCAGAAATTCGTCCACATCGCGGATTCGGCGTCGGAAGGCATGCGCCAGTCGCCGCGCGGGGAAAGCCCGATCGAAATCACTTTCGGGCCGTCGGGGCACGCCGAACGCTTGAACTGTTGCGAGAAAAACCGCCGCAGGAAAACTTCGAGCCACTTGCGGATCGTTCCCGCGTCGAACGTTCCCGCGAACGCGTTTTCCGCGAGGAAAAGAATTTTGCGCGGCGTGAACGCGTTCCCGCAGAAGTGGAAAAGGAAAAAGTCGTGCAACACGTAAGGACCGACGAGATCTTCGGTTTTTTGCTCGATTTCGCCGGCGGCGGACGGCGGTTTGAGCTCGGGCGAAATCGGCGTGTCCGCGATATCGGCGAGCGTGCGCGCGATCGCGTCGTCGCGGCGCTCGGACGCGACCCACGCGATGATGTGGCGAATGAGCGTCTTGGGCACGCCGATGTTCACGTGATACATCGACATTTGATCGCCGTTGAACGTGCACCAACCCAACGCCGCCTCGGAAAGATCGCCCGTGCCGACGACGAATCCGCCGAAGCGATTCGCGAGATCCATGAGAATCTGCGTGCGTTCCCGCGCCTGCGCGTTTTCGTAAGCGGCGTCGAAGCGATCCCGCGGATGCCCGATGTCGCGCAAATGTTGTTCGACGGCGGGAACGATGGAAATTTCGTTCGCCTCGACGCCGAGGCGCGTCATCAGGTCGAGCGCGTTGCGGCGCGTGCGATCGGTCGTTCCCGGACCCGGCAACGAATAGCCGTGAATGCCGGCGGAATCGAGTCCGAGCCGCTCGAACGCCGCCTTTGCGACGAGAATTGCGAGCGTCGAATCCAAGCCGCCGGAAACGCCGATTACGACGTCTTTCGCGTGCGTATGCGCAAGTCGGCGCATCAGCCCCGCGACCTGAATATCGAATGCTTCGCGGCAATGGCGTTCGAGCACGATGTCGTCGCCGGGAACGAACGGCGTGCGGGAAATTTTTCCGAAAATTTTCGCCGGCATTTCCGTATGCGAAGCGGGCAACGGGAAGTGCACGCGGCGAAATTCCCGGCGCGTTCCCGCGGTGTCCGATGCGAGAAATTCCGCGTTCGTGCGCCGCTGATGCGCGAGCAGATCGACGTCCGCCTGCGCGAAAACAAGCGTTCCCGCGGCGGGAAATTTTTCCGATGCCGCGAGCATTTCGCCGTTTTGCGCGATGAAACATTCGCCGGCATACACGATATCCGTCGTCGATTCGCCCATGCCCGCGCCCGCGTAGGCGTAGGCGGCGAGGCAACGCGCGGACTGCATTTTCACGAGATCGCGGCGAAACTGCGTTTTGCCGACGACTTCGTCGCTCGCGGAAAGATTGAAAATCATCGACGCTCCCGCGAGCGCGAGCCTGCCGCTCGGCGGTTCCGTGACCCAAAGATCTTCGCAAAGCTCGACGCCGAACGAGCACGAGCGGAAAATTTCGTTTTCGAAAATCAAATCCGTTCCCGCGGGAACGGGGCGCGGGAAATCGCCGATTTCGACTTCGGTGACGGGCAATTTGTCGGCGGACGCGAACCAGCGTTTTTCGTAAAATTCGTGCGTGTTCGGCAAATGCGATTTCGGCACGATGCCGAGCGGTTCGCCGCCGCCGAGCACGACCGCGCAATTGTAAAGGTGCTGGCGAATGAGCAAAGGCGCGCCGACAATTATCGTGATGTCCGACTCGGCGGTGAGTTTCGCGAGCGCAAGCAAGCCCTTTTCGACTTCGCGCAACAGCGTTGTCTGAAAAAACAAATCTCCGCAGGAATGCCCCGTGAGCGCGAGTTCCGGGAAGACGACGATCGCCGCGCCCTGCTCCGCCGCGCGCGCCGTCAGCGTGCCGATTTCCTGCACGTTCGCGGGAACGTTCGCGAGATGAAGAACGGGCGATGCCGCGGCAATTTTCACCCACCCGAAGTCGATTGAGGTTTCGTTGCTCATGCCGCCAATCAAAACGCGTTCCGAACGGGAACGCGAATCATTTTCCGCGAAGCTGGTGCCGAAGGCGGGGATCGAACCCGCACGCCCGAAGGCAACGGATTTTAAGTCCGTAGCGTCTGCCATTCCGCCACTTCGGCGCTTCTCGCAAGTCGGGAAAAAACTACATTCGCCGCCGTTCCCGCGCGAGTTTTTT
>CAVFCB010000003.1:0-37979 GCA_963620895.1 Bacteroidaceae bacterium | reverse complement strand
CGGAGACGAATCTCTCTTTACGCAGTATCCGTAGGACTCGCGCGTTCCGCGCTCGTCCCACGGTTAGCATCAGTTCGCCCGCTCCGCGGACGGAACACACCTCAATTTTTGCCTGCGGCAAAAATATAAATATGCGGAGACGTGGACGTCTCCGCCCCCAGTTTTGCCAAAGGCAAAAACCGGACTTCACTAGTTGACCAGTTCTCCAGTCAACCAGTTCACCATTTCTCCGTTCCCGCGGAGTAGTGCCGCCTCTACGAGGCTCAATGTATGGGCGTTCCCGTGTCCCCACGCTTACGCGTGGGGTTACGATAGTTGCGCCTCTACGAGGCTCTTAGTTCCCCCAGTTTTGCCAAAGGCAAAAATCAGGACTTCACCAGTCAACCAGTTCTCCAGTCCACCAGTCTTCTTTTGCCACAGATGGCACAGATGAGCACAGATGGAACGCGGAAAACAATTCGTGAAATTCGTGTTCATTCGTGGTTAAAATTTGTTCTCGCGCGGAGACGTGGTGACCTTACCTAAAAGTTAAGAGTTACTGCCTTATAAGGAATTTTCAGCGTGATGGTTCCGCTTGAGTAGGGCGCGATTTCGTAGGGATTGAAGACGAACGCGATGCCGTCGGGATCGAGCGCGAAGTTTTCGTGCGGAGCGGGTTTCGGGAAAAAACCGTTTGCGGGAACGTCGGTGTTTTCGGCGGCTTTGCGTTTGAGCATTTCCGTGAGGGCGGGTTCGAAGCCGGGTTTGAAAAGGTCTTTCAGCGTGATTCGCGTTCCCGTCTGCGGATTGAAATTCAGCAAGCGCAGTTCGTGGCTCGGATGTGCGCCGCCGAAAAACAGCAGAATGCGAATTTCATACACGAGCAGCGCGGGCTCGGAGCGGCGCACGGCGCCTTCGATGATGATTTCGTTTTCCGTGCAGAGCGGGTCTTCGCCGGCGGCGAGGATTTCCGCCTGTCGCGTCCGATACGCCGCGACTTCGTCGGCGACAAAGCGACGGACGCCGCGGGCGAAATCTTTTTCTGCGCCGGCGGCGTAATCTTTTGCGTCTTCGTTCACGGACAACGCCGTGCGGAGAATTTCGGCATTGATGCGGCGCGCGGCTTCCGCGTTCCCGAGATCGGCGATGTAGGGCAGTGCGATGCGGACGCGCAGTTCCGGCTTTCGCGGATTGCGTTCGAACACGAAGTTTTCGCTCAGCGAAAACGTTGCGAAATCGGCGGCGGGCGCGGGAACGCGCGGCGGCTCGGTCGATGCGCAGGCGGCGCAAAGCAGGAGCAACGCGAGCGCGGCGGGAACGCGGGGACTCATAAAAAATCGGGAACGGGGGAAATTAGGAAGCGAAAGAATTTCTTCCTAATTTTTCCGTTTTCAGCCGTCGATTTTTTCGGAGAGGAAAGCGACGAGCTCGTCTTCCGTCATGCGCACCTGTTGCAAGGTATCGCGATCGCGGAGCGTGACTTTTCCGTCTTTTTCGATGGTGTCGAAATCGATCGTGATCCCGTAGGGCGTGCCGATTTCGTCCTGCCGGCGATAGCGTCTGCCGATTGCGCCGGCGGCGTCGTAGAAGACGTTCCAGCGGCGTTTGAGTCGGCGGTAAAGGGCTTCTGCGCGGGCGACGAGTTCGGGCTTGTTTTTCACGAGCGGGAACACGGCGGCTTTGTAAGGTGCGAGTCGCGGATGCAGTTTGAGCACGAGGCGTTTTTCGCCGTCGATTTCCTCTTCGCAGTAAGCGGCGGAAAGCACGGCGAGGAAAATGCGATCCACGCCGACGGACGGTTCGATGACGTGCGGCACGTATTTTGTTTTGGTCGCTTCATCGAAATATTCCATCGATTTCCCGGAAACGGTCTGGTGTTGCGTGAGGTCGAAGTTCCCGCGGGCGGCGACGCCTTGCAGTTCCTGCACGCCGAAGGGGAATTCGAACATGATGTCCGTCGTGCCTTTGGAGTAGTGCGCGAGTTTTTCCTTCGGGTGGTTGTAAAGGGAGAGGCGCGATTTCGGAATGCCGATCCCGTCGAACCAATCCATGCAGTATTCGATCCAGCCTTTGTGGAGCGCCTGCCAATCGGCGTCGGGCGAGATGAAATATTCGATTTCCATCTGTTCGAATTCGCGGGAACGGAAAATGAAATTGCGCGGATTGATTTCGTTGCGGAAAGCCTTGCCGACCTGCGCGATCCCGAACGGCACTTTCACGCGGCCGGTGTCCACGATATTTTTGAAATTGATGAAAATTCCCTGCGCGGTTTCGGGGCGAAGGTAAGCGATTGCGGTTTCGTCGCGAAGTGCGCCGACGTAGGTTTGAAACATCATGTTGAATGCGCGCGGCGGCGTGAGCGAGCCGGGCTTTCCCGTCGCGGGCGAGGGAATGAGCGCGTATTCGTCGGGGCGCGCTTCGGTGTAGTCTTTGAGAACGATCGGCGCGAGTTCGCCCTGTTTTGCGAGTTTGCGTTTCAGGTCGTGCGCCATTTCCTCCGCCTGCGCCTGCATGCCTTCGTCTTCGAGCACGGAAACGTAGCCGATGGTTTCGCCGGCGACGATGACGGGCGCGAAGAAAAGTTGGTCGGCGCGGTAGCGCATTTTCGATTCCTTGCAGTCCACGAGCGGATCGGTGAAGTTGTCCACGTGCCCGGACGCTTTCCACGTCATCGGGTGGTGAATGATGGTGGAATCGAGCCCGACGATATCGTCGCGGCGGTGCACCATGTCTTTCCACCACGCCTGTTTAATGTTGTTTTTGAGTTCGACGCCGAGCGGTCCGTAGTCGAAGAATCCGTTGTAGCCGCCGTAAATATCGGACGATTGGAAAACGAATCCGCGGCGTTTGCACAGATTGATGATGTCGTTCATCAAGGAGGAAGAAGATGATTTTTCGCTCATAGTCTTTTGTAAAAAAAATTTACGGGAACGATACACGCGTTCCCGCGAAAAGTCGAGGGCGCTTCGGGTATTTTGCAAGAAAGCTCAGCGCGCGTTTTTGCCGAATTTGTCCTGCAACGCGGACTCCGCGTGCGTTCCCGCGAGCGCGGCGAGCACTTCGCCCGCGAGGTAGCACGAACCGGCGACGACGACGGTTTCGCCGTGCGGCGTAGGAAGCGCGCACGTTCCCGCGTGCGGGAAAAGTTTTTCGACGGAAGTTTCGGAAACTTCGCCGCGAAAATCCGCGGGAACGCAACGCTCCAATTCCGCGAACGTGCAGGCGCGTTCCTGATTCGGGCGAACGAATCGGAGCGCCGACGCATATTTTGAAAAAACGGAAATCAGCGCACGCGCACGTTCCAAGCCGAGAACGCCCGTGACGATTTGCGGACGCTTGCCCGTTGCGGCGACAAGTGCGGCGAGCGAGCGGTCGATCGCCGCCGCGCCTTCTTCGTTGTGCGCGACGTCGAGAATGATTTCGCGCCCGTCCGCGAGCGGAATTTTTTCCCAACGCGCGCGCCAAACGACATTCTCGAGCGCGGCGGCGGCTTTTGCGTTGTCGAATCGGCGTCCCGTTTTTTCGAGAAAAATTTTTGCCGCAAGCCACGCCGTTCCCGCGTTCCCGCGCTGGTGTTCGCCGAAGAGATTCGTGTGCGGCAACGCATTTTCATCGGAAAAAATTTCGCGCACGGAAACGACGTCCGCGCCGCGTTCCCGCGCGGTCGCGCGAATTTCTTCTTCCGCTTCCGTCGGGAGTTTTCCGATGACGACGGGAACGCCGGGCTTGATGATCCCGGCTTTCTCGCGCGCAATTTCCCGCAACGTGTTTCCGAGCATTTCCGTGTGATCGCGCCCGACGGACGTGATCGCGCAGACTTCGGGCGCGACGATGTTGGTCGCGTCGAGTCGCCCGCCCAAGCCGGTTTCGAGCACGGCGGCATCGCAGCGTTCCCGCGCGAAACGGCGAAACGCCATCGCCGTCATAAATTCGAAAAACGACGGATAATCTTCGTCGCCGGGCTTGCCGAAACGCGCGGCGATGCCGCGAAGCGTTTCCGTTTCGGCGAGAATTTCCTCGTCGGAAAGCGGCTCGCGATTCACCTGAATGCGTTCGCCGAGCTTGAGAAGATGCGGCGAAGTGTAGAGTCCGACGCGCAAGCCGTGCGCGCGCAAAATGCTTTCGAGCATCGCCGCCGTGGAACCTTTTCCGTTCGTTCCCGCAAGGTGCAGACTCGGAAAATTTTTCTGCGGTTCGCCGAGCGCTTCGGCGAGCATGCGCATGCGGTCGATCCCGAATTTGCTTCCGTGATTGCGCAGTGCGCAAAGTTCTTCGAGCGTTCCCGCGTTCGTCGTTTTCTTGTTCATCGCTCCCGAAAGTAGAAGACGGAACGCGAAAAATTGAAAGCGGAAAAACGCCCGACGCTTTCGCGCTTGCGGGCGCGCGCGGGAATTTGTTTTTATCGTCCGTCGTGAAAAAAATTCTTTTTGCACTCGCAGCGATGAGCACGTTTTCTTTCCCGTCCCCCGATACCTACGGACAAAGTTTGCCCAAGGCAACCGCCGTTCCCGCAAACGCGGCACGCGCCGAAGTTTCCGAAAACGGCGAGCTTTTCAACCTGATTACGCTCGCGGATTTGACGCTTTACCGCAACCCGGCGGACGTCGCCGCCGCCGCCGAACGCCTGCTCGAAAAAACGGACATCATCACGGACGAAAAACTGCGCATCTCCGTGCGGCTTTCTCTCGCCGAGGCTTCCGCGGAACCGGAAAATTTTCCCGCGATTCGCGCGCGGCATTTCAAGAAAATTTCGGCGAGATTTACGGATATCGCCGACGAAGCGCGAAAAAATAAAAATTACAAGGCGGCGCTGAATGCCGCGCAAATCGCCGCGCGCGCGGATCCGCGCAACTGCCGCGCACGCCTCATTCTCGCTTCGCTCGTGGACGCTTACGGCGGCGATACGACGACGGCGCTGAAACTCATGCACGCCGGGCTGAAATTCATCGATTTGGACGCTCCCGTGACCGATGCGTATTTTTCGAAATACTTCGAAATGCTCTCCGAGTTGCAGCAGGATTTCGTCGCTTCCGAGCAGGCGGAAAAAATTCTCAAAAATCCGAACGTTCCCGCGCAAACGCGTCGGCTCGTTGCGCTCGCGGGCGCGTTTGCGCTCTACAATCGCGGGCACTATTCGGAAGCGATTGCGCTGATCGCGCGGGAACGCCTCGACGATTCCGTGCAGGCGCGAATTCTCCGCGCGCGTTGCATTTTCGCGTCGGGCGACGTTCCCGCCGCCATCGCGCTGCTCGAAAAAAGCATCGGCGAATTTCCGTCGGACAAACGCGAACCGATCTTCAATCAGCTTTCGCGATTTTTCTCGGAAACGGGCGATTACAAGTCCGTGCTCGACGTCGCAAAACGCCAGCTCGAAGAAAATCCCGACGTGCTCGGACCGCGCCTGCGGCGGCTTTTTGCCTACGACAAACTCGGCGACGCCGAATCGTTCAAAACCGAGCTCGACGGCATTTTCGAGCAGTTTTCGATGTCGCAGAGCGCACTCGTCGCGCTCGCGAATTTTGCGGCGGAACAAGGCATGCCCGATCTCGCGTTGCGTTGTCTCGAAACGGCGCGTTCCCGCCATTTTGAGTGCGGGCTTTTCGTGGCGGCGGCGGTGGAATCGCTCGTCGCGGCGAATCGTCCGCAGGAAGCGATTTCCGCGTATGCGCAATCTTCGGGCGCGGATCCGAGCGTGTTCGACGAATTTCGCACGGTGATTTCCGCCGTGCTCGCGTCCGCCTACGCGGAAGCGGCGAAGCTCGAACGCGATCCCGAAAAATCGGAAGCCCTGCGCGTGAATTCGGAAACTTTGCTGAACGAATTTCTTGAAAACAAGGCGGCGACGCCGGAAAACTATCTCGCCGTCGTGCGGCATTTTCGCCGCATCGGTCGCGACGATCTCGCCGGGCGCGTTGCCGCGTCCGGATTGCGCGCGTTCCCGTGGCATTCGCAGATTCGCGCGGACTGGCTTTCGTTGCAGATCGCGTCGCCGAACTCGATTTCGCGCGTCAACATTCCCGCCGAAATCCGCACGCTTTCGCAGATGCGCCGTCCCGATCCCGCGATTTGGAAAGAAGCGCTCGCGTGGCTCAACGCGCTTGACGCTTCCGCCGCCGCGGGAACGGTTTCGGGCGGCGGTTGGGGCGCTCCCGAAACCGCGCCCGCCGTTCCCGCCGCGGAACGCGCGCGCTTGCGCGAAATTCTCACGCCGTTGGCGGCGCAACGCTGATTTTTTTCATTTCGAAAAAAGAAAAAAATGCTTTCGCAAACGCAGGCGGCGCTGATTCTCAACGGGCTTTCGGGCATCGGTCCGATCGCTTGCCGCCGCTTGCGCGATGCGTTCGGCGGCGATCTCGTCGCCGTGCTTTTCGCGGAAAAATCCGCGCTGGTTTCCGTTCCCGGAATCGGGCGAACGCTCGGCGAAAAAATTGCGGCGTGGCGCACCGAGTTTGATTTGGAAAAAGAAGAACGCGCGATCGCGGCGCACGGCGCGAAATTCATAACGCGCGAGGATGCGGCGTTCCCGCCGTTGCTGCGGGAAATTCCGGATCCGCCCATCGGACTTTACGTGCGCGGGAACGCCGCCGCGCTCGAATCGGCGAAAACGATCGGCATCGTCGGCACGCGCCGCGCTTCGCTTTACGGCACGACAAATGCGCGCCGCATCGCCCGCGATCTCGCCGCCGCCGGGCAATGCATCGTCAGCGGCGGCGCACGCGGAATCGACACCGCCGCGCACACGGGAGCGCTCGACGCGCCCGGTGCGACCGTTGCCGTGCTCGGGTGCGGGCTCGACATCGTTTACCCGCCGGAAAATCTCGAACTGTTTTCGCGCATCGTCGCGGAAAACGGCGCGATCGTCAGCGAATTTCCTTTCGGGAAAAAAGCGGATCGCCGCACGTTCCCGCAACGCAATCGCATCATCGCGGGAATGTCCGCCGGCGTGCTCGTCGTCGAATCCGATGTCGCGGGCGGAAGCATCATCACGGCGAATTTTGCCGCGGAATGCGGGCGCACGGTTTTCGCGTTGCCCGGACGCGTCGAACAGCCGGGCTCGCGCGGTTGCCACAAGCTGATTCGCGAGGGCGCGACGCTCGCCGCCGGCGCCGCAGATATTCTCGAAGATCTCGCGGGAACGCCCGTTCAGCAAATGCTCGCGCTCGAAAATTCCTGCGCGAACGCGTCTGCCGATGCTTCCGGCGGGAACGAGTCGCTTTCGCCCGAAGCGAAAAAAATTCTTTCCGCGCTCGCCGAAGGCGTTGCGCTTTCGCCCGACGCGCTGGTCGAGCGCACGGGGCTTCCGTATCCGCTCGTTTCCGCAACGTTGCTTTTGCTCGAACTCGAATCGCGCATCGCCCGCAAAGCGGACGGTTGCTACGAAGTCGGTTAAATTCGGAGTCGGGAATTCGGAACGAAGCGTTGCGTTCCGCGGGAACGGGATAAAACAAAACCGTTCCCGATTCGCCGCGTTGCTGTGAGTAAAAAAACTTTGCGGGAAACTTCCGGAAGGGTAGAATTTTTCTCCGATTATGAGCATTGAAGCAAAAATTCAGGAATTGGGACTCACGCTCCCGCCGCCGCCCGCGCCTGCCGGCGCTTACGTTCCCGCCGTTCGCACGGGAAATCTGCTTTTTCTTTCGGGAACGCTTCCGGTGGCTGACGGCAAGCTCACGCACACGGGAATGATCGGCTCTTCGCCGGAAAAAGACGTCGCCTACGGCTATGCCGCCGCGCGTCAGTGCGCGCTCGCCGCGCTCGCGAATGCGAAAGCGTTTCTCGGGTCGTTGGACAAGGTGAAACGCGTCGTCAACGTGAACGGATTTGTGTATGCGCCGGAAGGTTTTGCGGACGCGCCCAAGGTCATCAACGGCGCTTCGGAGCTTTTTCTCGCGCTTTTCGGAGAAAACGGCAAGCACGCTCGCGCGGCGGTCGCTCTCGGCGGCGTGCCGCTTCATGCAACGGCGGAAGTTCAGGTTGTTCTCGAAGTCGAATGACGCGCGAACGAATCGCGTGCTGAGCGCGGGAACGTTCCCGCCGAACACTGCAATTCGCAAACGATGAGCGAAAGAGAAAGTTTCAGCCCCGGCGAAAGAATCGGCGACTACGAGGTCGTTTCGGTTCTCGGGTTCGGCGCGACGGGCTCGGTCTATCTGACCCAGCACATCGTGCTGAAGAAACTTTTTGCCGTGAAAGTGCTCAACGGCGATCTTGCGTTTATGCCGGAATTTGTCCGCGTGTTTCAACACGAGGCGCAAATCGTCGCCGCGCTTTCTCACGAAAACATCGTTCCCGTGCATAATTTCGGGGAATGCGACGGGCTTTACTACTACGTCATGGATTTCGTGAACGGCGGAACGCTCGAGGACGTGCGCCGGCGCAACGGCGGGCGTCTTCGCCCGGACGCCGCCGTCGCGCTGATTTCCGCCGTGGCTCGCGGGCTTGCGTATGCGCACGCTTACGGCGTCGTGCATCGCGATTTGAAGCCGGAAAACATTTTGCTGACGCGCACGGGAACGCCGCAGATCACGGATTTCGGCATGGCGTATGTCGATCGCAAATATATCGCCGGGCAACGAAAAATCACCGAACAGCGGCGCAATCGCGCGGGCGCGAAATTCCGCGCGGTGGTCGGGCGCGGGAACGCGGAATCGCAAAATCTCGCGCCGTCGCAAACGCAAATTGCCATTGAGGAAAACGCCGGCGACAATCCCGAAGTCGAAGGCGGCACCGAAGGCTACATCGCGCCGGAAGTCAGCCGCGGGAGCGCCGCGACGCCGCGCGCCGACGTTTATGCGCTGGGCGCGTTGCTGCATTTTCTGCTCGTCGGCGAAACGCCGCAGGAACACGGTCGCCTTTCGCCGGAAATTTTCAAACTGCACAATCGCGCGCTTGTCGATGTGCTTTCCCGTTCGCTGAGCGTTGTTCCGACGCGGCGCTATCCGACGGCGAAAGAATTTCTCGAAGCGCTGGAACGCGTGAGTTCCGCGCCCGCGCGGCGGAAACGTCAGTGCCTTTTCGCGTTGGGCATCGTGCTCGTGCTCGCGGTTTGCGCGTTCGCGTTTTTCTCCGGCGAACGTTCGCAGAAACGGAAAACGGAATCGCGCGTCGCCGTTGCCGCGCA
Organism: Bacteroidaceae bacterium; assembly: GCA_963620895.1. Taxonomy (GTDB): domain Bacteria; phylum Verrucomicrobiota; class Verrucomicrobiia; order Opitutales; family UBA953; genus Spyradosoma. The sequence goes on along the minus strand of CAVFCB010000003.1, from coordinate 28,879 downwards.
AAAAATGTTTGAGGAGGAATCGCCGCGCAATCTTCCGCCGCCTCCGCCTGCGCCGCCGCCGGCAAGCGTTCCCGCGGTTTCTTCCGTCCCGGAAAACGTTCCCGCGACCGCCGTTCCCGCCGTCGCCGAAGAGAATTTGTCGGGGAAAACCGTTCCCGCGTCCGTGAACGCGACTTCTCCGGTTTCGGAAAAGCCTGCCGCCGCGGGAACGCCGAGCGAAAACGCTTCCGCCGCCGCTCGCGCCGCGGCACATTCCGCGACGTTGCCGAAAAGCTCCGACGAAGCCGCCGCGCGCGAATACTGGGAGCGCGTCTGCGCGGAACGCACGGGACGCCGCGGCGTCGTGCTTTCTTTCCCGACGGATTTGAGCGAAGCCGAAGCGAAAATTTCCGCGACGAACGCGATTGAATTTTACTGCGCCGTTCCTCCCGGCACTTACAACATTTATCTCCGCATGAGCGCGTCCGAGCCGCAGTCGCATGCACCGTTGCGTTTGAGCATCGGCGCGGATCAGATTTCCCGCGTGATGAGATTCGATGAAATGACGATCGAGCCGGAGCTGCGATTCTTTTCCGTGATCGAAATTTCCGTTCCCGCGGACAAAATTCGGATTGAGATTCCGAGACCGCCTCGCGATGCGAATTTCCCGGAAATTTCACTCATCGAAATGGAAATTCGCCCGACGTTCAGCAACGCGGATTTTTCCCGCATGTTCGGGAATTTTCTTTCCGCGCTCATCGAAAAATAATTGCGCGGGAACGGGGAAATTTTCCCCGGCGGGAACGAAAAAATCAGAGCGTTCCCGCGACGGCGGCGGCGTTGATTTTCGCGATGAGCGAAGTCGTGGAAAAGCCCGGAAGAAACGGCATGAAACGGATGTCCGTTCCCGCGTCGAGCAGCGCGGCGCGTTCGTCGGGATTGAGCGTTTCGAGCGTGTAATCGCCGGCCTTGGCGTAAACGTCCGGCGCGAGCGCTCGGATTTCCTTGTCGAGGCGCGGCGTGGAGAAGAAAAAGACTCCGGCGACGAATTCGAGCGCGCCGAGCGTGTAGGCGCGTTCGAGATCGCCTTGCACGGGGCGCGTCGGACCTTTGAGCGCGCGGACGCTTTCTGCGGCGTTGAGCGCGATCCAAAGTTCGTCGCCGAGTTTTGCGGCTTCCCGCAGATAAAAAACGTGCCCGCAATGCAACAGGTCGAAACAGCCGTTCGTGAGCACGAGTTTTTTCCCCTGCGCTTTTAATTCGGCGCGGCGGGCGACCGCCGCTTCGATCGACGGGAACAGTTTCGGATTGCGCTGCAAAGGCGAGGTCATGGGAAACGAAAAAATCGGTGCGGCGGGAAAAATTATCCGCCGATCGTGTCTTTGCCGTAGTATTTGCGAAGCGCTTCGGGAACGCGCACGGTGCCGTCCGGCTGCACGTTGTTTTCCAAAATCGCCGCGAGAACGCGCGGGAGCCCGAGCCCGGAGCCGTTGAGCGTGTGCACGGTTTCCGCTTTCCCGCCGTCTTTCGGACGGAAGCGAATTCCGGCGCGGCGCGCCTGAAAATCCGTGAAGCACGAGCAGCTCGACACTTCGAGCCAACGTTTTTGCCCGCCGGCGAAAACTTCAAGGTCGTATTGCTTCGCGTGCGGGAACCCGATATCGCCGGAGCAGATGAGCAACACGCGGTAGGGCAGATTGAGTTTCTGCAACAGGCGCGCGGCGTCGTCTTTGAGCGTTTCGAGCTCTTCAAAAGAATGCTTCGGATGCACCCATTTCACGAGCTCGACTTTGTCGAACTGGTGAAGTCGGTTGAGTCCGCGCACGTTTGCGCCCCAGCTTCCCGCTTCGCGGCGGAAACACGGCGTGTAGGCGCAACGGCGAATCGGCAGGTCGCGTTCGTCGATGATTTCGTCGCGGAAAAAGTTCGTGACGGGAACTTCCGCCGTCGGAATCATGTAAAAATCGTCCTGCGGCGCGTAATACATTTGTCCTTCCTTGTCGGGAAGCTGTCCGGTCGCCGTCGCCGAGGCGGGATTGACCATGATCGGCGCCATGACTTCTTCGTAGCCGGCGGCGTGCGCTTCGTCGAGGCAAAATTGAATCAGCGCGCGCAGCAGCCGCGCCATATCGCCGACGTAGAACGGGAACCCGGCGCCCGTCACTTTGACGCCGCGCTTGAAATCGATCGCTTTTTCGAACCACGGAAGCTCCCAGTGCGCAACGGCGTTCGGCGACACGAGTTTCGCGGGATCGCCCCACGTTCCCGCGACGACGTTATCGTTCTCGTTTTTGCCTACGGGAACGCTTTCGTCGGGAATGTTCGGAACGGTGAGATAAAGTTTGCGCCATTCTTCTTCGACTTCGGCGACCTGTTTTTCGAGCTCTTTCGTCTTGGCGGAAATTTCTTTCATTTCGCCGACTTTGGCGAGAAATTCCGGCGAGCCTTTTTTCATCGCCGCCATTTCCTTGTTCGCGGCATTTTGCGCGGAACGCGCCGCTTCAAATTCGCCGACGAGGGCGCGGCGCTTGGCATCGCAGGCGAGAATCGCGTCGAAATCGACGTCGAATTTCTTCGTCGCCAACCGCGCGCGAATCATGTCGATGTTTTCACGAAAAAATTTGATATCGAGCATTTTTTGAAAAGGTTAAGGGAATTAGAAGTGAGGAATTAGAAATTAGAAAGATTTCTTTCTAATTCCTAATTTTTTTCTTAAAAAACTTCTTCCGGCTTGAAGAAGCGCGCGATTTCCGCTTCGGCGGACTCTTCGCCGTCGGAGGCGTGGCAAATGTTGTAGGTTACGATTTCCTTGTTGCCGAAATCGCCGCGAATCGTTCCCGCGGGCGCGTTTGCGGACTTCGTCGGTCCGAGCAGCTCGCGGACTTTCGCGATCGCGTTTTCTCCGCGCAACACGGCGACGATGACCGGGCGCGACATCATCCAATTCGAGAGAAAACCGAAATACGGTTCGTTCACGAGGTGCGCGTAGTGGCTGCGCACGAGCGCGTCGTCGATGTGAATCATTTTGCAGGCGGCGAGCGAAAGTCCCGCTGCCTCGAAGCGCGCGAGCACCGTTCCCGCGATGTTTTTTTCCATGCAGTCGGGCTTCAGGATGATGAGAGTTTTCTGAATCATAAAAAAATAAAAAATGTTCGAAAAAAGAAACTCTTTTGCGTCCGTTCCCGCAACAGAATTTTCGCGGCGGGCGTTCCCGCCGTCGGGATTATTCCTCGCAGAAAAGGTTGAATTCGCCTTGGATGTGTTTGCTGAAACGCCGTGCGCTCGTGCTTGCGCGAACCAGATCGAGAATTTCGGATTTTGCGAAAAACGGATGTTCGCACATATTGATGAGCAGGTGCGCCGCCGCAATCGCGTCGTAAAGCGCGCAATGGTAGCGGGAACGCGTTTTCGGACAAAATTTTTTCGCATCGCGTTCGACTCTGTCTCCGATTTCGAAGCGTTCGATGAGCGCGCCGAGCCCGTGTTTCGGTTCCCGCGGGAACCATTCTTTGGCGATGCGGCAAGTGTCGATCCACGGTCCCCAATCGACGGTCGGCGGGCGCGTTTCCAGCGAAAAATCCGGCACCGTTCCCGGGACGGGCCAAACACTTGTGAGCATCCCGATTTCCGCCGGCGCGTGATGCGAGCCGAGCAGCCCGTTCCCGCGCAGTTTTTTGAAAAATTCCCAGTCCGCTTCGACGGGCGGGCGTCCTTCGACATCTTCGTCAAAAATTCCGTGAACCTCGGATTCTTCGAGCGGGATCGGCGCGCGCACGGAGCAAAGCCGCGTCGCCGTTTCGACGATGCGCCCGCCGAGCAATGTCGCGACGCCGTATTCGACGATTCCCGTGCGCACGGAACCTTCGAAATCCAAGACGTGAATCGGAATTTCCTGCCAAAACATTTTCGGACGAAAAAAAGAGAGAGATTTCAGAAATCGACGCCTTTGACGAGGCGTTGCGCGACTTTGCGTCCGGTCATTTTTTCATACCACGCTTCGCAAGGCGCGGGAACGCGCATTTCGGAAAGAATTTCGTCGAACGCCTGCACGCGAGTTTTCAACTTGCCCGCGAGCGGATGCAGAATGAGCGAAAGATCGCGCGGACGCGAATTTGCCGCGCCGCCGACTTTTTTGTAGCTCGTTTTTTCGATGAGCTCTTCCGCGGGAAGACCGAAATGCCGCGCGATGCGTTCGCCGATTTCGAAGCGCGAAAGTTTTTCTTCGCCCGCCCAGTGATAAACGCCGCTCAGGTTCGGGCGTTCGCAAAGTTCGACGAGCACGTCCGCCAAATTCGAAACGCTCACCGGCTGGCGAAGTTCCTCTTCGAAGAGCGGAGTTTTTTTGCCCGCCGCCCAATCGGCGAAAAGGCGTTCGTGCAGGCTTTTGTTCCCGCGCGGAGAATTGCCGGAGAGCAGAGTCGTGCGGATTACGGCGGCGTTTGCCTTGCCGAATTTCAGCACTTCGCGTTCGCCGAGCAATTTTGTTTGTGCGTAAAGATTGCGCGGGAGCGGCATGTCGGTGTGCTCGTAGTTGCCTTTGTCTCCGTCGAAAACCATGTCCGTCGAAACGTGAACGAACCGCGCGGAAATGTGATTTGCGAGCATCGCGAGCGTGCGCGGGAGCGCGGCGTTGAGTTTTTCGGCGCGCGTGTGATCCGCTTCGGCATCGGCGACGGAAGTCACGCCCGCGCAGTTCACGATCGCGTCGGGAAATTCCTGCAAAATGAAACTCCGCAGCGCGTCGTCGTTTGTCAGATCCGTTTTTATGCGCCGCACCGACGGCGGGAGAAACACTTCGTTTTCGTGGAGAAGCGCCGTCACGTCGAACCCGCGCCGCAACGCGGAAAAAACCGTTTCGCGCCCGAGGAATCCCGAAGCGCCCGCAATGATTACCTTCATAGGAAAAAACTCTAACCTTTCGCATGGTTTTTTCAAGCGCCGGCGCGTTCCCGCCGTCGGCGAGCGCGGGAACGCGGGGAAAGCGCGTTGAAAAATCCGCGAAAAAGTGATTTAACGAAATGCCAACAAGGGCTGATACTCAATGAATTTTGACCTTCTCGTCATCGGCAGCGGAATCGCGGGACTGAGTTTCGCGATTAAGACCGCCGCCGCCGGGCTGCGCGTGGCAATCGTCACAAAAAAAGCGTCGGCGGAATCAAATACCAATCACGCGCAGGGCGGCATCGCCTGCGTGTTTGACCAAGCGGACGATTTTGAAAATCACGTGCGCGACACGCTCATCGCCGGCGACGGACTCTGCGATGAAGCCGTCACTCGCGCCATCGTCGAAGCCGCTCCCGCGCGCATTCGCGAGCTCATCAAAATCGGCGTCGATTTTTCCAAAGGCGAAGACGGCAACTACGATCTCACTCGCGAGGGCGGGCATTCGCATCGGCGCATTCTGCACGCGCACGATTTGACCGGAAAGGCGATTGAGGACGCATTGCTCGCCGTTGCCGCGAAGAGTCCGAACATTTCGTTTTTCGAGTATCACATGGCGATCGATCTCATTACGACGGCGCGCCTCAAAGGCTCGAAAATTTCCGCGACCGATCCCGAAAATCGCGTGCTCGGCGCTTACGTGCTCGACGTCGCTTCCGGGAAAGTGCTCACGTTTCGCGCGGGAGCGGTCGTGCTCGCAAGCGGCGGGATCGGGCAAGTTTATCAATATACGACGAATCCCGACATCGCCACGGGCGACGGGATCGCGATGGCGTATCGCGCGGGAGCGCTCGTGCGCAACATGGAATTCGTGCAGTTTCACCCGACGGCGATGTATGCGCCCGACGGTTCCCGCGAGCTCATCTCCGAGAGCGTTCGCGGCGAAGGCGCGATTTTGCGCGACATTCGCGGACGCGCGTTCATGGCGGATTACGACGCGCGCGGCGATCTCGCTCCGCGCGACATCGTTGCCCGCGCCATCGATTCCGAAATGAAAAAGTCCGGCGCGCCGCACGTTTGGCTCGACATCACGCACAAGTCCGCCGAATACCTGCGGGAACGCTTTCCGCATATTTACAACACTTGCCTCGCGCACGGCATCGATATGGCGAAGGAAAAAATCCCCGTCGTTCCCGCCGCGCATTATCTTTGCGGCGGCGTGAAAACCGACATGAACGCGGCGACCAGCGTTCGCGGGCTTTACGCCTGCGGCGAAACGGCGTGCACGGGCTTGCACGGCGCAAACCGGCTCGCGTCCAATTCGTTGCTCGAAGCGGTCGTGCTCGCGCATAACGGCGCCGCCGCCGTTGCCGATTTTCTTGCAAAAAATCCGCTTCCCGCGGCGGACGTTCCCGCGTGGCAGGACGGCGACGTGCAGGATTCCGACGAGCGCGTCGTGATTTCGCACAACTGGGACGAGCTGCGGCGCACGATGTGGGATTACGTCGGCATCGTGCGCACGACGAAGCGCCTTCACCGCGCGCTCACGCGCGTGCGCATGCTCAAATCCGAAATCAACGAATATTACTGGAATTTCAAGGTCGAAGCGGCATTGCTCGAATTGCGCAATCTCGTGCAAATCGGCGAAATCATCATCCTCTGCGCAATGCAGCGCCACGAATCGCGCGGACTGCACTGCACGCGCGATTACCCGACGAAGTCCGCCGAAATTTACGATTCCGTCGCGCTTCGCCCGGATTTTCGTCCCGAAGAACGCGTCGGAAATAAACTCTGATTTCGGCGCGTTCCCGCGGGAACGTCGAAAAACGGATTTTTCCGAAAAATGCCCCCGATTTTCTCCGAAAAGGAAGATTTTCGGGGATTTTTTTCAAAAAACGGGCAGAAAATCGGAAATTTTTGTAAAAAACGGGCGTTTTTTTGTTGAATCGGATTTTTCTCTCCGAAATACTGATTCACGTCTTTCGGTCGGTCGTCGATCAGAAAGATTTTTCCGAAAAATTCAAAAGACCTAAACACAAAATGAGCGATTCAGTTATCGATTCCGTCTTGAAGACCGTGGTCGCGCGCGACCCGAACCAGCCGGAGTTTCACCAGGCAGTCGAAGAAGTTCTTCACAGCCTCCGCGGATTCCTCGAAAAGAATCCGCAGTATGCGAAAGCGGGACTGCTTGAGCGCATCGTCGAACCCGAACGCGTGATCATGTTCCGCGTGCCGTGGGTGGACGACGCCGGCAACGTCCGCGTCAACCGCGGTTTCCGCATTCAGATGAACAGCGCCATCGGGCCGTACAAGGGAGGTTTGCGCTTCCATCCGTCGGTGAACCTGAGCATTCTCAAATTCCTTGCGTTCGAACAGGTTTTCAAAAATTCGCTGACGACGCTCCCGATGGGCGGCGGCAAGGGCGGATCCGATTTTGACCCGAAGGGCAAGAGCGACAACGAAGTGATGCGCTTCTGTCAGGCGTTCATGGCGGAACTCTATCGCCACATCGGCGCCGACCAAGACGTTCCCGCGGGCGATATCGGCGTGGGCGGTCGCGAAATCGGCTTCCTCTTCGGCATGTATAAGAAACTGACGAAAAACTGGGACGGCGTTCTCACCGGCAAGGGGCTGCCTTACGGCGGTTCGCTGATTCGTCCGGAAGCGACGGGCTACGGCACGGTTTATTTCGCGCAGGAAATGCTCAAGACCAAGGGCGACACGATCAAGGGCAAGAAAATTGCGATTTCCGGCTCCGGGAACGTCGCGCAGTATGCGGCGGAAAAATGCCTCGAGCTCGGCGCCACGGTGCTCACGCTTTCCGATTCCGACGGCACGATCGTCGCCAAGGACGGCATCACGAACGAACAGCTCGCGTGGATTATGGAGCTTAAGAACGTTGCTCGCGGACGCATCAAGGAAGCCGCAAAGAAGTTCGGTTTCGAATACCTCGACGGTCGTCGTCCGTGGTCGGTCAAGTGCGATATCGCGCTCCCGTGCGCGACGCAGAACGAGCTCAACGGCGACGAAGCCAAGACGCTTCTCGCCAACGGCGTGATGTGCGTTGCGGAAGGCGCGAACATGCCTTCCACGCCCGAAGCGATCGCCGCGTTCCAAGGTGCGAAGATTCTCTACGCGCCGGGCAAGGCTTCCAACGCGGGCGGCGTTGCGACTTCCGGTTTGGAAATGTCGCAGAACTCGCTGCGTCTCTCTTGGACGCGCGAAGAAGTCGATGCTCGCCTCCACGGCATCATGAAGAGCATTCACGAATCCTGCGTCAAATACGGCACGCAGGAAGACGGTTCGATCGATTACGTGCAGGGCGCAAATGTCGCCGGCTTCGTGAAGGTCGCCGACGCGATGCTCGCGCAGGGCATTTGCTGAGCGCGTTTCGCCGAAACTCAAAAAAAGCGTTCCCGTGCATGCGGGAACGCTTTTTTTTGCGGAAAAATCTTAAACGCCGCGCGATTTATTCCGCGAGAACGCGCGTGATTTTCCCGGAAAGCGTGGTCACGGTCGCGGAGTCGATTTTCACGGAAACGAGTTTTCCGAGAAATGAAGCGTCCGCCGGGAAAACGATTTTGCGGTTCCCGCCGTTGCGTCCTTCGAAAATTCCGTCGCCGCGTTTTGCGGGCGCTTCGACGAGCACTTCCTGCTCCGTTCCGACGAGCGAGGCGTTGCGCGCGAGCGAATCTTTTTCGAGCACGGCGAGCAGCTCCTTGTTGCGCGCGTCTTTTTCCGCTTCGGAAATCGGATCGCCGAGCGCTTCCGCCGGCGTTCCCGCGCGCACGCTGTAGCGGAAAATGTAAGCCATGTCGAATTTCACTTCGTCGAAAAGCGAGCGCGTCAGCTCAAAATCTTCGCGCGTTTCGCCGGGGAATCCGACAATGACGTCCGTCGAAAAATACATGTCTTCCCGCGCGGCTCGAAGCGCGCGCACGAGCTCGATGAAGCGTTCCCGCGAGTAGGGACGGCGCATCGCTTTGAGAATTTTGTCGGAACCGCTTTGCGCCGGCAGGTGAATGTAATTGCACAGCTTGGGCAGGCGGCGATAGGCGTCCACGAGATCTTCGCGAAATCCGGACGGGTGCGGCGAGGTGAAACGAATGCGCCACAGCCCGTCGATTTCGCTGAGTTTTTCGAGCAGTTGCACGAAGGGCGACTTGCCGTCGATCGTAGGAAATTCGCGGATTCCGTAGCGATTTACGATTTGCCCGAGCAAAGTGATTTCGCGCGTTCCCGCGGCGACGAGCTCGCGCGTTTCCGCGACGATTTCGTCAATCGGGCGCGCGCGTTCGTGTCCGCGCGTTTTCGGCACGATGCAGTAGGCGCAACGCATGTCGCAACCTTGCATGATGGAAACGAACGCGGAAATTTTTCTTCCCGGCGTGTGCATGCGAATCGTGTTTTGGGAGCCGGATTCTTCGTCCAAATCGACGATGCTCGACGGGCGCGGACCGAGCCCGCGAAGCGTCGCGAGCAACTTGTCGAGATGTTCGGGAACGCGGTGAAATTTTTGCGTGCCGACGAGCAAATCGAGGTCGGGCAACGAATCGAGCAGGGCGCGTCCGCGATTTTGCGCCATGCAACCCATAATGCCGACGATGCGCCGCTTGCCGCCGTCGGCGTCCGTGCGCAGGCGGTTTTTTCGCGACGGGAGCAGGCGATACGCCTTGCCGATCGCTTTTTGTTCCGCTTGGTCGCGAACGCTACAGGTGTTCAGCAGAACGATGTCGGCATCGTGCTCGTTGTCCACGATGGAATAGCCGCGCGCGCGCAGCATTTCGGCGACGGCTTCGCTGTCGCGTTCGTTCATCTGACAGCCGTAGGTTTTGATGTACACTCGGTTCATGGGAAAGCCGAAAAGTTTCACGAAAACGCGGCGTGCTTTCAACAGCAAAGCGTTCCCGCGGGAACGCGATTTTCGGGAACGCGCGCGTGTGAGCGCGGCGGTTTTTGCTTTCGCCGGGCGGCGTTCCCGCGTAACATTTTTTTTCGAAAAATGGCACGCAGTTCCCGCAGTCTTTGGACGCAAAAAATTCTTTCGGGGCACGCCGAACGGAGCGAATCCGGAGCGGCGTTCCCGCGTTTTCGCGAAGGACGCGCATCGGCGGCGAACGTGTATTCCGGCGCGCGCGCGCCTTATGCGGGTTTCGTGTTGGGAATCGATCCGAGCTTGCGCGGGAGCGGGTTCGCAGTCGTCGAATTCGTTCCCGGCGGCGAGCCGAAACTGCATTTTTCGAAGACGCTGCGGCTCGGGCGGGAACGCTCGCTCGCGTATTGTCTCGGCGAAATTTACAAGCTCTGCGCCGATTGCTGCGAGGATTTTCCCGTGCGGCACGTGGCGTTGGAGGAGACGATTTACGTGAACAATTTCAAGGTCGCGCAAGTGCTGGGCGCGGCGCGCGGCGCGGCGATCGCGGCGGCGTCAGTGCTCGGACGCGAGGTTTTCGAATATCCGCCGTTGCGCATCAAACAGGCGGTCGTCGGTTTCGGGCGCGCGCAAAAATCGCAGGTCGCGGGAATGACGAAGCAGATTCTTCGGCTTTCGGACGAGCTTCCTTTCGACGAATCGGACGCCGCCGCCGCCGCGCTTTGCCACGGATACACGTTTCGCGGCTGAATTTTTCCCCGTTCCCGCGCGGCGGGAACGCGCATCATTGCGGCGGCAAAATGCAATGCGCGCGGAAAACGTCCGGATACGGATAATGCAAAATGTATTTACCGGAAAAATACGCGTCGCCGAGCAAGGTTTCGAGTTCGACGACTTTCGCGGGAACGACGCCGAGCGCTTCGGTTTCGGGCGCAAGTTCGCCGCCTTTCCAGTAGAGAATTCCGTTTGCGAGCGAGTGCTTTTTGCCCGGCGCGACTAATTTTTTCACAATCCCGAAAAACGCGGGAAGGTTCGTGACGGCGCGCCCCGTGACAAAGTCAAAATGCTTGCCGAGCTTTTCCGCACGCGCAACGCGGGCGTCCACGTTTTTCAGCGCAAGCCGATTCGCGATGTCGGACACGACGCGGATTTTTTTCGCAACGGAATCCGTCAGCGTAAAATGCGCCTGCGGGAACAGCACGGCGAGAAGCAGTCCGGGAAAGCCGCCGCCGGTGCCGACGTCCGCGACGCGCGCTCCCGCCATCAGCTTCAGAAACGTTCCCGCGGCGATGCACGGCGCGTAGTGATGCTGTTCGAGATTGTCGATGTCCTTGCGCGAGACGAGATTGATTTTCGCATTCCACTCGCGGTGAAGCGCCGCCATCGCGGAAATTTTTTCCCACGCTTCGGCGGGAACGAAAGGAAACTGCTCGCGCAGTTTTTGAATCGCGTCGGACATTTTTTTTCGCGCCTTACGAGACTCCGCGCTTCGTCGTGCGGTAGAACTCGACGAGTTTCCGGACGTGCGGATTCGCCGCGAGCGCGGGATCGGCGAGAATTTTTTCCATCGCCTGCGAGCGGTTCAGATTTTCGTGATAAATGATGCGGTGCGCAAGGCGAAGCGCCGAAATGTCTTCCGCAGGAAAACCGTTGCGTTGGAGCGCAACGATGTTGACCATCTTCGCGGAAACGTCCGTCGTGCCTTCGACAATCATGTAGGGCGGAACGTCTTGCGAGATGCGCGACATTCCCGCGAGCATCGAATAATCGCCGATGCGGCAAAATTGGTGAATGCCCGTGCCCCAGCCGAAATTGACATGGTCGCCGCAGACAACGTGCCCCGCAAACGCCGATTGCGAGCTCATCACGAGAAAATTCCCGATTTGGCAATCGTGCGCAACGTGCGAGTAGGCGAGAATGTTGTTGTCGTTCCCGAGCGTCGTGAACTCGCCGTCTTTCGTGCCGCCGTGCACGGTAACGTATTCGCGGAACGTGTTGCGGTCGCCGATTTTAAGCCCGACGCGCCCGCCGGCATATTTCAAATCCTGCGTTTTCCCGCCGATCACGGCAAACGGGAACACTTCGTTGTTCTCGCCCATCGTGGTGAAACCTTCGACGCAGGCATGGTGGTGAATCACCGTTCCCGCGCCGAGCGTGACTTCGCCGCCGATATACGCAAAAGCGCCGATTTCGACATTCTCTCCGAGCTGCGCGCCCGGCTCAACTATCGCTGTGGGATGAATCATCGTAGGAAAAAATGTTAAGTTAACTCTTTGTGCCGGTTATTGATTTTTCGAGGAACACCTGACGATTGATCATTTCCCAAAGCAGATTGATTTCGTCGATCAGAAGCTTCGGATAGATAGCAGGTGTAGTGTCTGTCAGCAATACAATCGGATCTCCCCAAGAAGTGACCCAAGCTTGAGGGAGGCTTGACCTGTAGCGTATCGGTTGCGGGCTTATTCGTATGCGAACTTTTACGCCTGTTTTCATTTTCGTAAAGTGAACGGCGATGTCTCGTCCGCTGTTGAGTGTTTGAAGTTTCCCCATCCCCCAAAAGTGAATTGAGCGGTTTATTGGATTGGTCGCGGTCGCATATGCCTTGTCAATAGCAAGAATATAGGTGTTTAGTCGATCGTCTCCGGAGAGGAGAGACACTGCTGATTCCGCGAAAATGAAACCGTCTTTTTTTGATGCACTCCGCGAGATACAATTTGCTCGGGCGAGCCCTAAAACAACGGCATCGAAGACTTCATCATATCCCCTGTCAAAAAAACGTTCGCCCAGTTTTTCATTAATCTTTCTGTCCTCTATAACCCATCTTTGAGAAATTGCTTCTCCCTTGCGTTGGACGTCTTCCCAATAGACGCACCCAGAGAGTAGGGCGCCGACAAAACACAGAAAAAGCAGGTGCAATTTCATTCTAAGAGTCTTTCGTCTTTAAAAGAGTGTGGAGCGAGCGGAGTAGTCTTTTACTATCCCGTTTTTATCAAAAGAGAAAATCACCAAAAGAGATGAAGTCCTTGTACTCGTGTTGCTTGCGCGTTCCGCATCGCTTCCGAACCACGATGAATGCGAGGCAGAATATGAAGCGTGTTCCGTCGAAGTCTGCTCGTACATCCAAACTTCGTCGCCGTCTGCATCAATTGACGTAACAGCGGGGGCTCCGAAATTTTTCATGATTTCAACTTGCGATGTTTTCCCTTTCGTCACAAGGCGTTTTACTGTGCCGTAGGAAAACGAACTGTTTTGCTTCTGGTTTAGCTGGCGGTTGCGTTCAACGCTAACGGGATTGTTGCAACTGCAAAGCCCGCATACTGATATGCTAATGAGAATCGCCGAGACTTTTTTTATGAGGTTCATAGGTGTTTCCCTTCTCCGCGCGTTTACGCTTTCGGTGCCGGCAGGATCGTGAACATGACGTCTGCGGACGAAACGGTTTCGTTTGCGACTTTGCACTCCGCCTCGGCGGTGAAAATTTTGTTCCCGCGGTTTTTCGTGATTTTCGCGTGAATGACGACTTGGTCGCCCGGCGTGACCGGCTTGCGGAATTTCACTTTGTCGGCGCTCATGAAGAACGTGAGTTTGTCCTCGCCGTTGTTGATGTCCTTGATTGAGAGCAACAGCAGTCCGGCGGCTTGCGCCATCGCTTCAAGTTGAAGCACGCCCGGCATGACGGGATTTCCCGGAAAATGTCCTTGGAAAAACGGTTCGTTGATGGTGACGTTTTTCAGCGCCGTGACTTCCTGCGTTTCGTGTTCGATGTTGACGACGCGATCGATGAGCGCGAACGGGTAGCGATGCGGCATCAGGTTGAGAATTTGGCGAATGTTGAGCGTCGTCGCATCGGGAGAAATGACGACCGATGCGGGCGTTCCCGCCTTTTTCTTCGGCGCGAGCATCTGTTCGCGGATTTTCGCGGTGAGTTTCGCGTTGAGCGCGTGGCCGGTGCGCACGGCGATGATGTGCGCTTTCAGCGGCGCGCCGAGCAACACGATATCGCCGATGAGATCCATGATTTTGTGGCGCACGAACTCGTCTTTAAAGCGCAACGGTTCCTTGGAAATGATTTTGTCCCCGCGAATGACGATTGCGGAATCGAGCGAGCCGCCTTGAATCAGTCCTTGTTTCAGCAGCGGTTCGATTTCTTCGTAAATCGTGAATGTGCGCGCGGGAGCGATGAACGCTTCATAAACGTCCGGCGAAACGTCGATCGTCAGGTGTTGCGTGTGAACGCCGCGGTCGTCTGCGGACGTGCACGTGATGCGCAGTCCGTCGTGCGGGAGCGCGATGATGGAGCGATTGCCGTCCGTCACGGAAACGGGCTCTTTCAGTTCGAAATATTTGCGGTCTTTTTCCAGTTCGACGATTCCCGCTTCCTGAATGAGCAGCACGTAGGGGCGCGCGGAACCGTCGAGAATCGGCGGCTCGGACTCGTTCATTTCGACGTAGCAGTTGTCGATGCCCATTCCGTTGAGCGCGGAATTGATGTGTTCGATCGTGTGCAGCTTGATGTGGTTTTGTTCGACCGTGGTCTGCCGCTGCATTTCCGAACCGAGCACGAGATCGACGAGCGGGCGCACTTCGGGTTTGCCGTAAAGATCGATGCGACGGAAAACGATTCCGGTGTCCGCGGGAGCGGGTTTGAGCGTAAGCGTCACGTCCCTGCCGGTGTGAAGCGCTTTGCCGCGGATGGAGACTTCTTTCTGAATCGTGCGTTGTTTCATTTTAAGAAAATAAGGGAAAAACGGGGATTTGTTCGGGAGGAATTTTTCAGATACGTTTCTGTCGGGGAAAATCGCTTTCCCGCGTTCCCGAAAGTTAAACAAAGTTCCCGCAGTCTGTAAATTTCAATTTGCCTGCGGGCGGCGCTTCCGTTCGGTTTCGGACGCTTAATCGAGATTTTTTCCGAGGTCTTCGCGCATGAACGCGACGACGTCCTTGAAGCGGGCGATGTTTTCCGGATATGCCGCCATAAGCGTTTCGTGCGCGTGGAGAATGGTGCTGTTTTTCGCGGGAGCGGCGCGGCTCGTTTCCATTTCTGCGGAAAGCAGCGCGGCGGCGGCGGGAACGGTTTCGCCTTCGGGCAAAAGCGTGAGCAGCTCCGGCAATCCGAGATTTACGATGACTTCGCGGATGCGTCCGGCGGCGTTCTGAATGTAAACTTCGCCGCCGATTTTGCGGAAATCCGTTGCCGCGCCGGCGATGAGCCCGAGCACGGTGCTGTCCACGCTGGTGCATTCTTTGAGATCGATGATGAGCGTGCGGTGTCCGCTTGCGGGAGCGGCTTCGAGAAATTCTCCGAAGACGCGGCACGTCGTGTATGTTGCGCGTCCGCGCACGAGAACGAGAACGATGTTCCCGCCGGAAGCGACGGAGTAGGAAGTTTCGGGAAGGGAATTTTCCATGGCGGAGTGAAGTTTATTTTTTTTGAAAAAAACTGCGGCGCGGCGTGCGCTCAGTCGGCGGGAAGAATGTTGTTTGCGGGAACGCCCGCGGGAACGTCGATGTTGGGAATCGTTCCGGAGCGGTTGAACGTGAGCGCGTGCAGGGCGTCGATAAAATCCTGACGAATGCGGAAGATGCAATCCTTTGCGGGCGAGCCGGCGATCTGCGTCGTGCCGCCGAGCCGCCGCGTCAGATAATAAACGAGCGTTTCGGTTTTGCCTTGCGTGGTTTTTTCGCCGTCGGCGAGAAGGACGCTGATTTCGAGTTTGTAGCGCCACTTTTCGGGAACGCCGGAATCAAGGTAGGAAGAATCCGAGAAATCGCGCGAAAATTTTCCCGGCAAAAAGGATTCCGCGGAAACGGTTTCCACGGCGCGCAACAGCCCGGCGAGCGCCTGCGGGAACGGTCCGGCGTCCTTTTCGAGCGCGTCCGCCCAGTCCGCGACATCGTCGGGGCGTTTTTCATCGAAAAGAGTTTTTTCCCGATTGCCGTCGAGCTCGGAAAGTTTGACGGCGACGATTTTCCCGCCCGCCGGGAGCGCGTAGAGCAGGCGTTCGCGGAAATGTGCGGGCGAAACGACGAGCTCGCCGAGAATTTCCGGCGCGACGGAATAAATTGCCGTTCCCGTCTTCGCGTGAATCGGCGTGTCTTTTTCTGCGGCGGGCGCAATCGAAAGCGTCTGCGTGCGGGAACGCCCGTTTTGCGCGAGAAATTCGAGTTCGACGATGCGCAGCGGCGTGTTGAATTTCATCTGCGCAATGTCTTCGGGCGTCGCGACATCTGCGACAAACGCTTCGCAGAGACGGCGTTGCGCGGCGGAAAATTCCGGATTGTCCGCACCGGGCGCGCGAACGGCGCGAAGGTTGCGCAGTTCCGCGATGAGCCCGGCGACGATTTCCGGCGAAACCGGAGTCGCGGACGTCACGGCGGAGCCGGGCGCGACGGGCATTTGCCACGAATTGTAAAGCGGGTTCGACGCGGCGGCGTTTTTTGAAGAAAGCAATTCGGGCGAAGGTTCCGCCACGGCGCCGACGAATGCCGTTCCCGCGTTGTTCGACGCATCGGCGTTCCCGCCGCCGTCGCGCGCAACGTTCATGCGATGCAGCACGAGGGAATTTTTCCCGTCGTGAATGGTGATGCCGATGAGATCTTCCGGACGGAAACGCAGGAAAAACGGATCGCGCAAATCGCGCGCCGCCGAGCGCCACGCGTCCACGGTTTCCGCGGGAACGGTGAACACGGCGGGATTGTCTTCGAGCTTGGCGAAACGCGTTTTTCCGGAATGGTCGCTCGTGTCGGTTGCGCCGACGAGGAGCGTGCGGGAACGGTTCGCCGTGTTCAGCGTGAAGCGAAGCGCGGGCGTTTTCAGCCCGAACGAATCATCGGTCGCGGCATCGCCGGGAACGAAGCGCACGCAGGTGAGCGCGCAAAGTTCGCCGAGCGCTTTTTCCGTGAGTTGCGTGTCCGCGGCGGCGGAAACCGGCGTTTCGAAACGCCACTGCGACGCCGAATCCGTTTCGCCGTTCCCGTTGCGGGAACGCACGAGCCCGACGCGCTGTTCGCTGCCGCCGGAAAACGCCGAGCGCACGGTGACGGCGCGCACTTCGTAGGGACGCACGGAAAAAACTTCCCGCGTGCGCAATTCGTCGGGCGTTTGCGAAATCGCGTTGAGCAGCGACATCGGCGCGGGAATGATGGATTTTTTGTCGGGAGAAAGCACGTAAACGCTACGCCCGTCCGCCGTCGTGTTGCCGATGAAAAGTTCCCGCGTTCCCGCGGAATCGCTCACGGAAACGATGGCGGAAGGTTTTTCCAAACCGTAGCTCGAAAGCGTGTTGCCCGCGCCGGCGACTTCTTCGACGGAGAAGCCGAGCCCCGCGTCGAGAAAGCGCAACTCGTCGAGCAGGCGTTTTACCGCAAAGGGATTCGCGCGCCACGGGAACGGTTTTTCCACCGACCAATCGAGTCCTTCGCGTTCGAGCGAAAAGGCGACGGAGCCGGCGGCGTCGCGCACGGAAACCTGAGAAATGTCCGTGGAAAAAAGCGATTGCGCGGAAATTTCCGTTTCGGCGTTCCCGCCGGCGTTTTTCCAGATGAGCCCGAACGTCACGAGATTCGCAACGACGAGAAAAAGTGTGAGCTTGAAACGCATGGATGAAGAAATTCGGGGGATGAAAATGGCGGCGGGGTTCAGTTTCTTTTTCTCCAATAAAAAACGAGCAGTCCGAACAGCGCAAAGCCCGCCGGGAAAAGCAGAAAATTCCTGCCGACGTGTGCGAGATCCGGCGGCGTCGCTTTCAGGCGAAATTCCGAAATCGGACGCGGCGGAATGTTGAGCATCACATCGCGGTCAATCAGCCAATTCACCGCGTTGAGCAGAAAAATTTTGTTCCCGCCGTTTTCAAGTTGCTCGTTGGTCGCAATGTCGCTCGATCCGACGACGACGAGGCGCCCGCCCGGAATGTTCACGCCGAGGCGCGTTCCCGCAACGCGTTCGGAGACGGCGCCGAGCGGCACGGGACCGTCGATGTCGCCGCGCTGCACGTCGAAACGGTAGGGCGGTCGGCGGTAGTCGCGCTCGCCCCAGCTGGTCGGCGGTCCGGAAGGATTCGGATTTCGCGAGGAAAAGAAAAGCGGCGTAATCGTGCGCGTGCGGTCTTCCTTTGCGCCGAGATCGGCTTCAACCGAGCGGAACTGCGAGGCGACGACGGGCAAATTCAGCGAAACGAGAATTTCCGCCGTCTTGTGCGGCTTCGCGGGGAAATTGCGCACGGCGACGTTCCCGTCGGACAATCGGCATTGCGGAGAAGTTTCGGTGACGAAAACGTCCTGCAACTGCAAGCCCCATTCGAGAAAAAGATTTTCCAGCCCGCAGTCCGATCCCGGACCGATCATCGCGAGCACGCGTCCTTTGCGTTCCCGCAGATAGCGCGAAAGTTTTTCTTCCGCCTGCGGCGAAATCGGCGTGCGCGGGTCGGCGACAACGACGAGCGAGGCGTCCGCGGGAACGTCCGGCGCGATGGAAAGATTCAGCGTGTTCGTGCTGATGCCGCGGGAACGCAACGCTTGCGCGAACGAGGAAAGTCCGTAGTTGCGGCTCGCGCTGTCGATGCTCAGCTCGCCGTTCCCGGAAAGAAAATACGCCGTGGGCGGAACGTCGTCCGTCACGCTGAGGATTGCGGACATGATCGCTTCTTCGCCGCGAAATCCGTCGATTTCGGGCTCGTTCCCGCCGGTGCCCGGACGCAGGCGAATGAGCTCTTCGGCGGTAACCGTGCGGCAGTTGTTCCCGGAGAGCACGACGATTGCGGTCGTCGGCGGGAGCGTCCCGAATTTTTCCAGTTCGCGATTCAGACGCGTATTTTTTACGAGATCCGCGGTTTCGAAACGAATCCAGCCGGGGCGGCGCGATTGCTGCGTTTCGTATTTGAAATCGTCCGTGAGCCGCAGCAATTGTTTTCGCAAAAGGGAAATCGCGGCGGCTTGGTCGCCGGGCGTTCCCGCGTCCGCCGGACGCAACGTCACGATCAGGCGCACCCACGGATTTTCCGCGGAAACGTTTTCGGGCGCTTTTTTTGCGAGCTCGTTGAGTTGCGCTCGCGTTTCCGCCCAGATTCCGCGGCGATTTTCAAAATCCAAATTCCAGCGGCGGCACCACGACGGTTCGGCGGCGAGCCAGTTCAGCCCGACGATGAGCGAAAGCGCGAGCACGATTTGGACGCAACGGTTCAGCCGTCCGAGAAAGCGGACGCCGCGAAAATCTTTCAGCGAAAAAAGCGAAGGTCGTTTGCGCATTGTCTTAGCCCTTCGATTCGATGTTGAGCGTCGTCAGTCCGAGCGCGAGCGCCGTTCCGCTGGCGAAGAGGAAGAACGGACGCGTGTCGATCAGCCCGCGGGAAAAGTTTTCCAAATGCTGAAACACGGACAGGTAATCGATCAGATCGCCCAGCCCCGACAGCGCTTCGTAATTTTCCAGCGGAAGAAGCCGCAGCATGCCGCCCGAAACGACGAGGATGAAGAGCGCGCAACTCGTCAGCAATCCCGCGACGAGCATCGAGCGCGTCAGCGAACTCGCGAGAATGCCCACCGCGATGTAAAGCAATCCGCTGAGCGCGACGAAAATTGCGCCGCCGATGAGCGATCCCGCCGCGAGCAGGCGCGGATCCGGATAAAGGTCGTTCAGCATGAACCACGCCGAAATCGGAAATCCGAGCGCCAACGCCCACAGGAAAATGTAGAGCGTGTAAGCGGCGAGAAATTTTCCGAGCACGATGGGAAGCGCTCCCGTCGGCGTCGTCATCAGCGCGCCGAGCGTTCCCGTGCGCCGTTCTTCGGCGAAAGAACGCATTGTGAGCAACGGCACCAAAATCAGAAGCGGAACGAAAAACAGTTGGAAAAAAACTTCCGTCGGCAACGAATCGCCCAGCGCGCCGATCGAGGAACGCCGCAGCGCCAGCCAATAAAGCCCGCCCATGAGCGCGAGAAAAATCGTTCCCGCGACATACGTCGAAGGCGAAATGACGAGCATGCGCAGCTCGTATTTGAAGATGGTGAGAAAATGCTTCATTCCTTGACGTCGTAGCTCCGCTTGGTGGCGGCGATGAAAATGTCTTCAAGGCTCGGGTTGATTTCGTGAAATTCGCGCACGCGCCAACCCTCGCCGATGAGCGCACCGAGCGCGGTTTCCGGCTCGATTTTGCTTGTCGCGGGAAGTTTCGCCGTGCGCAGTCGCATCGCCGTTCCCGCGGCTTCGCCGTTTGCGTTCGCGTTCCCGTCGTCGTCGGGCGAAACGATGCAATCTTCGCCGAGTGCGGCGCGAATCAGCTCCGCCGGTGCGTTCGTATCGATTGAAAACGTGCGGGAAAGAATGAATTCGCGGCGCAGCTCGTCGGGCGTTCCCGCGGCGACGATGCGTCCGCCGTTGATGATAATGACGCGGTCGCACACGTTTTCGATTTCGGGCAAAATGTGGCTGGAAATCAGCACCGCCTTGCGTTCCCGCAACGAGCGAATCAGCGCGCGAATGCCCAAAATTTGATGCGGGTCGAGCCCGATGGTCGGTTCGTCGAGAATGATGACGTCGGGCTCGGAAAGCAGTGCGTCGGCGATGCCCACGCGTTGGCGAAATCCTTTTGAAAGCGTGCCGATGAGTTTGCGTCGAGCCTTGCGCGCGAGGTCGCAGGCTTCCATCACGGCTTCGACGCGGGCGCGGATTTCCTTGCGCGGCACGTTTTTCAGTTTTGCGCGCCAACGCAAGTATTCGATGACGCGCAATTCGTCCGGCAACGGATTGTTTTCCGGCATGAAACCGAGATGGCGCTTTGCGTCGAGCGGGCGCGTCGCCACGGGAACGCCGCAGAGAAACGCCGCGCCGCTGTCCGCCTGCGTCAGTCCCGCGAGAATGCGCATCGTCGTGGATTTTCCCGCGCCGTTCGGTCCGAGAAATCCGACGATTTCGCCCGGTCGCACGCTGAACGAAACATCGGCGACTGCGCGATGCGTGCCGAACGTCTTGTTGAGGCGGCGGACTTCGATCGCGGGAACGGCGCTGTCGGAATCTCCGTGGGGCATCGAAAAAAAAGGAAAAAATCAGGAATTCTGCGCGGGAGCTTCGGGCGCCGGTTCGGGAATCTGCGCAAGGCGAGGCTCAATGGAAATCAGCAGTCGCTTGCGGGTTTGCCAGAAGTTGGCGGGATCGAGCGAGCGATCCATTTCGTTGATCCATTGCCGCGCTTCGTCGAGCGTTCCCGCGGCGAGCGCGAGCGAAGCGAGTTCGTACATCGCCTGTCCGCGGTAAAGCGCGTCCGCGCCGGGCGTTCCCGCGAGCGTTTTCAGAATTTCTTTTGCGGAATTGAGCGCTTCCGGCGTTCCCGCACGTGCGAGTGCCGCCGCGCGGGAAACGGTCGCGCGGTCGCGCATCGATTCGTAGCCTTCAATTGCGGAAAATACGCGCGCGGCGTTGCCGAAAGCTTCCGCCGCTTCCGCGTTTTTTCCCGCTCTCGCGTATTCGCCGCCGACGGCGAAATACGCCGTTCCCGCGACCGGGTCGGACTCGTTCGCTTTCGCAAAAGCGAGCTTCTGTTCGAGCGTTCCCGCCGCCGCAAATTCCGATTCGAGCCCGGCGATGCGCATTTTCCCGACTTCGACATACACGATCGCCGCGATGATTGCGACGAAGAGCGCGACGCCCGCCGCAATCGTTTTTTTGCCGTGCCGTTGCCAAAAAAGCCAAACGCGGTCTTCAAAATCCGCGTCCTGAAAATCTTCGTCCACGAGCACGAGATTGCGGTCGTCTCCGCTCGGTTTTTTCTTCTGAGGAAAGCGTTCGTTCATTTGTTTCGCCATGACTCATAGAACACCCTTATTTGCCCGTAAAGTCGAACATTTTTCTCCGTTTGCGAAATTCCCGACGGGCGCGGGAACGCCGATTTTTCGCGCTCAGTTCGTTCCGTCGAACTTCGGCATCGTCACTTCCGTGCCGGGAGCGTCCGAGCGGTTCACGCCTTCGCGCCGAAGCACTTTCAGCGCCGTGAGGAAAAGAATTTTCACGTCGAGCGCAAACGAAACGTGATCGACATACCACACGTCGAGCTCGAATTTCTTTTTCCACGAAATCGCGTTGCGTCCGTGCGTTTGCGCCCAACCCGTGACGCCGGGGCGAATTTCGTGCCGCCGCGCCTGTTCCCGCGAGTAGAGCGGAAGATATTCCGGCAAAAGCGGTCGCGGGCCGATGATCGACATGTCGCCGCGGAGAATGTTGAAGAGCTGCGGGAGCTCGTCGAGCGAGCTTTTGCGCAAAAAGCGTCCGAGCCGCGTCATGCGCTCGCTGTCGGGAAGAAGCGTTCCCGCGGCATCGCGCGCATCGGTCATCGTTTTGAATTTGACGACGCGGAAAATTTTTCCGTGTCTGCCGGGTCTCGCCTGCGTGAAAAACGCGCCTGCGCCGCGATTTGTGAAATGCAATGCGACGGCGATGGCGATGAGCAACGGCGAAGCCGCGATCGTCGCAATCAGCGCGAGCGTGAAATCCGTTCCGCGTTTGAAAAATCGCGCGTACACGAGCGGCTCAATACGATTTTGCGAAAACGACGCGCCGCGCGGAGGGCTCGCCCGTGAACGGACACACGCCCGGCGTCGGCGGGAACGCCGTATCATCCAACGGAATGCAGCGAATCGTGACGTTCAAATCCGCCTTGATTTTCGCTTCGACTTCCGGCGAACCGTTCCAGTGGCAAAGCGCGAAGCCGCCGTGGATTTCGGGTTTGTCCTTGTTTTTCGGAGTGAAAAATTCGTAGAACTCGTCCTTCGTGTTGATTTCGCGCGTGTTGTCCGCACGGAATTTTTTCGCGCGAGCGAGCAGGTTGTCCTGAATTTCCTGAAGTTTCTGCGGGAGCGTGGCGATGAATTCCGCGCGCGGGAACGATGCTTTTTCGCCCGTGTCGCGGCGACCGACAAAGACTTTGCCTTCGGCGATATCGCGTGCGCCGACTTCGACGCGCAGCGGAATGCCTTTCTTGATCCAGCCCCACGTTTTTTCGCCGCCGCGCAAATCGCGGTCGTCGATCGTGACGAGAATCGGGCGGCCGTCAAAGCGTTGCGCCGCAATTTCATCGCGAAGCGATTCGCAGTAAGCCAGCACTTCGGCGCGTTGCGCGGGATCGCGGTAAATCGGGAGAATGACGACGTGGCGCGGCGCGAGGCGCGGCGGGACGACCATTCCGTCGTCGTCCGCATGCGTCATGATCATGCCGCCGATAAGGCGCGTTGAGGCGCCCCACGAAGTGGTCCACGCGTATTGAAGTTGTCCGGCTTCGTTTTGGAACTGAATGTTGCAGCTCTTGGCGAAATTTTGTCCGAGGAAGTGCGACGTTCCCGCTTGGAGCGCCTTGCGATCCTGCATCATCGCTTCGATGCAGAGCGTGTCCACCGCGCCGGGGAAGCGTTCGGACGCGGTTTTGTGTCCGCAAATGACGGGCATCGCCATGTAGTTTTCGGCGAAATCGGCGTAAACTTCGAGCATTTTGCGCGTTTCCGCGATTGCTTCTTCGGCGGTCGCGTGCACCGTGTGTCCTTCCTGCCAAAGAAATTCCGCCGTGCGCAAAAAGAGCCGCGTGCGCATTTCCCAGCGGACGACGTTTGCCCACTGGTTCACGAGAATCGGCAAATCGCGGTAGCTTTGCACCCACTTGGAATACGTTGCGCCGATGATCGTTTCCGAAGTCGGACGCACGATGAGCGGTTCTTCGAGCTCGCCCGCGGGAACGAGTTTGCCGTTCCCGTCCGCCGCGAGTCGCGAGTGCGTGACCACGGCGCATTCTTTCGCGAAACCTTCGACGTGTTCCGCTTCTTTTTCGATGAAACTTTTCGGGATGAACAGCGGGAAATACGCGTTCACGTGGCCGGTCGCCTTGAACATCGCGTCGAGATCGCGCTGAATGTTTTCCCACAGCGAATATCCCCACGGCTTGATGACCATGCACCCGCGCACGGGCGAATTTTCGGCGAGATCCGCCGCCTTGACGACTTGCTGATACCACTCGGGATAATCTTCGTCCCGACGCGGCGAAATTGCGGTTTTAGCTGCTTTGGCGCACATGATGACTTCCTTGTCTGCTTGTGAAAAATGCGAGAGCGCATCCTACGCGCGTTCCCGCACAAACGCAATTTTGAAAAGCTTACTCGTAGCGCAGCGCTTCGATCGGGTCGAGGCGGGAGGCGCGGAGAGCAGGATAGACGCCGGAGAGAATTCCGATGCCGACGGAGAAGATGAAGCCTGCGAGCATCACGCTCGGGGAGACGCTCATATCCGTCATGCCGCTGCCCATGTGGGAGCCGGACATGACGTGCCCGACGACGCTCGTGATCCCGACGGAGAGCACCAGACCGAGCACGCCGCCGATGGAGCTGACGAGCGCGGTTTCGACGAGAAACTGCAGAAAAATATCGCTCCCGCGCGCGCCGACTGCCTTGCGCACGCCGATTTCGCGAATGCGTTCGTTGATGGCGGCGAGCATGACGTTCATGATGCCGATCCCGCCGATGAAAAGCGAAATGAAGGCGACGCCGCCGAGCGAAACCATAAAGGAATTTTCGGTTTTTTTGAACTCGGAGAGCATTTCTTCGTTCGTCGAAATTCCGTAATCCTGAAATCCGCTGTGCGCCTGCAGGAGCACGCGGTCGAGTTGCGGGACGGTGTCGTAAAGTTGGTCGGAGCTGCTGATGCGCACGTAAAGCGAGGAAAGCTTGTCGTTCGCCGTGTAGTTCGTCATCGCCGTGTGAATGGGAATGTAGCAGCCGCCGTTCATCCAACGCGCGGGACCGCGTTTTTTGTCGTTCCCGCCGGGGCCGCCGCTCATGCTGTATTCGTTGAGCACGCCGACGACGGTGAACCATTCTCCGCCGATTTTTACGGATTGTCCGATGGGATTTTCGTTCGGTTCAAAAATTTCATCGACGACGAGCGAGCCGAGCACGCAGACCTTGGCGCGGGAAAGCTCGTCGATATCGCTGAGAAAGCGTCCCCGCTGAACGCTGCGTTTGTTGATGACGAGCCAGTCCGACATCGTTCCCGTGACGCGCGTGCGGAATTCCTTTCCGTTGCGGGCAACGGAAGTCGTGCGCACGCTTACTTCCGGCGAAATGTGGGAAACGCTCGGCACGAGTTTGCGGATCGCCTCGACGTCTTTCATCGTGAGTCCCGGCGCGGAATCCTGCAAGTGTTCCTGTTCTTTCGGGAGCGCTTCCGTGGAAATCGTGATTTTTTCGATGCCGCCCTGCGATTCGATGAAACCTTTGAATTGCCCGACCATGCCCTGCACGATGGAAACCATCGCCACGAGCGCGGCAACGCCGAGAATGATGCCCGACATCGAGAGAAGCGAGCGCATCTTGTGCGCGAGAATTTCTCTCAGCCCGTTGACGAACGCGTTGTGAAGTGTTCCGTAAAATTTCATGGCTCCGAGAAAAATTTTTCAGCGTAAATCTTCCGCCGCAAGGTTGCCCGTGGCGGAATCGACGGGCGTTCCCGCGGGAACGCCGGCTTGCCGGTAATCGCGCACGATTTTGCCGTCGCGCATTTCGACGACGCGCCCGGCGTATTTGGCGACGCCGAGGTCGTGCGTGACCATGACGACGGGCAATCCGTCGTCGCGCAACGAGCAAAGCAAATCGAGCGAGCGCCGCACGTTTTTGCTGTCGAGGTTGCCCGTGGGTTCGTCCGCGAGCACGATTCCGGGATTGTTCACGATGGCGCGCGCGGTGGCGACGCGTTGCCGCTCGCCGCCGGAAAGTTCGGACGGGCGGTGCGCGATGCGGTGTTCCATCGCTACGCGGGAAAGGGCGAGGCGCGCGCGTTCTTCCGCTTCTTTTCTCGGAACGCGGGAATAGACGAGCGGGAGCGTCACGTTCTCAAGCACGGTGAGCCGCGGGAGCAGATTGAACGCCTGAAAAATGAATCCGATGCGGTTGGCGCGATACCATGCGCGGCGCGCGGCGCTGACGTTCGTCACGTCCGTGCCTTCGAAAATGAGTTGCCCGCTCGTCAGCGTGTCCATGAATCCGAGCATGTGCATCATCGTCGATTTTCCCGAGCCGGACGGGCCGAGAATGGCGATGAATTCGCCGCCGCGAATCTGCAGATCGACGCCGTCGAGCGCGTGAACGTCTTCGTCGCCCATGCGGTAAATTTTTTTCGCGTTCCGCAGTTCGACTACGGGAACGTCAGATTCGGTGCCCATTGCGTGTTCCTCGCGTTTTTTTACATCGGCGGCGGACCGTCGGGAGCATCGCCGCGCGAAGCGTTCCCGCGTTTCTTGTCGTTCCCGTCGGGTGCGCCTTTATCGCCGCCCAAGATTTCGCTTTGCGACGGGCGTGTGGTGGCAACGTTGTCGCCTTCCTGCAAACCGTTGCGGATTTCGATGAAATTCAGATTGCCGGTGCCGATTTCGACTTCGCGGCGCTCGAAGCGGTGTTCTCCGAGTTTGACGAAAACGAATCGCCGATCGCTTTCGACGAATACGGCGCTCGCGGGAACGCTCACCACGTTTTCGACGCGTTTGACGAGAATGGAAATGTTCGAGCTGATGCCCGGACGAATCAGATTTTTCCCCGACTGAAACTTGACGCGCACGGGAAATTTGTAGAGCGTCGAGGTCGAGGAATCCTGCACGCCGAACGCCGAAAGATAATCGACTTTGCCGACGAATGTCGTGTCCGGGAGCGAATCGAAAGTCAGGCGCGCTTCCGAGCCGAGATTGATTTTGTTTGCTTCGATTTCGTTCAAATCGGCTTCGACGCGGAGGTTTTTCATGTCGTTGACTTTCATCAGCGTCGTTCCGTTGGAAAACGATCCCGCGCCGGAAATGACGTTGCCGACATAGACGTCGAGGTCGGAAACCATGCCGTCGTGCGGCGCGCGAATGCGTGTTTTCGCCAATTCTTCGCGAGTTTTCGAAAGCGTGGCGCGAGCGACTTCGAGTTGGAGTTTCGCCGTTTCGTATGCGGTCACGGAATCAAGGTAATCCTGTTCCGTGGCGAAATCGCTTTCGTAAAGTTTTTTGATGCGAAGCATGTCGCGCTCGGATTTTTCGACATCGAGCTCGCGTTGCCGCTCGGTGCGTTCGGCGGCGTCCACTTCGGTCTGATACGTGCTGGCGTCGATTTCAAGCAACAGGTCGTCTTTTTTGACGGAATCGCCGTTTTCAACGTTGATGCGGATGATTTTCCCGTTGATTTCGGATTTGATTTCGGTCGCGGTTTCGGGTTCGACGAATCCGCTGACGACGATGGTTTCTTCAATCGTGCGGCGTTCTGCGGGAACGGTATTCACGGCGGGAAGATTCGTTGCGGCGCTTCCGCTTCGGAGCACTTTTTCGCAGCCCGTTCCCGCGAACGGAAGGGCGGCGAGCAATCCGAGCGCCGCGAGGGTCAGGAATTTTTTTTGGAGGAACATCGGAATTTTTTTTGAATGAAAAATTTTTGCGGCGGGAACGCGCGTCATTGCGCGTCTTCCCACGTGAAACCGTTTTTGGAAAGGATTCGCCCGTCGAGGCGTTCGGCTTTGGCGCGGGCGACGGCGAGGTCGAGTTGCGCCTGAATTTCGTCGAGCCGCGCGGCGTCGAGCGAGTCCTGCGAGGAAAGCACGTCGGTGAGCGTTGCCGTTCCCGCGGAGTAGCGCGCGCGTTGTCCGTTGAAAGATTCTTTCTGCATTTTGAGCGCGATTTGTGCGGCGACGAGGCGTTCCCGCGCGGCTTCGAGCGAGCGCCACGCGGAGCGCGCGTCGAACATCGCATTTTGCAACGCTTTCGCGGTTTCGATTTCGACGCTGCGTTGGCGCTTCATCGCCTGACGCAGTTCCGCTTCGCTTTGGCGAAAGCCTATCGGCACGGAAAAACGGACGCCCGCGGAAAGGTCGTAGCCGCGGCGGTCGTTCCCGCCGACGCCCTTAAACGCATCGAGCGGCGAGCTTTCCCGCCCGCTCGCTTCCGCGCCGAAAATGAGATCGAGCGACGGCTTGTCGGCGTTTTCCGCAACTTCGCGATTGAGCGCCGCCTGCTCGCGATTGACTTCTTGAATTTGGAGATCGATATCGAACGCGCGCACGGCGGAAATCCATTCGCCGAAGCTGCGCGTTTCGTCGTCTTCCGCCGTTTGCGAGAGCGTTTCGACGCGATAGGCGAGCGGCTCGGCGTCGTCGCCTTTTTCTCCGAGCAATTTGCGCAAAGCGTCGTCGCAGTTTTCTACGGATTGCCGCGCGCTCACGAGATTGACTCGCCGCGAGGCGACTTCGGCTTCGGCTTGAAGCACGTCTTCCAACGTGGCGTCTTTGAGCGCACGTTTTTTCTGCGTTTGTTCGAGCACGTTTTCGGCGTAGCGCAAACTGCTCAGCCGCGCGGAAACGAGCGCGTAGCTCGCGGAAAGATTCCAGTAGGCGACTTCCGTGTCGTAAATCAGATCAAGCGTCGTTTTGCGCAGGGAAAGTCCGCTTTTGAGCACGTTTTGGCGGGCGATGACGAGCGGCGCGAGGTTCACGGTTTCTCCGAAACCTTTGAGCAACGGCTGCGTCACGCTCAGCCCGGCGGCGACGGAAGAATCCGCCGTGTAGGCGGCGCTGTTGTTCAGGTTGTAGCCGCGATTGAATTTTCCGTAAACGCTCACTTCGGTGCCGTAGGAAAATTTTTTGGAAATTTCCGCGGAATTGTTCCAGCTTTGATTGCTTAGGCGGGTTTCGTTTTCCCGCCGCCAGTAAGGCGTCGTGCCGGTCGTGTCGTAAGTCGATTCAAAAGAAAATTTCGGGTCGAACGCCGCTTCCGCAATGTCGGGCGTGTCCTCGACAACGGATTTTTCGATTCTGCTGACGGCGATTCCGAGGTTGTTTTTCAGCGCGGCGGGAACGGCTTCGCGCAGATTCAGCATCGTTCCCGGACGCACGATTTTCGCGATGTCTTCCGGCGTAATTTCCGGTTGCTCGAAAGCGCGGCGGCGTTCCCGCGGCGTTTCGGTCGTTTTTTCGACGGTGTCGTTCCCGTCCTTCGTCGCGGCGGGAACGGCGGTTTCGCCGCCGAAGGCGCTCAGCGCGAAAAACGCCGGTAAAATCAAAACTGAATATTTCATCATCTGGGAACGAATCAAATTGAATTTGTCTAAAAAAATGAAAACGCGCGGGAACGCAAATAGTTTCGTTTTTTTGTCCGCAAATTT
>CAVFCB010000002.1:19670-49325 GCA_963620895.1 Bacteroidaceae bacterium | reverse complement strand
TAAAAGCCCTAAAAACCTTCGCGACTTTCGGGTAAAATTACTTGTCGCACGAAGCCGTGTCGGATGCGCGTTCCCGAAGGTAAAGCGCGAGGACGAGCGCGGCGAGCGGGAGGCAGACGGGAATCGCGTAAACGTAGAATCGCACATCGGTGTTGCCGTACATCAGCAACGATGTTCCCGCCTGATACAAGAAAACGGGAAGCGCCAGCGGCAACGTGCGCCACTTCAGCACCGGGAGCGCGAAAATCGCAGCAAAAAGCAAAATCGCCACCCACGTTCCCGGCCATTTGTTCAGTTGCCAAAACCGTCCGACATGGTGCGCTGCCGCGTTTAGCGCTTCTTTCGGCGCGGCGAGCGCAGTTTCGCCGACCATTTTCAGAAAATCTTTCGGCGGCAGTTTCGCGAGTTCCCGCCGCAGCCCCGATGAGAATTCTATTTCCCATTTCAGCCCGGAGTTCGCGTCTCCGAGTTTGTAGGTTTGCCAAACTTCAAGCGGCGCGACGCCCTCGATGAATTTTCGCGCCGACGGCGGGAGTTTTTCCGGCGATTTCCTTGCGACGTTCGCCAAAATGCCGATCGGGATGCCGACGGTTTCGACATAGGTTTGCGAGACTTCTCGAGCCGGTGCCGGGCAGTAGCGTTCAACCGCGATTTTCGTTCCCGCGAAAAGAGCGAAGACTACGCATGCCGCCGCGATGCAGTGCGCGCGAAAACGTTTTTCCGCGAGGAGCGGAAGCGTCAGAAGCAACGGGAACGTGAAAAAGATTCCGTTGTGGCGAAAAAGCGATCCGCCAAGAGCCGCGAGAACGAGCGCGCCGAAGGCGAACGGCGAACGCAACCACGCGCCGCGCGTTCCCGCAACGCAGATGGTGCAGAGCGTCAATCCGAAAAGCGCGACAGCCATGGCTGTGTCTTTCAGCGCCGTGCACAGATGAGAAACAACCGCCGGATGCAACACCGAGACGAAGATCACCGCGAACGCAACGGACGGTTTGAGCGAGCAATGTTTTTTCAGCGCCGGGAACGCCGCCGCCGCAATCGCCGCGAAAATCGTTGCTTGTGCCACGGCGAAAAACGTGAGGCTGCGGTACGGGAGCGTGAGCGCCCATATGCAGAGCGTGTGCGGCACCGGATGCCAGTCGTTGAAGCGAAGCGTCAGAACTTGTTCCCACTGACGTTGCGTGTCCGGGTTCGAAAAATTGTGCCCCAAGAGCACCGCTACCGTGTAAAATACGAACAGCGCGAAAAATATGCGCCAATCGAATTTCGCGTTCCCGCCGGCGTTTTCGCAAAAAACGTTCCCGCGAAGAAAGGTGTTCGCCGACGGCTCGAACTTGTGCCAAAGCACGCGTGCCGCAATCAGCCAAACCATCGCGACCAACGGAAGAATTTTCAGCGAGCCGCCGAACGTGCAGGCGAGAAAAACTCCGCCTGTCATCCACCATGCGATTTCCGCAATGACGCGCCACGGAGAATTAAAGAATTTTGTGTAAGGCTTTTCCGTATTCATATTTTGTAGATGAAAATTTTTCGCACGAGGAAATTACCGAAAAAAACAACGCCGGTCGCGAAGATTTTTGCCGCCATATTCGGCACGCCGACGACATCGATCGCGAGCCACATGAGCGCGAGGTTCGCAAGCAGCCCGGCGATGCTGACGGCGTAAATGCAACTCAATTCGTGGAGCGTTCCTTTGCCGTTCCCGCCGTGAAAGAGCAACAGGCGTCCCAACGCCCAATTCGCAAAAGTGGAAACGGCGAACGCAAGACTTGTCGCCCATGCGTAATGCAGCCCGGCGGCGGTGTTCAATGCCCAAAAGCAGCTCCATTCGACCAACGTCGCGCCTGCGCCTACCACGAGGTAAAGCGAGAGCTGTCGAAAATGTTTCGAGAAAATCACGCGCGTTTTTCCTCGTGGTATTCCTTTTCGGTGTTCACGTTCCAGATTGCGGACTTGTCGTTCCCGCCGTCGCGCAAAATGTTGCGAACCGCTTCAAACGCCGTTGCCATCGAATGATCCATGTTGTTGTAGCGGTGCTGTCCGTTTCTGCCGACGCAGTAAAGATTGCCGAGCGAATCCAGAAACGCGACGAGCGCGCCGATGTCCTTGTAAGTATCGAAATACGCGGGATAGGCTTTTTTTACTTTTTCGACGTGAAAATCGAGCGGCGTGCTTGCGGGATCGACGATTCCCATCGTCCGCAGTTCCTCCAAGCCTTTTTCCGCCCACTCGCGCTCGGAAAGTCGCCAGAACGCGTCGCCTTCATCGCAGAAATATTCGAGTCCGAGCCACACGGTCTTTTCCGGCTCCGCCACAAGATACGGCGACCAATTGTTGAAAATCTGAATGCGCCCGATTTTGACGCCGCTTTCCTGCACGTAAATCCAACAATCGGGAACGATATTGCTGAGAGTTTTAAGTTGCGTTTCGTTTTTCAGATTCAGCTTTTCGAAAAGCATTCCGACCGTGACGAAATCGCGATAGGGCAAGCCGGCGGCAATCGCGGAAATGTCCGCGGGAACGTCGTTCATGCCCGCGACGAGATCTTTCAACGGCATCGAAGAGATGAAGACATCGGCTGAAAATTCGCGGGCGTCCCCGTCGCAGTCGCAAATCACTTTTTCAACTTTGCCGCCGGAGAGCACAACGCGTTTCACTTCGCAGTTTTTTACGATGTTCCCGCCGAGCGCTTCGACTTTCTCCGCAAGCGTTTCCCAAAGTTGCCCGGGACCGAATTTCGGGTAGGAAAATTCTTCGATGAGCGAAGTTTCGACTTTGGCGTTCCCGCGTTTCGCGAACGGGAACAGTTTGAGGAAAATGTCGCGCAGAATCGCGAGAATCGAAAGCCCTTTTACGCGCTGCGCGCCCCAGTCCGCAGAAATTTCCCGCGGGTGGCGTCCCCAGAGCTTTTCCGTGTAGCTTTCGAAAAACATCGAGTAGAGTTTGCGCCCGAAGCGGTTGATGTAAAAATTTTCCAACGACGTTTCCGGCAACTTGCGCACCAGTGAAGCGAGGTAGCTGAATCCCGCCGCCATCGTCGTGAACAGTCCCAAGTTGCGAATCGTGGCAAAGTTCATTCGCACGGGATAGTCGAAAAACTTTTTCAAATAGTAAATGCGGGAAACGCGGTTGCGCGTCAGCATCACGACGTCTTCACGCTCCGGGTCAGGACCGCCGGCGGCGAGCGGAACGGTGCGTCCGAGCTTTTTGTCGTCAAACGCGGGAGCGCCTTGCCGCGGCATCAGTTTTTCCCACATCGCCGTCACTTCGCCGTCTTTCGAGAAAAATCGGTGTCCGCCGATGTCCATGCGGTTTCCCTTGTGGCGCACGGTGCGGGAAATGCCGCCGATTTCGGACGAGGCTTCGAGAACGACGACGCGAAAGTCCTGCGATTTTGTGAGAAGTTCATGCGCGGCGGTCAGCCCTGCCGGTCCCGCTCCGATGATGACGACGTTTTTCATAAAAAAGGAAAAATTTTCGACTGTTTCGTTTCAACATACAGGACGGGAACGCGAAGTTGCAAGGATTTTACACTACGTTTCTGACGGTGCTCACGATTCGGGATTTTTCGCATAATTTGAGGCTCGTGCAGGAATTTTCACTCACAGTTCGGCTGAAAGCGCTTCGTGCCGCCGCGGGAATGACGCAGGAGGAATTTGCGGAATTCGCGCACATGGACTACAAGACGTATCAGCACATCGAGGCAGGGCGTCGCCCGAGTCTTCGTTTATGCACGATAGAAAAGCTCTGTGATGCCTACGGAATTCAGTTTTGGGAATTTTTTCATCCGGATCTTCCCGTGCTGAAAGTGAAACTTCCGCGCCGAATTTCTTCTTCCGTTCACAAGCCGAGGAAAGAGAAAAACCGAGGCGCCGCCTGACCGGGCAAAAACCTTTGCGAGAATTCGCGAAAATTTGCGGACAAAAAAGCAAACCGTTCCCGCGCGGATTTCAATTTTTATTGCCAAAATTTGCGATTCGTTCAAAATTGCGCCTACTTCCGATTGCCCCCAAAGAAAACCCTATGCAGACATTTATGAAGAAACGCAGCGCATTTACGCTTATCGAAATTCTCGTCGTCATCGCCATTATCGGCGTGCTCGCCATGGTCATGATTCCCGCCGTCGGCTATGCCCGCGGCGCGCTCACGAAAACGAAGACGAAAGCTCGCTTCAACGAGTGGGTGACCGCCGTCAAGCAGTATAAGATGGCTTACGGTTTTTACCCGACGCTCGGACAAAGCACGACGGAGGGCAGCGATGCGCATTTCAATCTCGGCGAAGGCTCGAATTCCGAGGCGTTCGTGAAGTCGCTCACCGGGCGCGATCCCGAGACGAACGAAAAACTCAAAGGCACGGAACGCTCGAAATACAATCGCAAGGGAACCTCGTTCTGCGATTTTTCCGCCGAAGACTACACGCAACAGGACGGCACGGTCGAAATCGGAAAGCTCGTGGACGGATTCGGCAATCCCTACATTCATCTCGTGATGGATACGAGCTCGCCCGAGGGACGCGTGCAGATTCCCCAGAAATATCTCCCGGAAGATGCCACCGAAGACGAAAAGAACGAAAAAGGCATGCTCGGCACCGTCATTATTTTCACTTCAACCGTGGACGGCGAAGATTACACGTCCGTTTACAGTTGGCGCTGAACCCGCGTTCCCGCGCGGGAACGGCTTTCGCTCCCCGTTTTAAGAGATTTTTCTTTTTTTTCAAAAAATGTTTTGCAGAGTTCCCGGAAAACGCGGCTTTACGCTGATTGAGATTCTGACGGTGATCGCCATTATCGGCATTCTCGCGATGGTCGTCGTCGGGCTTCGCCCCGGGAATCCTCGCGGGCTTGAAGACGCGCGTCGCCTCGCTTCTTCGGAATTCCGAATCGCGCAGAGCAGAGCCGCGTTGGGCGCAAATCCCGATCGCGATCCCGCGAACACCGAACGCTACAATATTCGTTCCGCCGTGCTGGTGCTGGACGATCCGGAGGATATCGAGCGCCATCTGCGCTACATGCAGGTCATCGTCGGCGGGACGGACAGCCGCGACAAAACGTCGATTTCCGATTACTACTGGTATGCGGCGGGCGAGGGCGTGACGCTCCCGCAGGGCATTTTTTTCGTTCCGCCGAACGAATCGGGCGTGCGCGCGCGCAGCGTTGTCACGCCGATTGAAGGCACTTCCCGCGTGAGCATCGATCCCGACAATCGCGAGAAAGGTCAGACTTTCGGCAAGGGCAAAAAAAACTGGTACGCCTACTTCTTCGATTCCAACGGGCAAACCTACATGTCCAAAGCCGTTTTCATGCTCGCCGAAGGGCAAATCAACGGTTCCACCGGCGATGTCGATTTCGGCGAAGATCCGTTCGTTTCCGGATTCGTCGTGCATCGCAGCGGCGCGATTTCCTTTACGCGCGACGATGACGAGGCGCTCGCCGCCGTGTCCGAAAACTGATGAGCATCGATTCGCCTCAAAATTTTCAGATTATGAAAGCATTTTTCAGAAAAAAAATCCGTTCCCGCCGAGGATTCAGTCTCGTGGAAGTTCTGCTTGCCCTCGCCGTGCTCGGCATCGCGATGCTCTCGATTATGGGGCTTCTGAACGCGACGTTCGAATCCGTCGGGCGCAACGTCATGATGCGGCAGGCGCTCGGCGTGTATTCCTGCGCGGATCGCTCGCTGTCCTCCGTTTCGACGATTCTGCGCACGGACGGCACGGCGGTCGTCAGTCAGTCTTCAATGACGAAGCCGTCGTTCGATTACGTGTATGAATGGCTTTCCTCCAAGACCGGGAAAGACTGGAACAACGCGCTGTTTCTCGTTTGCGTTTCCCGCAGAATCAACGCGACGGAAGATTCGTTGCCGCAACGCGTGCTGCAAATCATCAAGTGCGACAGCGCCGCGGGAACGCCCACGCAGGCGGATTTGACCGCGCTCGACGCCGAGGGACCGACGTATTTTCTCCGCGTCTATCTTTCTCCGCAACTCGAAGGGCGCTACGTGGAAATGGACTCCAAGGGCGAAGTGCTCGCCACGCAGTATTCCGTCGGATCGTCTCTTCCCTCGACTCCCGATCGCTTTGCGCTCCCGTATCTGCCGCTCACGGTGGACGTTTATCCTTATTCGCCCGGAAGTGCGGAGGACGAAACGCAGATTCCCGTGCTGACGCAGTATCTTGTGCTTTCCCGCTGATTTTTCCCTTTAAGAAAACGAAGTGCGCTTTCCCATGAAGAGTTTCGGAAAAAAAACGACGGTTCGCCGAGGCTTTACGCTGATTGAACTAATGGCGGCAACGGCGATAATGATCGTGCTCGTGCTGTTCGTCACGAACATCGCCGTGAACATGCTCAAAATTTACGATCGCACCATCGCAACGCTTTCGACCAACGCCGATGCCGGAATGGTGCTTGATGCGTTGCAGGACGATTTGCTTTCCGCGTCCATGCCCGACGACGGGAACTGCTGGTTCGAAGTCCGCTACGAGTCGGACGTGGATAACGTGTCGCGCTATTCCGCTCCCGAACTGATGTTTTTCTCGCGTCCGCAGGATCGTATTCGGCGGGAACGCAATTCCAAGGATCTTCTTCCCGGGGAGCTTTGCGCCGTTTCCTACAAAATCGCGCACAGCTCGCCGTTCGGTGCGCGCCTTTCCTCTTCCGCCGGCAATCTCGTGTACGGCTGCTATCGCTCCGTGCTCAACGCCAAGGATACTTTCGGCGTCGCGCTTCCTTACATCATCGGACAAAAGGGCGATTCTGCCTCTTCCCGACTTCCGTCAAAATTTTGGAAAAGCGGAGATCAAATCGAAGATCCTTCCGATTCAAAAAAATATTCGGCATCGTCGTGGCGCACGGAAATGCAAAATTTTCTCGTGGACGGAATCGTCGATTTCTCCGTGTTTTTCTGGTTCGACGATTTTTCCGACGGCAAACGCAAAATCGCCGTCGTGAACAATTCCAAACTGGTCCAGCAGTTGCGCTCGCTGTATCCGAACACGACCGTCGTCACGTTTGAAAAATCCCTCGCGGCGAGCGCGGGAACGGTTGTTTTCGATGATAATTTCGAGTCTGCGACCAAGGGCGCAGTCCGTTCGGCGGACGTTTCCGTCACCGTGCTCGATCCCGAGGGCAAGGAGCTTTTGCAGGCATTGCAGGAGCAGAGCGGGAACGCCAAAGTGAGCAGCGAAAAGTTCGAGGAAATTCTTCTCGAACACGGCGCCACGTTCCCGCGCGCCTGCCCGATGTTCGGCGGAAGATAAGCGCAACGCTTTCCGTTTTTCGTTCCCGTTTGTCGAAATGAACTTCCTCGCAATCGATTACGGCGAGCGGCGCATCGGACTCGCTCACGGCGATTCCGAAATCGGCATCGCCATGCCCGTTCCCGCCGCCGTGGAAAATACTCCCGAAGCGCGGCTCGAACACATCGGAGACGAAATTCGTTCCCGCAAAATCGGAACGCTCATCGTCGGCTATCCCGTGAATATGGACGGTTCCTGCGGCTACAAAACACGCGAAGTGGACGCCTTTATCGCCGAGTTGGAAACGCGTTTCGGACTTCCCGTCGTGCGCGTGGACGAAACGCTTTCGAGCTACGAAGCGGAAAGCGGAATGTCCGCAAAACGCAAAGGCGGGCGCGATGCGCGTTCCCGCCAAAAACACCGCCGCACCGGCGAAATCGATTCCCGCGCCGCCGCCGTCATTCTTCAGGATTACTTCAACGCAAATCTGCGGTTCTGATTTTTTTTCGCCGGCGAGGCACGAAAGGCAAATCCGTTCCCGCTTACGGGCTTGAATTTCCGGCGGCGGGACATTTTAATGAGCGAACTTTTTAGCAAAATGCTGATCGTTCAAAAATACGGCGGAACTTCCGTAGGGAATGTTGACCGCATCAAAAACGTTGCCGCAAAGATCAAAAGCTATTGGTCGGAAGGGCATCAGGTTGTTGTCGTTGTTTCCGCACGCAGCGGCGTGACCAACGAACTCATCGCGCGCGCGAAATCCATTTCCGCAGTGCCCAGCGAACGCGAGATGGACATGCTTCTCGCCACCGGAGAACAGGAAACGATTGCGTTGACGGCGCTCGCGTTGCATGCGATCGGCGTTCCCGCCGTTTCCCGCACGGGAGCGCAGGCGGGCATCATCACGGACACGCTTCATTCCCGCGCACACATCGCCAAACTTACGGGCGGCGACATCAAGGCGCGGTTGGACGAGGGCAAGGTCGTCATCGTCGCAGGTTTTCAGGGAATTTCTTCCGCGAGCGAAATTACGACGCTCGGGCGCGGCGGGAGCGATCTTACCGCAATCGCGCTCGCGGCGGCGCTCAAAGCGGATATTTGCCAGATTTTTACGGACGTGGACGGCGTTTACACCGCGGATCCGCGCGTTGTCGTCGATGCGAAAAAACTGAAACGCATCTGCTACGAAGAAATGTTGGAGCTCGCGTCGAGCGGCTCAAAAGTCATGCAATCCCGCTCCGTAGAATTCGCGCAAAAATACGGAGTTACATTCGAAGTGCGCTCATCCTTTAACGATCAACCCGGAACTATTGTGAAAGATTTTGAAAAAACCATGGAGGACGCCGTTGTCGCCGGCGTCGCGCTCGACCGCACGCAGACGCGTGTCACGGTGGGCGATCTTCCCGATTCACCTGCCGCGTTCGCGGCGATTTTTGATGCGCTCGGCGAGGCTTCGGTGAGCGTGGACATGATCGTGAAAAACGTCGCGAAGACTCCGGGCTCGGCGAATCTGACGTTTTCCGTGAACACCGATCAGGTCGGC
Organism: Bacteroidaceae bacterium; assembly: GCA_963620895.1. Taxonomy (GTDB): domain Bacteria; phylum Verrucomicrobiota; class Verrucomicrobiia; order Opitutales; family UBA953; genus Spyradosoma. The sequence continues at coordinate 40,551 of CAVFCB010000002.1, read as the reverse complement.
GCCGCGGAAAAAGTAATCGGCGCAACGCTGAAAAAACTCGGCGCGGGAACGTTCCGTTCCTCGGGCGGGATCGCGAAAGTCTCGATTGTGGGCGTCGGCATGACGTCGCATCCGGGCGTCGCGGGAACGCTGTTCCGCGCGCTTTCCGATGCCGGCATCAATTCGGAACTCATCACGACTTCGGAAATCAAAATTTCCGTGGGCGTCGCTCCCGAGCAGGCGGACGCCGCCGTTCGCGCGATTCACGCGGCGTTCGGATTGAATCACTGAGCGCCACGGCGCCGTTCACGGCTTAATGCGCCAGCTCATCTTCACATCCGCGTGTGCGGGGCTTGCGCCGGGGCGTTCGGGATTCTGCACGGTGGCGCGCCACGCCTCGTTGCGGGAACGCACGGTCGCGGAGTTGGAACGGATGAGCGTTTACGAACCGCCGGCGGGAACGCGTCCGACGGTTTTTCTTTTTCGTTCGTATTCCGGCGGGAGCGAAAAACTTTATATTCTGACGCGGGCGGGCGACGCGGGAACGGATGATTTCGGGCGTCCCAACAGCGTTGTGCATCATCTCATTTTTCGCGAAAGCGAAATTCCCTCGCTGCTTCCGCCGGCTGAAATCGCTTTGCGTTTTCGCGGTTGGTGCAAAAAATTTTCGGGCGCGCCGAGATTTTTGGATGAAGACGAATCGCTCCCGCAGGAAATTTTGCGCCGAAACGGTGAAACTTTGTTGCCGGCGCGGCGCTGGGAAGCGCTGACCGGAGACGCGGGCAACGCGGCGCTTTTGTGTCCGCTCGGCGATGCGCGTTCCGTTGTTTTTCTCGGCGACGAATCGATGACGGAAACCGTGCTCGGACTTTTTGCCGAATCTTCGGAAACGCTCGGCGCGGAAAATTCGTGGGAAGTCGCTTTTTCCACGGGAATTTGTTCGAAACACGGAGCAGGGCGATTTCTTTGGCGAATGATCGAAGCAAAAAATCGCGATGTGCTTCGACCCGGCGATTTCGTTCTCGATTTTCTCGCGCCGTTTTTTGTTTTGCGAGCGCCGAAGACCGCCTTCGCGGAATACGCGCGCACGGGAACGCTTCCGAAAAATTTTCCGCTCGAATCTTTGCCGAAAAAATCCGAATCCGCCGGCGTTCCCGAAAAAACTCCATCGGCAACGCTGCCCGCGAACGCAACCGCCGTTCCCGCGCCGCCGCCGCAAGCCGCCGCCGGCGAAAGCACGCCGCCGAAACGTTTTTCGGATATCGCGGGAACGGCAAAATTTTTGGGAATTTCCGCCGTGGTCGTCGCCGTAATTTTGGTCGCAACGTTTCTGGCTTTTCCCGACGCGGAAAAAAATCCGGAGACGGGCGAAACTTTCGAACACTCGTCCGGCGATCCCGTCGCCGCATATCGCGCGGCGTTGGACGCTCGTGTGGCGGCGGGCGATTTCGCGGGAGCGGCGGAAGTGTGGACTTCGTTCGCGGAAACGTTCCCGCAAGACGCGGCGCGCCTGCGCGGAAGCGCGTTCCCGCGGTTCAAGCTGAAAGTCGCAGATGCCTTCGCCGAACGCATTTCCCGCCGAATGCTCGCCGTCGATTTCGGCGGAAAACTTTCGCCGGAAGAAAAAATGCTCCTCGCCGCAGATTTGGCGATGTTCACGCGCGTTTGTCAGGAACTCGAATTGACTCCCGGACGCTTGCAGAAACGCAATCTCGCCGTTTTCGAACGCGCTCGCGCCTTGCTCGACGAGCCGCCCGCGCCGCCGCCCGCCGACAGCGTTCCCGCAACGCAGAAAGAATAAACGTTCCCGCAATTTTCCGCTTTACAGCAGGATTCAGAAAAGATTTAATGCGCTCCTTTCTTATGCAGAAGACTAAGAAATCCATAGCAAAACGGTTCAAGAAGACCGGCACGGGCAAACTCATGCGCCGCTCTCCGAACACGCGCCACCTCCTCCGCACCAAGAGCAACAAAGCTCGCCGTCGTCGCGGAAACGATAAGCGCGTGGACGAAGGCTTCGAAGCGACGTTCAAGTCCGCCATGCCGTTCGCTTAATTCCACGGAGGAACAGCAGAACCGCAACATAAACCGCACTTGCCGGGTGAATTTTTTTGACGACCCGGCGGTCCCAAACCAATAGAAAATAAAACATGTCAAGAGTTACAAATGCTCCCGCAACCCGCGCGCGTCGCAAACGCGTTCTGAAACAGGCGAAAGGCTTTTTCGGGCTGAAATCCCGTTGCTTCCGCCACGCCGAAGACGCCGTCAACCGCGCCAACCGCTACGCCTACGATCATCGCCGCAATCGCAAAAGCGAATTCCGCCAGCTTTGGATCGTTCGCATCAACTCCGCGTGCCGCCCGCTCGGCATCACGTATAGCCGCCTCGTCGCCGGTCTGAAAAAAGCGCAGATCGTCATCGACCGCAAGAACCTCAGCGAGCTCGCAATTAACGACGCCGCCGCGTTCAACGCCATCGTCGAAAAGGCGAAAGCCGCTCTCGCGTAAGAGATTCTGAGCGCCGAAAAAAAGCGTTCCCGCACGGGAACGCTTTTTTTCGCACCGGTTTTTTTATGAATTACTACTTTTTTGATAGACATTCGAAAAAAAAAGAATAGACTGAACGAACTTTCGAGAATTTTTTAATAACAAAACAGGAAAACACATGAAGATTGCAAACAATATTCTGGAACTTGTGGGCAACACGCCGTTGGTGCGGTTGAACACGCTCAACAAAACGAAGGCGACCGTGCTGGCGAAGCTGGAATTTTTCAATCCGTCCGGTTCGGTGAAAGACCGCGCCGCGCTTGCGATGGTTGAAGCGGCGGAAGCTGCGGGAACGCTGAAAAAAGGCGGGCTGATCATCGAACCGACCAGCGGGAACACGGGAATCGGGCTTGCGCTCGTCGCCGCCGTCAGAGGCTATCGCCTCATTCTGACGATGCCGGAAACGATGAGCGTCGAGCGCCGCAAATTTCTGCTGAGCCTCGGCGCGGAGCTTGTGCTGACGGAAGGCGCAAAGGGCATGAAGGGCGCGATTGCGAAGGCGTTGGAGCTTCGGGAACAAAATCCGGGCGCATTCATTCCGCAACAGTTTGAAAATTTCGCCAATTCGGAGGCGCACCGCAAAACGACCGGCGTCGAAATTTGGAACGACACGGACGGCACGGTGGACATCGTCGTCGCGGGCGTGGGCACGGGCGGCACGGTCAGCGGCATCGGGCAGGCGCTGAAAGCGCGCAAGCCTTCCGTCAAAATTTTTGCGGTGGAGCCGGCGACGTCTCCCGTGCTTTCCGGCGGCGCTCCCGGACCGCACAAAATTCAGGGCATCGGCGCGGGTTTCGTTCCCGCGATTTACGATGCGAAAGTCGTGGACGGCGTGATTCCGGTCAGCGACGAAGACGCGGGAACGACTGCGCGTCGGCTCGCCAAGGAAGAAGGCATTCACACGGGAATTTCCGCGGGAGCGGCGGTTTTTGCCGCGCTCGAACTCGCCGCGAAGCCGGAGAACGCGGGAAAAACGATTGTCGCGATTATTCCCGACACGGGAACGCGGTATCTTTCCACGTGGCTTTACAGCGAGAACGCCTAAATTTTCGGAAACGCGCCTGATGCGCGAAGCCGCTTGCGTTCCCGCCGCGTGCGGGGCGCAAGCGGTTTTTTTTCGGAGAAAAAAGTGCGCCGGCGAGAATGAAGAAAAGCGCGGCGATTAAGGTGTAATCGGCGAGAAAACGCGGAAGCGAATCGTCGAACGCAAACGCATCAAAAGTTTCCTGCGCGAAAAGTTTTTGCGGGAACGCGCGACGAAAAAACGCGAAGACGCCGAACAAGGCGAGCGTTCCCGCGAGCGCGAATGCTCCGATTCGCATAAGTTTTGCGGGAACGCGGCGGGAGCGATTCTTCGAGGTTTTTCGCGGGAACGCGCGTTTCGCCGCTGCGACGAAAAACGGCACGTGCAATCCGGCGTGAAACGCCGCGAGCACGAAAAGCCACGCCGCCGCGCTTGTGTGCAACGTGCGCGCCCAAAGTCCGCCGCCCGAAGGAACGAACGGAAAAATCTCCGACGAAAGCATCGCGCCCGAGACGAGCGTCGCGAGCGCGCTCGCGCCCAGTGCAATGTTCAGCGTGCGCGTTCCCGCGAGCGGTCGGCGCCACCACCGGCGATTCAACGCGTTGTGCGCCGCAAACGCGACACACGCGCCGAGCCCGATCCATTCGTGCGCGAGGTTCCCGGTGAAACCGTAGGCAAACGTTCCCGCAATGAGCGCCGCCGCGAACAGATCGATGCCGACTCGAAGAATCACGAGATTTTTCTCACAGCGCGAGCTCTTTCAGCCACGCGGCAACGGCACGATCCGCGCGGGAACCGCCGGCGGAAGATCCGCTCAGCGTGAGCGCTTTGAGCACGGTTGCCTTGCCTTCGAGGCGCGCACGCATATCGCTTTCGCAACGTTGCATCCCGCCTCCGCCGTTCGTGAAAAACGGAACAACGGTTTTTCCCGCGAGATTGGGCGTGTCGAGAAACGTCGAGACGGGCGGCGCAAACGTACCCCACCAATTCGGCGAGCCGATGAAGATGACGTCGAATTCCGCGAGATTTTCCGGCAAGGATTTGAGCGCGGGACGAACGTTTTCGGCGATGTCTTTTTTCGCCTGTTCCGTGCATTTGCGATACTCGCTCGGATAAGGTTTCTCGGGAACGAGCTCGAAAATCTCCGCGCCCGTCGCTTCGCGAATCTTCCCCGCGAGCGCTTTCGTGTTCCCGCTCCACGAGTAAAAGACGACGAGCGCGCGGAGATTCGGCGAAGCATCGGCGTTCGCTCCGAATTTTTCTGCGGCGGAAAGAATTGCGTTTCCGCCGACGACGGCAGCGAGCGTTCCCGCCGCCAAGGTTCCGATGAATTTTTTTCGATTCATGTTTTTTTGTAGTTCGGGTTTTCGATTTGCGGGTGAAATTTTTACCGCGATTCGGGCGCGACGGCGTCGATTGCGGCGAGCGCGTTCAGCGTGCGCGGGTAGCCGATGTAAGGCATCGCGTGTGAAATCGCGGCGATGAGGATCGCGCGGTCGTTGCCCGTTGCAAGATTTCCCGCGATGTGGCTTTTCAACTGCGGTTCGCATCCGCCCAGCGAGGCGAGAAAACAGAACGTTGCCAACTCGCGTTCCCGCAACGTCATTCCGCCGCGAGTGTAGTAATCGCCGAAGCAGTTTGCCGCGAGCCATTCGCGAATGTGTCGGCGATCCGCAGGTCCGTTTTCGACGAATCCGCGCATGCGGTCGCCGAAAATTTCGATTTGCGCGGCGTTGCCGTCGCGGGAACGATTTTCCGGGGAAACCTTGCCTTGCGGCGCGAGCGGAAGCGCGATTCCGCGTTCCCGCAGAACGGCGTTTGCGGCGTTCAGATTTTCGAAAATTCGGGAAATTCCCAAATACGCCGCGCCCTGATAAAGAATTTCCTTAATCGTTTCCGGCGCAAGCCCGGCATCAAGCGCGGCGGCGACGCGCGCGCGAAACGCTTCGGGCGAATTCGTTCCGAGCACGGCGGCAAGCACCGCGATTTCGCGCAGGCGCGCATCGAGCGTTCCCGCCGTCGCCGGGACTTCCGTTCCCGCGAATCGCGCAAAAATCTCGGCGAACTCCGGGTCGGTTTCCGAGAGCATCGCGGCGCAGTATTCGGCATCGCTCACGGGTTCGAGCCACGTGTTTTTGTTGGTCTGCGGATTGCATTCAATCGCAAGATGCGAAAAGCGCGAGTCCGGCGCCGCGCCGTGCCAATGAACGATGTTCGGAGCGATTTCGACAACGTCTCCGGGAACGAGCCGCCGCGCCGGCGAACCTTTTTCCTGATAAAAACCGACGCCGTCCGTCGCGATGAGAATTTGCCCGCCCGTGTGCGAATGCCAGTTGTTGCGGCATCCGGGCGCAAACGTCACGTTGGCGATAGGCGCATTGAGCTCGGCGTTTTTCGTCAGACGCGCGAGCCATGATTTCCCGGTGAAAAATTGCGCGTAGGCGACATTTTCTTCGCCGAGCGGGAACGTTGAATTGTGCGTAATCGGAGTGTTCATCGTTGCGGAATTTTCATTTTGCGGAGCTGCGACAAGCGAAAGCGCGAAGAGCGTTCCCGCCGCCAAAGCTGCGATGATTTTTTTTCGAAACATGATTTTTTAACGAAATGATTTTTCGTAAATCGCGATGCAATCTGCGTCGGAAAGCGGAACGGGATCGTCGCCGAAAAGAAATCCCATCGCATCGCGCGCGTTGCGCACCATCGCCGGAAATTCTTCGGGAACGATGCCGTAGTCGGACATTTTCAGCTCGGCGACTCCGCAATCGCGTTGGAGTTTTTCGAGCGCGGTGAGAAAATCTTTCGGTTGCGCCGCGTTTCCCATGCCCATCGCGCGCGCCATTTTTACGAAGCGTTCGGCGCGCACGCCTTTTTCGATGAAGCTCGCGTAGTAGGCGAGCGAAATCATAATCAGCCCGGCGCCGTGCGGGAGCGCGTGGTGAAACGCGGAAAGCGCGTGTTCGAGAGAATGTTCGCTCGTGCACGAGCCGACGCACATCACGGAGCCGGAAAGCGTGTTGCCCCACGAAACGTGCGTGCGCGCTTCGAGGTCGTTCCCGTCGCGCACGGCGCGCGGCAAAAATTTCGCGACGTTTTCAATCGCCGTGAGCGCATACATGTCGCTCATCAGATTCGCTTTCGCGGAAATGAACGCTTCCGTCGAGTGAAAAAGCGCATCGAAGCCCTGAAACGCGGTGAATTTCGCGGGAACGCTTTTCGTGAGTTCCGGATCGACAATCGCGAGCACAGGGAAGAGCGAGAGATCAAAGATCGCCGTTTTTTCGCGCGTTTCCGGGTTGGAGATGACGCCGCCGCAGTCCGTTTCGGAACCCGTTCCCGCGGTCGTCGTCACGGCAACGATCGGAAGCGGGCGGTTTGCGATAGGCTTTCCTTTTCCCGTGCCGAAAGCAATGTAGTCCCAGAGATCGCCGTCGTTGGTCGCGACAACGGCAACGCCTTTCGCGGCATCCATCACGCTGCCGCCGCCGAGCGCGACGATGAAATCGCACGCGTTTTCGCGCGCCGCCGCGCCGCCCGCCATCACTGCGGATTTGAGCGGATTGGGACCGACGCCGTCAAAGAGCGCCCATTCGACGCCGGCGCGGCGCAACTGCGCTTCCGTGCGCGCGAGCGTTCCCGTGGCGCGAGTCGATTTCCCGTCGGAAATCATCAGCAACGCCTTTTTCCCGGGCAAGGGTTGATCGCCGAGTTTTTCAAGCGTTCCCGCGCCGAAGAGCGTGCGCGTCGGAACAAACATGTCGTAGTTTTCGTTCGTATTCATGATTTTTTTCAAAGGATGCGGAAATGCTACGACTTAGAGTTAACTCTAAGTCAAGGAGTTTTTTTCGGGAGGAGAAAATTGCTTGCTTTCCGACGAGTATCAGGATTTGCTCCGCGGCATGGAATACACGATTTCTCAGGCGGCGGAAAAATTCGGAATCACCGCGCACACGTTGCGATTTTACGACAAGGAAGGGCTGTTGCCGTTTGTTGATCGGGGTTCGGGCGGACGGCGCATTTTCAAGGACGGCGATTTGGGCTGGTTGCGAATCATCGGTTGTTTGAAAGAAACCGGCATGCCCATACGGGAAATTCGCGATTATCTCGATTTGTGCATGAAGGGCGACAAGACGCTTCAGACGCGGCTCGACGTCATGCGCGCACACAAGAAAAAGATGCTCGAAAAGCTTGCCGAGATCAAAAAATACATGAAAGTCATCGACTACAAGTTGGATTACTACGAGAAAGCGGTCGCCGCGGGAACGGAGGCGGTTCACCGCACCAAGCCCGAACCGGAAACCACCGCCGCCGCAGACAAAAAGCGCCTCGTTCGTTGCCGAAACAAAAGAAATAAAAATTGAAAATCACGCAGAAGAAAAAATTATGAATATCGAAAAGTTTGTCGGAATAGCAGTCCTTTGTTTGTCGGTCGTCGGATGCAACAGCTATGATGTTCGCCCGCTGAAATACGATCCGGAAATGAGAACCGTCACGGTGGTGAGAAATCCGTATGTGCGCGTTCACGATTTTCTCAGCGTCTTGGAGGACGAGTTCAGTGCGCGCGGCATTTCCGTCGCGATTGCGAAAGCGACTCACGTTGCCGAGCCGGGAGAATATGTCGTGACCTATGACGCGCGGCAGTCGTGGGATATTACCACGTATCTTGCCGATGCGAATATCCGTATCGAGAAGGACAATCATTTGCTCGGGCGAGGGCATTATCATCACACGGGCGGCAACATGTCATTGTCGCTGTGGAAATGGCAGGGCACGCAGAAGAAAATGGCGCCGCTTTATGAAAAATTGTTTCGGGAATGGCCGAAACCGCAGCGCAGGAATCGCTGATCGCGGGAAGAGGCTTCAGAATTTTCCGCGAAACACGAAATAGACGGCGCCGACGAGGCAGAAAAACGCCCAAAGGTAGTCCCAGCGCCATTTTTCGCCCATAAAGAGAAGAGCGAACGGCACGAACACGCAGAGCGTAATCACTTCCTGCATGATTTTGAGTTGCCCGAGTTCGAGTCCGCCGGCGTAGCCGATTCGATTCGCGGGAACCATAATCAGATATTCGAAAAACGCGACGCCCCAGCTCGCGAGCACCGCGAGGATGAGTGGCGCGGATTTCATGCCTTTCAGATGCCCGTACCACGCGTAGGTCATGAAGCAGTTGGAAAGCACCAGCAATGCGGCGGTTTTGAAGATTGCGGGATTCATCACGAAAAAAAGAAGCGTGCGGGAACGCGAAACGGAATTTTCACGGGAACGTCAGGCGTCGATTTTTCCGAGAGCATCGCAGAGCGCGCGCACGGTTTTTTCGAGGGCGTCGGCGTCGTGCGCGGTCGAAATGAAGCAGGATTCGTAAGGCGAGGGCGGGAGAAAAACGCCGCCTTCGAGCGCGAATCGAAAAAGTTTTTTTGCTTTTTCTGGATCGGAGTGCGTCGCCTGTTCGAAATTGTTCACGGGATTTTCATTGAAGAAAATCGAGAACATCCCGCCGCAGTGCGGCACTTGGAGCGCGATTCCGCGTTCCCGCGCCTTGCGCGTGAGTTCCCGCGCGAGCGTTTCGCCGAAAGCGGAGAGCTGCGCATAAACTTCGCGTTCCCGCAGAAGTTTTTCCAGCGCGGCAATTCCTGCGGCGAGCGCGACCGGATGCCCGCAGAACGTTCCCGCCTGATACACGCCGCCGAGCGGCGCAACGCAATCCATGATTTCCGCACGACCGCCGAACGCGCCGACGGGCAACCCGCCGCCGATGATTTTTCCGAGGCAAACGAGATCCGGGCGCACGTCGTGAAGTCCCATCGTGCCTTGAAGCGAGATGCGGAAGCCCGTCATCACTTCGTCGAAAATCAGGAGCGCTCCCGCATCGCGCGTAAGCGTGCGCAGTTTTGCGAGAAATCCCGGTTGCGGCATGATGAAACCGATATTTCCGAGGAACGGCTCGACGATGATCGCCGCGATTTCCTTGCCGTGTTCCGCAAAAAGTTTTTCCGCCGCGGCAAAATCGTTGTAGGGCAGGACGAACGTGTCCGCCGCCGTTCCCGCGGTAACGCCGAGGCTGTCCGGATTGCCGAACGTCATTGCGCCCGAACCCGCTTTCACGAGCAACGAATCGACGTGCCCGTGAAAACCGCCGGCGAATTTCACGATTTTTTCCCGGCGCGTGAATCCGCGCGCGAGGCGCAACGCGGACATCGTCGCTTCCGTGCCGGAATTCGTCATGCGCACTTTTTCGACGGCGGGAACGATTTGCGTCAGCAGTTCCGCCATGCGCACTTCCTCCGGCGAATTTGTGCCGAAGCCCAGTCCGCGATCGACTGCGGCGTGCGTTGCCGCGCGGATTTCCGCGTCGTTGTGCCCGAAGATCGCCGGTCCCCACGTCAGCACGTAATCGATGAATTCGTTCCCGTCGGGCGTGCGCAGGCGGCAACCTTGTGCGCTTTGCGTGTAAAACGGTTCCATGCCCACGTTGCGAAATGCGCGCACGGGCGAGTTGACGCCGCCGGGAATGACTTTTTGCGCACGGTCGAAGAGCCGAGAAGAAACGGGGAAAAGTTCTGCCATAGCGTTTGAAAAAAATCCGTCCGAAAGTTTTTGCGTTCCCGCGTTTATGCCGGCTGTTGCTGGGAAAGGCAGTGGAAGGAGCCGCCTTCGATGAGAATGATGCGGGAGTCGAGACCCACGACTTCGCGTTTCGGGAACGCTTCGCGAATGATGCCGAGCGCACGGTCGTCGCCGCTTTGTCCGTACACGGGAACGATGACCGCGTCGTTCAGAATGAGAAAATTCGCGTAGCTCGGCGGCAGGTCGCGTCCGGCGAGGGAAAAAGGTTCGGGCAACGGAAGTTCGATTACGTCGAAACGCCCGCCTTCGGGCGTGCGCAAGGCGCGAAGCTGTTCGAGATTGTGCGCGAGCGGGCGAAAATTCGGACGCGCGGGATCGCGCTCGGTCACGGCGATCAGCGCGCGCGGCGCAACGAATCGCGCAAGGTTGTCGATGTGTCCGTCGGTATCGTCGTCCGCGAGTCCTTCGGAAATCCAAAGAATTTCGTTCACGCCGAGCCCGTCTTTGAGCGCGCGTTCGAAAGCGGCATCGTCGCGTCCTTTTGCGCGGTTCGGATTTTTCTGCACGCATTCGGTCGTGAGCAGCAGTCCGTCGCCGCTGAGTTCGACGGCTCCGCCTTCGAGTTCGAACGGGAACGCGAAGCGGCGCATTCCCGTGGATTCCGCGATGCGTGCGGGAATGCGGTTGTCGAGCTCGGCGGAAAATTTTCCGCCCCAGCCGTTGAAAATCCAGTCCGTGAGCGCGACTTCGCCCGTGGCGTCATTTTTGACGAACAGCGGACCGTGGTCGCGGCACCAAACATCGTTCGCGGGATGGTCGAAAAATTCGATTGCGGAAAAATCGGCGCGTGCCGCGTTCAGATATTTTTCCGCCTGTTCGCGAAGCGTTCCCGCGGCGCAGTTGAGACGAACGTTTTCGCGGTGCGAAATTTCGGCGACGAATGCGGCGTATTGCGGGAGCAACAATTCGAAATGCCCCGGCCAAAGCGCGGGATTAGTCGGCCAAGTCAGCCAAATCGCCGCTTGTTTTTCCCATTCCGCCGGCATGCGGAAGCCGAGTTCGCGAGGAGTCATGTTTTTCGTTTTTTTTGAAAAGGATTGCGCGCGCGGAATCACTGTTCGGTCCAGAGGAACGAGCGGCGCAGGACGAGCAGTTCGCCCTCCGGCGAGCGAATTGAAAATTCCCAAGCGGTCGGGCGCGATTTTTTCAGCGTTTCGGGCCAAGCCTCGCCGGTGAGTCCGAGCCGAATTTCGCCGGCGGGCGAAGACGAAAATTCCGCGAGCTCGAATTCGCACGTCTGCACGCCGTGGCGATCCGGGCGAAAATAGCGAAGCACGGCGCGGCTTCCCGCGGGAATTTTTTCGAACGATTCAAGTCCGAGAATGAAGTAAAGCCCCGCCCGCGTTTCGGGATCGGTGCGCGCCACGAAATTCGCGCCGGTGTTTTCGGTATCGGTGAAATATTCCGAGATGCGCTTGAAGTCGGTTTCTTCTTTCCACGAAAAAACCGCGTAGGAAATCGGAACGACGGAGCCGCCGTCCGTCGGCGGCGGGCTCGGCGGAACTCGGCACGAAGCAAAAAAAAGCGTTCCCGCGGCAAGTGCGGCGAGCGTTCCCGCGAATTTTCCGGCGAGTGTCATGGCAAGGCGGAGAAAAAACGTTTCCGAAAAAAAAGGAACGTTCCCGCGCCGAAACGAAAATGCTCCGGGCGCGGGAACGTTCAGAAGGCTTATTTGCGCTTCTTCGCGGCGGCGACGGCTTCGGCGATGCGTTCTTTGCAACGCTTCTGATATGCCGCGCGGCGGCGACGTTTGATTTCTTTGTTGTATTGTTTACCCATGGTTCTATCGGTGTTTGAAGAATTGAAAAAACGAATGATTTCGAGACCCGAAAAGGAAACAGATTTTCGTGAAACTGACAATTTGAAATTCCGTCGCCGCACGGGAACGCTTGCGTTTTCCCGAACGGAGTGAGATGCTCTGCGCCCGTTTTTTTTCAGAATGAACGACATCCGAAATATCGCAATCATCGCACACGTGGACCACGGGAAAACGACGCTCGTGGACAAAATCATGCAGCAGTCGAAAATGTTCCGCGAAAATCAGGAAGTGCACGAATGCTTCCTCGACAGCAACGACCTCGAGCGGGAACGCGGCATCACGATTCTTTCCAAAAATATTTCCGTGCGCTACAAAGGCGTGAAAATCAACGTCATCGACACGCCCGGGCACAGCGATTTCGGCGGGCAAGTCGAGCGCGTGCTCAATCTCGCCGACGGCGTGATTCTGCTCGTCGATGCGGCGGAAGGACCGATGCCGCAAACGCGCTTCGTGCTCGATAAGGCGGTGCGCCTCGGACTGAAACCCATCGTCGTCATCAACAAAATCGACAAGCCGGACGCGCGTCCGACGGAAGTCGTCAACGCCGTTTTCGATCTTTTCTGCGAGCTGAACGCGAACGAAGATCAGCTCGATTTTCCGTTGCTTTATGCGAGCGGTCGCGACGGTTGGTGCGTGAAAAATCTTGAATCGGATCCGCGCGTTTCCATCGCGCCGTTGCTGGACGCGGTCGTCGCGCACGTTCCCGCGCCGAAGCGCGTCGAAGGTCCGCTTCAATTGCAAATCGCCACGCTGGATTATTCGGATTACGTCGGGCGCATCGGCATCGGGCGCGTGTCGCGCGGCACGGCGGATACTTCGTGCCCGGTCGTCGTCGTAAAGCGCGACGGCACGGTGCGTTCCGCGCAGATCAAACAGCTTTTTACGTTTGAAGGACTCGAACGCGAAGACCGTTCCCGCGTGGAATGCGGCGATCTTTGCGGAGTCGTCGGCATCGACGACATCGACATTTCGGACACGATTTGCGCGGCGGAAACGCCCGAAGCGCTCCCGCCGATCGCCGTCGATGAGCCGACGATTTCCATGGTTTTTCGCGTGAACGATTCGCCGTTTTTCGGACGCGACGGAAAATTCGTTTCCTCGCGACATCTGCGCACGCGGCTGTTCAAGGAAGCGGAAAAAGACGTGGCGTTGCGCGTGAAGGAAGCGGGACGCGGCGGAGAAATGTTCGAGGTTTCCGGGCGCGGCGTGCTTCATCTTGCGATTCTCATCGAGACGATGCGTCGCGAGGGATTTGAGCTCGCGGTCTCGCGTCCGAAAGTCATCACGAAAATCATCGACGGCGTGAAATGCGATCCCGTGGAGGAGCTTACGATTGAAGTTCCCGACGAATTTGCCGGGAACGTGATTCAGCTCGTCGGGCAACGTCGCGGAGAAATGATTTCGATGGAAACGCGCGGCGCGCGTCAGCTCATCCGTTTTTCGATTCCGACGCGCGGGCTCATCGGTCTGCGTTCCCGCGTGCTCACTGCGAGCGCGGGCGAGGCGATCGTCGCGCATCGTTTCGATCGCTACGAACCTTTCAAGGGCGAAATTCCCGCGCGCGTGAACGGCACGATGGTTTCGCTCGGCGAGGGCAAGGCGGTCGCTTACGCGATTGACGCGTTGCAGTTGCGCGGCACGTTTTTCATCGATCCCGGCGAAGAAACTTACGAGGGAATGGTCGTCGGCGAGCACTGCAAGGACAACGATCTTCCCGTCAATTTGCAGAAAGGCAAGGAATTGACGAACATGCGCGCCGCCGGCAGCGACCGCAAAATGAAAATCGCTCCCGCCGTGAAGCTTTCGTTGGAACAGGCGCTCGAATACATCGCCGACGACGAGCTCGTCGAAGTGACGCCGCACTTTTTGCGCATGCGCAAAATTTATCTCACGCTCGAAGAACGCAAAAAACACGAGAAAGATCTCGCTCAAGATTCCTGACGCGCGTCTGCCTAATTTCTAATTTTCATTTAATTTTCCGATGCTCGATTTAGGTCTGGAAAAATACGAAAAGTTTTCGTTGCCCGAGGAAATCGCGGGCGAAAAAATCATTCTTCGCCGCCGCGTTCACGCGCACGATGCCGAGCTGTTCGCGCTCATCGACCGTTCCCGCGCGCATTTGCGGGAATTCCTGTTTTGGACGGACGGCACGAAAAGCGTCGAAGACGTTCGCGTCGTCACCGATATTTTTTCCGCGAACTGGGATGCGCTCGCGTCCTTCGAGTTCGTTTTCTTCGACAAAATTTCCGGGCGCATGGTCGGCGCGGGCGGCGTGCACACGATTTCGCACATGAACCGCACGGCGGAATTCGGCTATTATTTGGACAAAGACGCGTGCGGGAACGGCTACGCCACGGAGTTCGTGCGCTTGCTCGAACGCGAGCTGTTCGCGCACGGAATTCATCGTTGCATAATCGAATGCGATGCGGACAACGCCGCGTCCGCCGCTGTCGCGCAACGGCTCGGCTACGTGCTCGAAGGCAAGTTGCGCGATGCGAAATTCGCTTACGGAAAATATCGCGACGAGCTTGTTTTTGCGAAGCTTGCAACGGACTGACGTTCCGCTCATTTTCTTTTCGCCATGACAAAAAAAATCGACGCGGTTCTCGACGCCGCCTACACCGAAAAAGATTATCCCGCGGCGAAATATCTCACCGAGCTTTGGACGGGAACGCGCCCGCTCGACGGGCTTACCGTCATCGATGCAACGCCGATTTTCCGCAATACGATGACGAAATACCGCGCGCTGATTGCGGCGGGAGCGCGGCTGATTCTCGGCATCCGCGAAGGAATTCTCTGCGACGAGTCGGTCATCGAATACATGCGCGAAGCGGGCGTTCCCGCCGTGCGCTGGGACGAAACGCCGTTCGAGGTCGATTTGATTTTGGATAACGCCGGCGGCTTTTCCGCATGGGAACCGAGCATCGGTTTCGCCGAGCTCACGCGATCGGGCGTCGAAAAATACAAAAATTCGGACAAGCCCGTTTTTCTCGCCGACGGCGGAAAAATCAAACGCATCGAAACATTTCTCGGCACGGGCGACAGCTATTTTCGCGCGATGGCGGCGCGCGGATTTTCCGATTGGGCAGGGAAAAAACTCGTGATTTTCGGGAGCGGGAAAGTCGGTTCCGGATTGATTTTTTACGCGAAGCGCAACGGCGCGCGCGTTGTCGTCGTGAGCGATCCCGCGAGCGTGTCTCCGCGGACGCGTGCGCTCATCGACGAGCACGTGGATTTTCGCGATATCGCGGGAACGCGTCGCGCCGTCGCCGATGCGTTCGCCGTCGTTACCGCGACGGGCGTGCAACACGCGCTCGATCATGACGACGTTCCCGAGGCGCTCGTCGCTTCGCCGGCGTTGCTCGCGAACATGGGCGTGGAGGACGAATTCGGTCCGCGCGTTCCCGCGATGCGCGTGCTCGGCGAAAAACGTGCGCTCAACTTTTTTCTCGATGAACCGACGCATCTGCGCTACATCGACGCCACGCTTTCGTTGCACAGCGCGGGCGCGGTTTGGATCGCGCAGCACGCGGGAACGCTCCCGGCGGGCATCATTCCGCCTCCGGAAGCGTTGGAGGACGAATTGCTGCGCATCACGCGGGAACGCGGACTCATCGCCGAAGAAATGAAATTCCTCGACTGAACGTTTTTTTGTCGTCGCCATGAAAAAAATTCTTTTCCGAAATGCGCTTCTGAACGGAGCCGAAACCGATTTGCTCGTCGCGGGAAATCGTTTCGAAAAAATTGCGCCCGCGATTGCGTTGACCGAGCGCGAAGCGAAGGAAACCGAAATCGTGAACGCGAAAAATCTCGCCGCGTTCCCGTCGTTTTGCAACGCGCACACGCACGCCGCGATGACGCTTCTGCGCGGCGTTGCCGACGATATGGAGCTGTTCAAATGGCTCAACGAACACATCTGGCCGATCGAGGCGAAGCTGACCGCGCACGACATTTATGAAGGCTCGCGGCTCGCGATTCTCGAAATGATTCGCTCGGGAACAACGTTCTTCAACGACATGTATTTCGAGAGCGAAGAAACCGTTCGCGCCGCGCGGGAACTCGGCGTGCGCGCATGCGTCGGAATGACCGTCACGAATTTTACCGGCGATGAAAAAATCGAGCGCATGTTCGCGCGCCTTTCCGAGCTGCCGCGCGGCGGGAACGTCGGCGACGACGGACTTGTGCGTTTCGCGCTCGCGCCGCACGCGATTTACACCGTTTCCGAAAAACTTTGGCTGCGTTGCGCGGAGCTTGCGCGGGAACGCGGCGTGCAGTTGCACATTCATCTTTCCGAGACGAAAAAAGAAGTCGCGGATTGCGTCGCCGAATTCGGCATGACGCCGATTCGCCGCTTGGACGCGCTCGGCGTGCTCGGCGAAAATGTCGTCGCCGCACACGTCGTTTACGCGGACGACGAGGAGATCGCGATTCTGCGGGAACGCGGCGTGACCGTCGTGCACAATCCCGTGTCAAACATGAAGCTCGGTTCGGGAATTTTTCGCGCGAAAGCATTTGCCGATGCCGGCGTAAAAATCGCGCTCGGCACGGACGGCGCCGCTTCGAACAACAATCTCGATATGCGCGAGGAAACGAAATTTGCGGCATTGCTCGCGAAAGTTTCCGGCGATCCCGAGGCGGTTCCCGCTTCGCAGGCGTTCACGTGGGCAACGCGCAACGGTTTCCGCGCGTTCGGAATCGATGCCGGCGAAATCGCCGAGGGGCGGCTCGCGGATTTCGTGCTCGTCGATTTGAACGACGTGCGGATGCTTCCGAACTACAACGCGCTTTCAAACTGGATTTACGCCGCCGATACGCGCTGCATTCGGCATGTGCTCTGCGACGGAAAATTTCTCATGCGCGACGGCGTCGTTCCCGCCGAAGAGGAAATCATGCGCGCATTCCGCGCGGTTATCTCTTGAAGAACTTCTGTCGCCTCCGGTTAAAAAAATCGTTAAACTCGCGGGCAAATGAATTCTGAATTTCCGAAGCCGGAAGTGCTTGCGCCTGCGGGCGGGTGGGAGTGCGCGAAGGCGGCAGTCGAAAACGGCGCCGATGCAATTTATTTCGGCGTCGGGCGTTTCAACGCACGCGTTCGGGCGGACAATTTTGTCGCCGACGATTTGCCCAAGCTGATGCGCTTTCTTCATCGGCGCGGCGTGCGCGGCTACGTCACGTTCAACACGTTGATTTTTTCCGACGAGCTTGCGGAAGCCGCTTCGGAGCTGCGTCGGATTATCGCGGCGGGCGTCGATGCCGCGATTGTGCAGGACGTCGGCATCGTGCGCCTCATTCGCGAAATTTCTCCGGATTTTCCCGTTCACGCATCGACGCAGATGACGATTTCCTCCGCGGCGGGCGTGCGGTTTGCGCGGGAACTCGGCGCATCGCTCGCGGTGCTTTCCCGCGAGGTGAACGTGCGCGAGCTCGCCGCAATCGTTGCGCGCGGGAACGCCGAACCCGCGCAGTCGCTCCCGCTGGAACTTTTCGTGCACGGCGCACTTTGCGTCGCTTACTCCGGGCAATGCCTGACGAGCGAGTCGCTCGGCGGGCGTTCCGCAAACAGAGGCGAATGCGCGCAGGCTTGCCGCTTGCCTTACGATTTGATTTGCGACGGGGAAAAAGCTCCGCTCGGCGCGCGCCGCTATTTGCTTTCGCCGCGCGATTTGTGCGGGATCGAAATGTTGCCTGCGCTGATGCGTCTCGGCGTGCGTTCGCTCAAAATCGAAGGACGTTTGAAATCTCCCGAATACGTTGCCGCAATTACGCGTGCGTATCGCGATTGCGTCGATCGTCTTCACTCGATGCTTGCGGACGGCGTTCCCGCGGAAACGCTCGATGCTTTCGCAAAACAATTGCGGGAACGCCACGGCTATGCGCTCGAAATGGCGTTTTCGCGCGGGCTTTACACGGGATGGTTGCGCGGCGTGAACAACCGCGAGCTCGTGCACGCGCGCTTCGGAAAAAAACGCGGCGTGTTTCTCGGCACGGTTTCCGGTTTCGGGCGCGACGGCGTGTTCGTGCGGCTCGAAGCTCCGCTGAAATCCGGCGCCGGCGTCGTTTTCGACGCGGGAACGCCGGAGGAAAAAGAGGAGGGCGGCTACGTGTACGGCGTGGAAAAAGAGCGCGGGAGCGACGAGGTTTTCGTGCGTTTTGCACGCGCGGGCGTTCGCTGGGAACGCGTTCACCGAGGCGACAAATTGTGGAAGACCTCCGATCCGGCGCTCGAATCCGAGATTCGCGAAACTTATGCCGGCGATGCGCCGCGCTGGGCGCGCAAGGTGAACATGCGCGTCGTCGCGGAAGTCGGTTCGCCGCTTCGCGCGAGTTGCGATGACGGTTGCGGGCACGAAGTTTTTGCGGAGCAGGGCGATCCGCTCGTTCCCGCGACAAATAAGCCCGCGACGGATGCGTGGTTGCGCGAACAGTTCGCGCGTCTCGGCGGAACAGGCTATTACCTTGACGGCTGGGAATCATCGTTGGGGACCCCCATGATTCCTGCGAGCGTTGCGAACAAGCTTCGTCGCGCGCTCATTGCGCAGCTTGATGCCGTTCGCGAAAATTCCGTGAAGTGGACGCTTTCGGAAACGGCGCCGGCATCGTTGCGCGGAGAAAATTTTTCCGCTCCGCAAAAAGGCGCTCCGGAGCTGATTCCCGTTGTGCGGGAGCTCGCGCAGCTTGATGCCGCGCTTGCGTTCGGCGCGAAGACGATTTACGCCGAATTTGAAAATCCGCGCGATTACGGCACCGCCGTCGAGCGCGTTCGCGCCGTTCCCGGGACGGAATTTTGGGCGCAGCCGCCGCGAATTTTCAAGGAAGCCGCCGACGAAGCGGGCATTCTCCGAATTGTGCGCGAATGCGGCGCGGACGGTTTTCTCGTTCGCGCGCACGAGCATCTTTACGCCTTTGCGGGAGCGCGTCTGCGCGGAGATTTTTCGCTCAACGTCGCGAATTATCTCACGGCGGAATATTTTCTGCGGGAACGCGGATTGGAGCGCGTCACGGCATCCTACGACATGAATTCCGAGCAGTTGCGCGCCTTGCTCGCGCGCGTTCCCGCGCCGGAGAAAATCGAAATCACCTTGCATCAGCACATGCCGATGTTTCACATGGAGCACTGCGTTTTCTGCACTTTTTTGTCCGAAGGAAAAGATTTTCGCGACTGCGGACGTCCGTGCGAAAAGCACGTTGTGCGTCTGCGCGACCGCACCGGGCTGGAACATCTCGTCAAGGCGGATGCGGGTTGCCGCAACACGGTTTACAACGCGCGAGCGCAGACGGGCGCGGAATTTTTCGATGAAATTCGCGATGCGGGCGCGCGATTTTTCCGCGTCGAATTCGTCGATGAGCCGCCCGCGCTCGTTGCGGAAATTCTCGGACGCTATCGCGATTTGCTCGCGGGAAAAATCGACGGGAACGCGCTCTGGCGCGGACTGCGGCTCGAATCCAAACTCGGCGTCACGCGGGGAACGCTGAAAAATTCCGCGCTTCGGAGCTGAATCCGCCGTTCCCGCGGCGTTCCCGTTTTTTTTCAATTTGTCGAGGCGGCGGGAAACTTTTAGACTGCGCCGATTTAATTTTCACTATGGACACCGTCATCATCACCGGAGCTTCCGGAGAGCCGGCTTTGAGCATTGCTCGGCGACTCTGCGGGCTCGGCATTCGCGTTTATGCGCTCGCGGGAAAAGTTCCCGAAAACGGGCTCGGCGCGGATGAATTCATTTCCGTTCCGTGCGATCTTACTTCGCCGGAATCCGTCGTTTCCGCCGTCGAATCAATTTCCGAAAAGGAAAACCACATCGTCGGCATCGTGCTTGCCGGGCAATATCTTTCGGACGATGCGTTCGAAGCTGTTTCTCCGGCGGAAATTCCGCTCGCGTTCAACGCGCAGGTCGTTTCGCCGCTGTGCGCGGTGCGCGTGGCGTTGCCGTCGCTCATCGCATCGCGGGGAAGCGTCATCGTCGTTTCTCCGGGCGCGGGAACGGCTTCCGGGCGCGCGCTCAACGCCGCTTCCGATGCCGCCGGACGCGCGTTCGCGGGAGCGCTTTTTGCGGAGCTTCGCGACACCGGCGTCAAAACCTGCCACATTCTTCTTCAAAATAACGAAGGCGCTCCCGATCCCGCCGCGCGCTTCACGACTGCGCCGCAGAGCCGCATTCACGCCGACATCGTCGCCGATGCCGTGGAAACCGCTTTCCGCCTTCGCGAAAACAACGCGCTCACGCAGATGATTTTGCGTCCGCAGGCAACGCGCGAGACGCCGCGCATTCCGGTTTCTTCCGAGCCGAAAATTCGCGCGCTTCAAGCCGTGGAACTCCCGCCGGCGAAAAATTTTCCGCCGGAAGAGGAACCGATTCCCACGCCCGCGTATCGACGCCCGGACTACGCTCCGAAAAAAACGGAACTGCCCGCCGCCGAACGCGACGACGACGGATTTTCCGACGATTATGTCGATCCCGAGTTGCGGTATCTTTTGAAAAACGAGCCGCCGCGAAAACACGACGGGAACGGCGAGGGCGTTCCCGTCGAGCCGCACGGGAACGAACGCCGCCGACGCCGCCGCAATCGGAAAAATAAAAATCGAAATCGGAATTTCGACGGCGCCATTCGCGTGAAAGCGCCCGATCTCGGCGAAAATCGTCCGCACGAGGACGTTCCCGCCGCTCCCGCTCCCGCGCAGACGCAGAAGAACGAGCCGCCGACGCCCGTTCCCGCACCGCAGGAAACTTCCGTTCCCGCACCGCAGAATTTTTCCGAGGAAAAGAAGCCTGAGGCGAAACGCCCGCGCAAGCCGCGTGCGCCGAAAGCTCCGAATTCCGCCGCGCCGAAAAAGTCGCGCGGAAAGAAAAAGGACGTTCCCGAGACTTCGCAACCGTCCGGCGGGAACGCGGAGCC
>CAVFCB010000002.1:18598-19658 GCA_963620895.1 Bacteroidaceae bacterium | reverse complement strand
CGCGGAGCCGACCGCCGATTGACCGCGGGAACGCAATTTCGTCGCCGCAATGTTCTTGTCTTTTCCCTGACGATGTTTCATCATCGCGCTTCGAAAATCATCATAATGAACATCATGAGTAAAAAATTATTTTCCGCACTTGCCGTTGCGTCTTTTGCCGCGCTCGCGTTCGCCGAAGACGCTCCCGAAGCCCCCATTTCCCAAAACGAAAACACATCCACTATGTCAAACAGCACTTCCAAACTCGATTTTATCGAACAAAACGGGCAGAAATTCATCCTCGTTTCCACGATCGGAACGGTCGAAGCGAATCGCCAGTTCATGCAGAACGTGAACCTCGTCAATCAGCAGCGCCAGCAGATCGCGCTCTTGGACGAAGCCGGCAAAATCGTTACCGAGCAGGCGACGCGCGATGCGCTCAAAAAGGAAATCGAAAACGCCGTCAAGAAGCTTGACGAAAACAACGCCGCGATGGTCAAAGCCTACGGCTATTCCCTCGCCGGAAAATACATTCACGCGATCGTCAAGACCCGCATCTTCCTCAAACTTACCGAAGAAGAATACAAAAAGGTGAAAGACGATCCGGAAACGAAGCCGGAAGATCTTCTCGTCAAGGGCGACGACAAGTTCCGCCTCATCGCCGTCATTCCGGGCGTCGATGAAAACAACAATTTCCGCCGCAACGTTCAGCTCGTTCAGGCGCAGCGCAATCAGCTCGTTCAGATGAAAAAGGCGGAAGAAACCGCGACGGGCGAGCAGAAAACGGCGCTCGAAGACGAAATCAAGAAAGCGGAAGAAACGCTTCTCAAGAACAACGAAGAAATGACGAAGCGCTACGGCTTCTCGCTCGCGCGCGACTACCTGATGGAAGTCGAAGAGTCCAAGCTCTACACGCTCGTCAACGAAGAACAGTTCCTCAAGGCGGAAAAACTCGCCGAGGAAGCTTCGCTTGCCGAAGACGCCAAGAAGGTCGTCGAAGAATCGAAAAACTGAGGAAATTTTTTATCCTTTCGTTCTTTTGGCGTTCCCGCGGAATTTTTTCTGCGGGAACGTTTTTTTT
>CAVFCB010000002.1:0-18392 GCA_963620895.1 Bacteroidaceae bacterium | reverse complement strand
AACTTCCCAACAGATCTCAAAACAGAAAATCTTCGAGATATTAAGCGTAGGATTTGTGGGGCTTTCCCCGTTTTCTCTCTTCCTCGCGGCACGAATTTCTCGTTGCGGCGGCGGCGTCTTCCGGCTTTAACTTTTGCGGCATGAAAGTGGAATTTTTCAACAGGGAAACCGGGAAGACGGAAACGGAAGCGATTTACGGCGAAGGCGCGTTGCGTTGGGTTTACGAAACGTTGCTCGGCAGAGTCGCGCTCGCGGTGCTGATTCGCCGCGCGTTTTTTTCGAAAATTTTCGGAATGCTGATGTCGCGCCCGCGTTCCCGCGCGAAAATCGCGCCGTTCGTCGCTCAATACGGACTCGATCCCGCCGAATTTGCCGAGCCGATGGAGAGTTTCGGTTCGTTTAACGATTTCTTTTCGCGAAAACTCAAACCGTCGGCGCGTCCGCTTGCGGATTCCGCCGCCGTGCTTCCTGCCGACGGGCGGCATCTCGCGTTCCCGTGCGCAGATGCGGGAACGATGACGATTTACGCCAAAGGGCAGGCGTTTGATTTGGAAAAACTGCTCGGCGATGCCGCGCTCGCTCGGCGCTACCACGGCGGCGCGATTTTGTGTTCCCGCCTGTGTCCGACGGATTATCACCGCTTCCATTTTCCGGTTGCGGGAACGCCGTCTGCGCCGCGGCTCGTGAACGGCGCGCTTTTTTCGGTGAATCCGATCGCGCTTTCGCGCCGCATTGCCTATTTGTGGGAAAACAAGCGCGAAATCGTCGAAATCGATTCGCCCGAATTCGGAAAAGTTCTGCAAGTCATTATCGGTGCGACCAACGTCGGCACGATTTGCACGACGTTCACGCCGGGAAAATTTTACGAAAAGGGCGCGGAGCTGGGATATTTCCGCTTCGGCGGCTCGTTTGTCGCAACGCTTTTTGAGCCGGGAAAAATCGCGTTTGCCGAAGATTTGACGAAAAATTCCGCCGAGGGGCGCGAGACTTACGCGAAGATGGGAACGGCGTTGGGACGGAGCGTTTCCCGCGCCTGATTTTTTTTTCGCGGGAACGCCGCGTCAACTTGGTGCTTTCTCCGCTTCGGCAAAAAAGCTATGATGCGCGGCATGTTTACGGGACTTGTCGAAACCACGGGAACGGTCGTTTCCCTTGAACAAAACGCGGGCGGCGTATGGCGCCTCGTCGTGGATGCGCCGAAATTCGGCGGCGCTCCCGCAATCGGCGACAGCGTGGCGAACAACGGCTGTTGCCTCACCGTTGTCGCGAAAGACGGCACGCGGCTCGGTTTTGACGTGCTCGACGAGACGTTGCGCAAAACCTCGTTTTCGTTGCTCGCGCCCGGCGCCGCCGTCAATCTCGAACGCAGTCTGCTTCCGACTTCGCGCATGGGCGGGCACTTTGTCACGGGGCACGTGGACGCGACGGGAACGGTCGTTTTGTTGGAAAAAGACGGTGCGAATTTTCGGTTGCGCGTGCGTCCGCCGGCGGAATTTCTCAAATATCTCGCCTACAAATGCAGCGTTGCCGTGGACGGAATTTCGCTCACCGTTGCCGCGTTGGACGATGCCGCGGGAACGTTTGATATTTGGCTGATTCCGCACACGATGGCGGAAACGAATTTGCGCGAACGCAAGGCGGGCGATCCCGTCAATCTCGAGTTCGATATTCTCGCGAAATACGTCGAGCGCATCGCACACGCGGGCTGACGGCGTTCCCGCACGGAGAGAAAAAAATGACGGAAGATTTTTCAGGAAAAGTTTTCGACGTCGCCGTTGTCGGCATGGGGCCGGCGGGCGCGACGCTCGCGCGGTTGCTTTCCGAGCGGGGCGCAGACGTTGTCGCGATTGACCGCAAGCGGAGCGATCCGGAAGCGGGCGGATTTCAGAAACCCTGCGGCGGTTTGCTTGCCGAGGACGCGCAGCGCTCGCTTTCCCGCCAAAATCTTGCGCTGCCGAAATCCGTGCTCGCCGATCCGCAGCTTTTTTCCGTGCGCACGATCGATTTGCACACTTCGCGGGAACGCACGTATCGCCGGTTTTACGTGAACATGAATCGGCATCGCTTCGACCTTTGGCTGAAATCGCTCGTTCCCGCGCGCGCGACCGTGATGAACGATGCGACCGTGCGCGGATTTTCCCGCGACGAAAAAGGGCGCTTCGAGCTCACCGTTTATTCCGCGGGAACGGAGAAAAAAATTTGCGCACGCACGCTCGTCGGCGCGGACGGCGCGTCTTCGTTCGTGCGACGAAAACTTTTTCCCGCGCACGAAATCCGCGCTTACACGGCGGTGCAGCAATGGTTTTCCGATGCGCAGACGCGCCCGCTCTACGCGTGTTTTTTGGATAATCGGCTGACGGATTGCTACGGCTGGGCGATTTCCAAGGACGGCGAGCTCGTCTTCGGCGCCGCGTTCCCGCGGGAAAATTCCGCGCGCGCTTACGAGATCTTTCGGGAACGCGCCGAGCGATTCGGTTTTGCGCTGAAAAATCCCGTGCGCACCGAGGCGTGTCTCGTGTTGCGTCCGGAGCGCATGAGCGATTTCGTGCTCGGCGACGGCGCGGGCGCGTTTCTCGTCGGCGAGGCGGCGGGGCTGATTTCTCCGAGCTCGCTCGAAGGCATGAGCTACGCGCTCGATTCTGCGGAAATTCTCGCCGACGTGCTTGCCGAGGCGCTCCCGCCCGAGCCGGAAATTTTCGCCGAGCTTGCGGAAAATTATCGCCGGCGCACGCGCAAATTGCGGCTCAAACTGCTTTCCAAAATTTTGAAAAATCCGTTCATGTATAATCCGCGTTTGCGCGATATCGTCATGGCGAGCGGCGTTGCCGCACTGCGCACGCGGGACTGACGGACGCTCATTCACCGAACACACACAAAAATGCGTCTGTGCGGGAACGACCGAGCGCAGACGCATTTTTTTTTCGCAGACGAATTCGTCGCGGGAACTATTTTTCTCCGATGGCTTCCGCCGGCCAATAGGTGTGAATGCCGCGCGCGTTCATGTCGAGCAGCACCGGACGCAGGCGCGTTTTGAAATTTTCCCAACCGCGGCGCTTCATGGGCGTCCAGCCGGCTTCGACGAGCGCGAGCGCGCGCGGGAACGCCTGATAATTCAGCCGATTCAAATCGAGAATGTGTTCCGCCCAGAGCGTGCCCTCGCAACCGAGAATTGACGCCTGTTCCTTTTCCGGGCGACCGTAGCCGGGATCGAATTGGTAGGTGCGTTCGAGCGTCGTGAGCGGCATCCAACCGTGATTCGGATCCCCGCGTTTTTGCGGATAATCGAGATAGGCGTGTTCGCCCGGACAGCAAATCACTTTGTAGCCTTCGCGCAGAGCGCGGTCGATCGTCGCTTTTGTTTGTCCCATGCGCCACGAATACATGATGGCGTTTTTCGGATATTTCGGGACGTCGAGCTCATACCAGTAAAGCGCGGTCTTTCCCGCCTTGCCGAGCTCGTCAAAATTGCGTTGGAAGAAATACGCCATGAGCTCCTGCGTTGATTTCATGCCTTTTTTCTTCATGAATTCCCCGCAATCCTTGCAGCGTTGCCAACATTTCGTGGGCGCTTCGTCGCCGCCGATGTGGAATTTTTTCGACGGGAAGAGCTTGCAAAGCTCCGCGAGCAATTCGTCGTAAAAAGCGTAAGTTTTCGGATTTCCTGCGCAAAGCAAAGCTTCGGAAACGCCCGCTTCGTCCCAGATGCGCAACTTCATTTTCGGGTTGGCGGCGAGCTCGGAGGCTTTTTCCGGCTTGTTGATTTCGCGCACGTATTCGCACGTCAGCTCCGGGTAGGCGACGATTGCGCACATGCTGTGACCGGGGATATCGACTTCGGGAACGACCTCGATATTCAGCGCGGCGGCAAACGCGATCAGATCGCGGATTTCGTCCTGCGTGTAATATCCGCGCGTTCCTTTCGGTTTGTTTTTCTGCGCGCCGACGGTCATGAGTTTTTTGTATTTCGGATTTTTGATTTCGACGCGCCAGCCTTGGTCATCGCTGATGTGAAAATGCAAGGTGTTGAATTTGAGGCGCGCCATCGTTTCGACGAATTTTTTGACGTCCTCCATCGGCATGAAATTGCGCGCGGGATCGAGCATCAGTCCGCGATATTCGAAACGCGGTGCGTCCTTGATCGTGAGCGCGGGAACGCCGTGCGCCGCCGCGCCTTTTTCGCCGACGAAAAGCTGATCGAGCGTGCACACGCCGTAAAGCGTTCCCGCCGCGCCCGAACCTTTGATGACGACTCCGGCGGAAGAAACCGTGAGCGTGTAGGCTTCGGGATTTTTCTTGCCCGTTCCCGCGCTCAACGCAATCGCGCCCGGCGTCGGCGTTCCCGCGGATTTTACGATCGGCAACGTCCGTTTGTAGCGTTGCTTGAAAAGGCGTTGGAGAAATTTCGCCGCATCCGCGGAACGCGCGTCCGCGTGAATCGCGGTGAGGCTTCCGGGAACGAGAGCTTTTCCCGTGCCGGCTTCGATTTCGCGCGGCGCCGGGATCAGCGGAAGTTCTTCGACGTTTACGGCGGAAAAAAGCGTTCCCGCGAACAACGCAAGGAACGCCGTGATGAAGATTTTCAGGATGCGATTCATAAATTGTTTTACAGAGAAAACGGAAAAAGTTTTTTTCGCGGCGGGAACGCGCCTGTTCGCGGGAACGCGGCGAGTTGCCGGCTCAGCGGCAACTTTTGATTTCGTCCAAGGTTTTCGCCTGCGTGTGCGCGATCGGCGTCCATTCGACTTTTTTGAAAATCGCGGTAATTGCGATCGGCAGGTAAGTCAGCATGAACACCGGGAACGTGAAAAGGTAGAAAATCTTTTTGAAGGCGCTGCAGTGGATTTTTCCCCATTGCGTGGCGGTCGTAATCGCGCCGATTGCCCAGAGCGTGAAATAAATTCCGCAGAGCGTTCCGAGCAAGCTCATGCCGATGCGGCTCAGCTCCCAGCCGAGCGCAATTCCCACCACGACGCCGACCGCACAGTTCAGCAACGTGAGAATGCTGATGATGAGCGCCGGCAAAATCGTCATAATCATGTCGTAGCACGACGTGAATTTCCGCGAAAACATATTGCGGATGAGGCTTCCGCCGAATTTTCCCCAGACTTGCAGGTAGCCTTTCGCCCAGCGCAGGCGTTGCCGCCACGATTGCGCAAACGTGACCGGCTGCTCGTCGTAGAGTTCCGCATTTTTCGCGTAGCCGATTTTTCGTCCTTTCACGACATTGTAAACCGTGAACTCAATGTCTTCCGTAAGCAGGAAAAATTTCCATCCGCCCGCTTCGCGAATAATTTTCGAGGAAAACAGAAATCCCGTTCCCGAAACGGCGCAACTCGTGTTCAACAGCATTCGCGAATGGTTCAGATATTCGCTTTCGCGGAGAAACCACAGCGCATAACCGGCGCTGATCCAGTTGTCCCCGTAGTTTTTGGAATTGCGATAGCTCGTAACGACTTCGTAGCCGTCGGAAAACGTGGCGTTCATTTCCGCAACGTATTGCGGGCTGAGAACGTTGTCCGCGTCAAAAACCATGTAGGCGTCAAAATGCGAATCGCCGTAGTCGCTGACGATTTTTCCGTAGAGAAAATCCAACGCATAGCCTTTGCCGACAAGCTCGGTGTTGAAGCGCTCATAGACGACGGCGCCGTGTTCCCGCGAAACTTCCGCCGTGCGGTCGGTGCAGTTGTCCGCGACGACAAACACCGTGATGAGCGAACGGTCGTAGGTTTGGCGATTGATGCTCTCCAAAAGTTGGGGAATGACGCATTCCTCATTGCGCGCGGAAATGAGCACGGCGAGCCGATGCGGGATCGCCGGCTTTCGCGGTTTGTCCCGACAGACAAACGGAACCGCAATGTAAAAAAACTGATACAGGTAGCAAATCAGAAACGTTGCGCAGAGCACCGCGTTGACGGCAACGATGACGGCGTCACCCGTGAACGAAATGTTGAAAACGTCCTGAGTCATGAGTTGTTTTTTGAAAAAAGAATCATCACTGGGGAGAAAGGCGCGGATTATACGCGATTTTCTTCGCGGACGACAACCTTCATTTCCCGCACTTTTTCGCTTTCGAAAAAACGGTTTTCGTTTTTCGACGATTACTGTTCGCGGATAATTTTTTTGAGAAATTTTTCTTTCACGAAACCGCGTTTTTCATATAATTTCGCGGCGTGGGCAACACACAACTATCGCCCACAAACGAAAGGATTCTTCATAATGAAAAACATTCTCGCATGTATTGACGGTTCCGCTTACGGACAGGTTTGCACGCAATATGCCGTGTGGCTTTCCGGGCATCTCGACGCGAAGGTGACGGCACTCTACGTCTCCGAGCTTTGGCAGTATGAAACGCCGATGATCGCCGATTTCGGCGGCACGCTCGGCGCGCAGCCCTATCTGGGACTGACGGCGCAGCTGAGAGAAATCGAAAACGATAAGGCAAAAGTCATCGGCGAATACGTGAAAAAACAGTTTACCGACGCCGGACTCGGCGGGAACGTGGAGTTCGAGCACCGCTCCGGGCTCTTGGTGGACTGCATCGACGAATTTGAAAACCAACGCGGGGACATCGATTTCATCGTGTTGGGCAAGCGCGGCGAGAACGCCAACTTCGCAAAAGGGCAACTCGGCTCGAACATGGAACGCGTCATTCGCGCGTCCAAGTTGCCGTGCTTCGTCGCCAACCGAAAATTCATTGAGCAGAAAAAAATTCTTCTCGCCTACGACGGAAGCCCGAGCGCGACCAAAGCGCTGAATTGGCTTTCGCGCACGAAGGCGTTCCCGCAGTGCGAAATCCACATCGTCAGCGTCGGAAAAGCCGGCGCGGAAGCGGACGCGTCCAAGTTGCTCATCGAAGCGGAATCCGTTTTTCAGGGTTCCGACAAAAAACCGGTTTGCCAAGCGCTTTCCGGTGCGCCGGGCGAGGCGATCGAGCGCTACGTCGTCGAAAACGAAGTGACGGCGTTGCTCATGGGCGCTTACGGGCATTCCCGCATTCGCCAATTCATCATCGGAAGCACGACGAGCGAGCTTGTCCGCCGTTGCCTCGTTCCCGTGGTGATGTTCCGCTGATTCGCAAGGAAGTCCGCTTCTGTTTTTGATGCCTGAGGCTTCCGTTTCTGCCGACGCTCCGTTGCTCGCCGTCGAAAATCTCCGCGTGGAATTTCGTTCCCGCGGGAACGTTTTCGAGGCGGTACGGGGCGTTTCTTTTTCGTTGGAAAAAGGCGAAATTCTCGCGGTCGTGGGCGAGAGCGGGAGCGGGAAATCCGTCACTTCGCAAGCGCTCGCCGGGCTTCTTCCCGATCCGCCGCTTTGCCGCGTGAGCGGGAGCGTGAAGTTGCGCGGGCGGGAAATTCTCGGATTGCCGGAACGCGAATTGCGGAAAATCCGCGGGCGCGAAATCGCCTACGTTTTTCAGGATCCGCTCAGCTCGCTCAATCCCGTTTATACGGTGGGCGCGCAAATTGACGAGGCGTTGCGGTTTCACGTTCCCGCGGCGGCATCCGCGCGCGCACGGCGGGAACGCGTCCGCGAGGCGCTCGCCGCCGTCGGCGTGGATCCCGCGCTTGCGGACGAATATCCGCACCGTTTTTCCGGCGGCATGCAACAGCGCGTAATGATCGCGATGGCGCTCGCTTGCGAACCGAAAATTCTCGTCGCGGACGAACCGACGACTGCGCTCGACGTCACCGTGCAGAAACAGATTATGGAGCTGTTGCTTTCCGTGCGGGAACGTTTCGGCATGAGCGTGTTGCTCATCACGCACAATTTCGGCTTGGTCGCGCAGGTCGCCGATCGCGCGGTCGTGCTTTATCGCGGAGAAAAAGTCGAAGAAGGGCGCGCCGCCACGGTGATTTCCCGCCCCGTTCATCCTTACACGCGAGCGCTTCTCGCGTGCGTGCCTCGGCTGAAAGCGCGTTGAGCGCGAACGTTATTTCGCCGCCGTTTTTTTCAAAAGCTCGGCGCAACCGTTTTCGATGATGTCGAGAGCGAGCTCGAAATCCTTTTCGCCGCCGTAATACGGATCGGGAACGTAGCCGATGCTCGCGAATTTTCCGGTGCAAAATTCCGCGAAACGGCGAATTTTGGTGAGATCCGTTCCCGCGGGAGCGCGGTCGAGAATGTCGCGGAAATTTTCGTCGTCCATCGCGAGAATGAGGTCGAAATCCTTGTAATCGGCGGCGCACAGTTGGCGCGCGCGATGCGTGAATCGGTAGCCTCGGCGCGTTCCCGCCGCCCGCATGCGCGCATCGGGAAGCTGCCCGATGTGCCAATCGCCGGTGCCGCAGGAATCGCACGCGAGCGTTCCCGCAAGATCGTTTTTCTCAATCATGGCGGCGAATACTCCGTTTGCCGCCGGGGAGCGGCAAATGTTTCCGAGGCACACGAACAGAATTTTCATGCGCACAGACTAAGGGCGGATCTCGCAGGACGAAAGACAAAAGCGCACCGCGGGAACGCGAAATGAGCGTTTCAGGCGAGCGTTCGGCGAAGGTGCTTCGCCACGGGAACGTCCGCGGGCGCCCAATCGAGCGTTTCGAGCTCGGCGGGCGCGACCCAACGCGCATCTTCGTGTTCCCGCAGAACGAAGCTCGCCGTTGCGTCCGCGGGAACGCACCGAACGGCGAGCATGGCGATCGCGAAATCCGCGTATTCGTGTTCGACGGCGATGAGTTTTTCCTCCGCAATGACGGGAAATTCCATTTCTTCGCGCAGCTCGCGGACGAGCGCGGCTTCCGGCGTTTCGCCCGCTTCGATTTTCCCTCCGGGAAATTCCCATTTGTGCGCGACTTCCGGGTTTTTCGCGTTCCCGCGTTTCGCGCAGAGAATTTTTCCGTCGTTTCTCACGACGACTGCCGCCGCCACCCGGATTTTCTTTTTCATGGGAAAAAAAATAACTCGGACGGCGTTCCCGCGCGATTTTTTTCTCCCGACAAAAATTTTCTCGGAAAGCGCGCGCGGCGGGCGCACACTATGCGGAATGAAAGCATCCGAGAGCAATGAAACGGAACAGCAGGGCGCGGCGAGCATCGTCTCCTCGGTGGACGCGCTGATTGCGGGCATGCACCGGCGTCCGAGTTGGGACGAATATTTTATGGCGGCGTCCGTGCTCATCAGCATGCGCTCGGCATGCGATCGGCTGCACGTCGGCTGTCTCGTCGTTTCTGCGGGAGAGCATCCGAACCGCATCATCGCGGCGGGCTACAACGGATTTTTGCCCGGAGCGCCGCATCATTCCTGCGTGCGCGACGGTCACGAACAGGCGACTGTTCACGCCGAGCAAAACGCCGTTGCCGATGCCGCCAAGCGCGGCGTGAGTCTCATGGGCGCCACGGTGTACATCACGCATTTTCCGTGCGTCAATTGCGCGAAAGTGCTCGCCGCCGCCGGCGTGAGCGCGGTCAAATATCTGCACGATTACCACAACGACGAGCTTGTGCGTCCGCTTCTGGAATCTGCGGGAATTTCGATTGAGCGGCTTGAATTCTGAATTTTTATGGCGAAAGCGTCGGGCAATCTTTACGAAGAAGTCTGCGGGCACTTTCTGGTCGCGCGGCTGAACGTGCGCGGAATTTTCGCGCGCTCGGTCGTCTGGATTTATCGTTTTTCGGAAAAAGAGGGCGCGAGCGGACTGATTTTGAATCGCCCGCTCGGGAAAAGTCTTGCTTCGTGTGCGCCGGCGTTCGCGGGAACGGCGGAGGGCAACGTTCCCGTGTTCGACGGCGGGCCGGTGGACAAACAGCGGCTCTGCTTTGTCGTGCGCTCGTTCTCGGATTTTCGCGTGCATCATTCCGTGCGCGTCGGCGCGGCGCTCGAAGAAGTTCACAATCGAATTTTCAATCCGGGCGTTCGCGTGTACGGATTCGCCGGGCGTGCCGAATGGGCGCGCGGGCAGTTGGAAAGTGAAATCGCCGCCGGCACGTGGATGCGCGTGCGCATGGACGCGGGCGCGTGGTCTGCCGGCGGAGGCAAGAATTTTTGGCGAAGCATGGTCGCGAAACTTCGGCGGCGTCCCGAAGCTTCGCTGATGCTCCTTTCTCCCGAAAATCTCGAAGACAACTGATTTTCGCGGCGTTCCCGCATCGCGAAAACAAAA
This sequence comes from Bacteroidaceae bacterium, assembly GCA_963620895.1. Taxonomy (GTDB): domain Bacteria; phylum Verrucomicrobiota; class Verrucomicrobiia; order Opitutales; family UBA953; genus Spyradosoma. The sequence continues at coordinate 8,296 of CAVFCB010000002.1, read as the reverse complement.
AAGCGTTCCCGCGGGAACGGGAACGCTTTTGCCGGCGAATGCTTAGCCCTCGACTTTGATTTTCAGTCCGGGCGCATCGCCTTTGGGTTTGGAAAATTTCACCGTCTGACCGTCGGCGACTTTTCCCTCGATGATTTCCTTCGCGAGCGGCGTCTCGATTTCCTTCTGGATGAAGCGCCGCAGCGGACGCGCGCCGTACACGGGATCGTAGCCGTTTTCCGCAATCCATTCGTGCGCGGATTTGTCGAGCGCGACCGTGATGCGGTGTTCTTCGAGCCGGTGATTCAGCGAGGTGATCAGCAAATCGACAATCGCGGAAATCTGTTTCAGTCCAAGCGGACGGAACAGCACGATGTCGTCGATTCGGTTCAAAAATTCCGGTCGGAACCCGGCGCGCAGTTCTGCCATAACCTGCTCGCGCACGGAATCGGGAATCGTGTCGTCCTTTACGCCCTCAACGAGGAAGCGCGAACCGATGTTCGACGTGAGGATGAACACGGCGTTGCGGCAATCCACCGTGCGGCCTTGCCCGTCGGTGAGCCGTCCGTCGTCCAAAATTTGCAGAAGAATGTTGAACACGTCCGGATGCGCTTTTTCGATTTCGTCGAGCAAAACGACGGAATAAGGTTTGCGGCGAATCGCTTCGGTGAGCTGTCCGCCTTCCTCGAATCCGACGTAGCCCGGAGGCGCGCCGACGAGCCGCGAGACCGTGTGTTTTTCCATGTACTCGGACATGTCGATTCGGATCATCGCGTCTTCGCTGTCGAAAAGTTGACGCGCGAGCGATTTCGCAAGCTCCGTTTTCCCTACGCCCGTGGGACCGAGGAAAAGGAACGAGCCGACCGGCCGCCGCGGATCCTGCACGCCCGCGCGGGAACGCAAAATCGCTTCTGAGACGAGGCGCACCGCCTCTTCCTGTCCGACGACCTGTTTCCCCAACTCGCTTTGCAGATCGAGCAGCTTGCGCTTTTCGCCTTCGAGCAATTTCGTTGCGGGAATGCCGGTCCAACGGGCGACGACTTCGGCGATTTCGTCCGGCGAAACGGCTTCGCGGAAAAGTTTTTCGTTCCCGCCGGATTTTTCTTCGGCGATTTTTTCGAAGCGTTTCAGCTCGCTCTGCAACTGCGGAATTTTTCCGTAGCGCAGTTCGCTTGCCTTGCCGAGATCGCCTTTGCGTTCGGCGACTTCGGCGTCGCGGCGCGCGGTTTCGAGTTCGGCGCGGATTTTTTGCACTTTGCCGACGCTTTCCTTTTCCGTTTCCCAGCGAGCGCGAAGCGCGGCGGCTTCGGAACGCGCATCGGCGAGTTCCCGCCGCAACGCTTCGAGCCGAAGCTTAGACGCTTCGTCGGTTTCTTTTTTCAGCGCGGTTTCTTCGATTTCGAGCTGCATGACGCGGCGCGAGAGCGTGTCGAGCTCTTCCGGCATCGAATCCATTTCCGTGCGGATTTGCGCGCAGGCTTCATCGACGAGGTCGATCGCCTTGTCGGGCAGAAAACGATCGGAAATGTAGCGGTTCGAAAGCACGGCGGCTTCGACGATTGCGCTGTCCATAATGCGCACGCCGTGATGCACTTCGAAGCGTTCCCGCAGACCGCGCAAAATCGAAATCGTGTCTTCGACGCTCGGCGGTTCGACGAGCACGCTCTGGAAACGACGTTCGAGCGCGGCATCTTTTTCGATGTATTTGCGGTGTTCTTCGAGCGTGGTCGCGCCGATGCAATGCAATTCGCCGCGCGCGAGCATGGGCTTGAGCATATTGCCCGCATCCATCGCGCCGTCGGTTTTTCCCGCGCCGACAAGCGTGTGCAACTCGTCGATGAAAAGCAGAATTCGCCCTTCGGATTTTTTGATTTCCGTGAGCACGGCTTTCAGTCGTTCTTCGAATTCGCCGCGGTATTTCGCTCCCGCGAGCAGTGCGCCCATATCGAGCGAAAACACGGTTTTGTCGCGCAATCCCTCGGGAACGTCGCCGCGCACGATACGCTGCGCAAGTCCTTCGACGATTGCCGTTTTGCCGACGCCCGGCTCGCCGATGAGCACGGGATTATTTTTCGTTTTTCTGGAAAGAATTCGGATCACGCGGCGAATTTCCTCGTCGCGCCCGATCACGGGATCGAGTTTTCCTTTGCGGGCGAGATCGACCAAATCGACGCCGTATTTGCCCAGCGCATCGTAGGTCGCTTCCGGGTTGTCCGTCGTCACGCGCTGATTTCCGCGCAAGGCTTTGAGCGCTTTGAGCACGTTTTCCCGCGAAATGTCGAACGCGGAGAAAACCTGTTTCATTTCCGGCGCGGCGGCGATGAGTCCGAGGAACAAATGCTCCGTCGAAACAAAATCGTCGCCGAGCGCGCGCGCTTCGTCGAGCGCTTTTCCCAGCACTTGCCGCACGGTTCCCGAGGCGGCGCCTTCCTGCACGTTCCCGCCGCCGCTGACGCGCGGGAGCCGTTCGATTTCGCGATCTACGTTTTCGCTGAAACCCGTTGCGTCGATTTTCATTTTCGCGAGCAACGAGGGAACGATTCCGCCTTCCTGCGCAAGCAACGCGGCGAGCACGTGCCAAGTTTCGAGCATCGGGTTCCCGTGCTCGGTCATCAGAGCCTGAGCGCTTTGGAGCGCCTCACGGCTTTTTTCGGTAAATTTGTTAAAATCCATAGTGCCCGTAATTATTGCACCGCGCGTGCCAAAATGCGGCGAGCCGCGATGCGGGCGCTTTGCGCCTTGCGGCGGCGGGCGCGCTTTGTTTGAATGAGCGGAAGTATGAGCAACACCACTCCTTTGCAGATTCGAATGAAGAAACTCGTTCCCGCCGCCGTCGTTCCCGCGTATGCGAAACCGGGCGACGCCGGAATGGATCTTACGGCGACGTCGGTCGAATTCGATTCGGCGACGCGCAAACTCAAAGTCGGCTTCGGGTTGGCGATGGAGATTCCGGAAGGATACGTCGGCTTGCTGTTCCCGCGCAGTTCCGTGCACAAAACGGGGCTCGTGATGTCGAATTGCGTCGGCGTGGTCGATTCGGGTTATCGCGGCGAAGTTTGCTCGATTTTTTACGTTCCCGCGGGCGCGAAGCCGTATGCCGTCGGCGATCGTTGCGCACAGCTCGTCGTGATGCCGTTCCCGCAGGTGTGCGCGGTCGAGGCGGACGAGCTTTCGGGAACGGAGCGCGGCACGGGCGGCTTCGGCTCCACCGGCGCCTGATTTGAGACACAAAAAAGTGCGAAAAACGATGGCAATCGAGGCAAAATACAGTCGCGAGTGGCGCAGTCGCATGGGCATCATTCTGCTGTTGCTCGTCGGCAGTTCGGGATGGTTTTTTTACGATGGGCTCGTCGCCTACCCGAAATATAACGAGGGCGTCGCCGCCTACGCGCAGCTCACGGAAATGGCGCGGGAAGAAGGTTTTTCCGATCCGGAAAAGGAAGCCGCCGCCCGTTGGGAAAAATGCGCGGCAAATTTTTCCGGCGATCCGCAGGAGCCGCCGAAGCACGCGAAAAACGTCGATCAGCAGATTCATTTCGGAATCGGCTTGGCGATTTTCGCGCTCGTTTTTCTCGCATGGGTATTGCGCGAAATGCGCCGCGTGATTCGCGCCGACGACGAATCGTTCGACGGGCTGACGACCGCGTTCCCGCCGTTCAACGGGAGCGTGCGGGTGCGCTTTTCCTCCGTTTTCGGAATCGATCGCCGCAAGTGGAAAAATAAAGGCATCGCCTACGTTCATTACAAGGACGAGCGCGGACGCCGATGCCGAGTCATCATCGACGATTACAAATACGCGGGATCGGAAGCGATTCTCGACGCCTGCGAGCGCGTGATCGAGGCGAAAAAAGAAAACAGTTCTCGGCAATAACGCAGAGAAATTTTTTATGATCGAATACAACGGAGTTCTTCTCATCGACAAGCCGAGCGCTTGGACGTCGCACGACGTCGTCGCGAAACTGCGCGGCGTTTTGCACACTCGCCGCGTGGGACACGCGGGAACGCTCGATCCGCTCGCGACCGGCTTGCTCGTCATTCTCGTCGGGAACGCGTGCAAGGCATCGCAGTATCTGATGAGTCAGGGAAAAATTTACGAAGGCGCATTTTTGCTCGGGCGCGTGACGAATACGCAGGATTCCGACGGCGAAATCATGGAGGAAAATCCCGTTCCCGCGGACATTACTCCGGAAAAAATCGCCGACGCCATGCGCTCGATGCTCGGCGACCAATACCAGACGCCGCCGATGTTTTCCGCGATAAAAATCAACGGACAACCGCTTTACAAAATGGCGCGCAAAGGGCTGGAAACCGAGCGCGAACCGCGATTCATCCGCGTTTCCGCGTTCGATTTGCTCGAAGCGAATTTGCCCGAAGTGCGTTTCCGCGTCGAATGCACGAAAGGCACTTACGTGCGCACGCTCGCGCACGATCTCGGACGCAAACTCGGCGCGGGCGCTACGCTCACGGCGTTGCGCCGCATCGCTTCCGGCGAGCATAACGTTTCCGATGCGGTCACGCTCGACGCGCTTCAGGCGATGAGCCCGGAGGAAATCGCAAATCGTCTCATCGACGTGCGCACGTGCGTGCCGTCGCACGCGCTCTGAGCCTTTTTTTTCAAAACGGGAACGAAACGGGAACACAGGAATGAATTTCGCGGAATCATTCGGGCTCGGAATTGCGCTGGCGGTGGATGCGTCCGCCGCGGCGTTTTCGTGCGGGCTTTCGGCGCGGACGCATCGCATGAGCTGTCCGCTGAAACTCGCCGTTGTCGCGGGAATGTTTCAGGGCGCGATGCCGATTGCGGGCTTTTTTGCGGCGGAAAGCGTCGTGGGATTTGTCGGCGAGTGGGCGCCGCGAATCGCGTTCGTCGTCTTTCTCGCGCTCGGCACGATTTTCATTCGCAACGCGTGGATCGAGGAGGAAAAAGGCGCGTGCTCCGGTTGCAAGCGTTGCGTGGCGGACACGTGGAAAGGCTTGTTCGCGCTGGGCGTGGCGACGAGTATCGACGCGCTCGCCGTGGGCGCCGGAATCGCTTGCGCCGCAGAATCTTCGTCGCGCGCGGGAACGCTTGCCGCTTCGCTCGGCGAAAAAATTTTCGTTCCCGCGGCGATTATCGCGGGAACGACGATGCTCTGCGTGTTTTCCGCATTTCACGCGGCGCGGATTTTCCGCCGCCTTCCCGTAAAAATTCTCGGCACGCTCGCAGGACTAATCCTCGTCGCGCTCGGTTTTCGCGCGCTCTTCGCCTGAGTTTTTCCCCGAAAAAATCTCATCGCCCGCCGATGAAAAGCGAGAGCAACCGCGGCGCGATTTTTTTGCCGTAAAAAAATCTTTGCGAAAAGGGCGCCGGAGGGAGAAAATCATCGCCCCGCTATGATTTGGATTTACCGCCTTCTTTTCCTTCCGTTGTTTTTGTTGACTTGCCCGTATTATTTCGGGCGCATGATTCGGCGCGGCGGATACGCCAAGGATTTTTCTCACCGCTTCGGGTGCGTTCCCGTGCTTCCGCCCAGACGCGCCGGCGTGCATCGCGTTTGGATTCAGGCGGTTTCCGTCGGCGAGACGGAGGCGGTCGCGCCGCTTTTGCGCGAGCTGAAAAAGCGCGGGAACGTCGAAGTCATTCTTACGACGACGACGAGTACCGCCTACAAAATCATTCGCGAAAAATACGCGGATCTCGTTGCCGCCTATGCGTGTTTCCCGATGGATTTTCTTCCGTTTTCGGCGAAGGCGTGGCGGCGTTTTGATCCGTCGATCGCCGTGCTGATGGAGGGCGAGCTTTGGCCGGAGCACTTGGAGCAGGCGCGGCGGCGCGGCGTTCCCGTGTTTGTCGTGAACGCGCGGCTTTCGGACAAATCTTTCCGGCGTTACCGCGCGTTCGGCGCCGTGGCGCGAAGCATTCTTTCGCGAGTGAAATTCATCTGCGCGGGAACGCGCAACGACTACGACCGATTCCGCGCGCTCGGCGTTCCCGAGGAAAAAATTTCGCTGACGGGGAACATGAAATTTGACGTCGCGAGCGGCGAAAATTTTTCCGATGCGGATGCCGCCGCGCTCAAACGCGAGCTTGGTTTCCCGGCGGATGCGCCAGTGTTGCTCGGCAGCTCGACTTGGCCCGGAGAAGAAGCGATGATGCTCGAAACTTTTCTCGAAGCGCGAAAGCGTTTCCCGGAATTGCGTCTGCTGATTTGCCCGCGCCACGCCGAGCGCCGCGCCGAAATCGCGGAAATTTTCGAAAAAACTTCGCTGAAATGGTTTCTGCGTTCCCGCACGAAACCGGAAGACGTTCCCGCGGATGCCGACGTGTGCATCGCGGACACGACGGGCGAATTGCGCAAGCTCACGCACCTCGCGCAGCTCGCATTTGTCGGAAAATCGCTCCCGCCGAACGTCGGCGGGCAGACGCCGATCGAATGCGCCGCGCTCGGCGTGCCGATCGTTTACGGTCCCGCGATGACGAATTTTAAGGACGTGTGCCGCAGCCTCGAAGATTGCGGCGCCGCCGTGAAAACGCAGGACGCCGCGGGAGCGCGCGACAAGTTGCTCGCGCTGCTCGCCGATGCCGATGCCCGAAAAAAAATGGGCGATGCCGCACGCGAGTGGCATCGCGGAAATCAGGGCGCGACTGCGCGCGTCGTCAAATTTTTTGACGGAATCTTCGGCGGAAAATGACGAAATTTTTTCGGACGATTTTCTCGTGCGTTCTCCTCGCGTGCGCGGCGTTGATTTTTCCCGCCTGCGGTTCGCGGGAACGCGCGACCGAAATTGCCGAGCGGGAAGGCATTTTGCTCGTGAACAACGGCGGCGAGCCGTCCGCGCTCGATCCGCAACTCGTGACGGGCGTGACGGAGCTGCGGCTCATGCTCGCGCTTTTCGAAGGACTCTTGCGCTACGATCCGAAAACGCTTGAGCCGCGCCCGGCGATCGCCGAGAGCTGGGAAGTTTCCGCAGACGGTCTGCGCTACGTTTTTCATTTGCGCGGGAACGCGAAATTTTCCGACGGTCGGCAAATTTCCGCGAACGATTTTCTTTTTTCCTACCGCCGGATTTTGTCTCCGAAATTGGCGTCGCCGTGCGCATCGCTTTTTTTCGCTCCCGTGAAAAACGCGCTCGCGTTTGCGCGCGGCGAAATTTCGGATTTTTCGCAGGTCGGATTTTCCGCGCCCGATGCGCGAACGCTTGTCGTGGAGCTTTCCGCGCCGTGTCCGTATTTTCTTTCGATCGCGTGTCATTCGAGTTGGAGCGTCGTTCCCGCGCACGCGATTCTGAAATTCGGAAAAATCGACGAGCGTTCGACGCTTTGGACGCGCCCGGAAAATTTTGTCGGAAGCGGTCCGTTTCGTCTGAAAAATTGGCGCGTCGCCTACCGCATCGAAGTCGAAAAAAATCCGCATTACCGCGATGCGGAAAACGTGGCGCTGAACGGCATTCGTTTTGATGCGCTCGAAGATCAGTTTGCGGAAGAGCGGGCGTTTCGCGACGGGCAATATCACATCACGAACACGGTGCCGCCCGCGCGCGTCGCCGTGTTGCGGGAACGCGGCGATCCCGCGTTGCGGCTCGATCCGTATTGGTCGGTTTCGTTTATCCGCGTGAACTGTTCCCGCCCGCCGCTGAACGATGCTCGCGTGCGCCGGGCGCTTTCGCTCGCGCTCGATCGCGACGTGCTCGCGGAGCGCGTGATGCGTGCCGGGGAAACGCCCGCGCATACGCTCGTTCCCGCGGCGGAAGCGGCAAAACCGACTTCGCCGGAGCGCCGCGCGGCAGAATTGCGCGAGGCGAAACGCCTTCTCGCCGAGGCCGGTTTTCCCGACGGAAAAAATTTCCCCGAAATTACGTATCTTTTCAACACGTCCGACGGCGCACAGTTTTTCGCGCAAGCGATTCAGGAAATGTGGCGCAAAAATCTCGGCGTAAAAATTTCGCTGAAAAATCAGGAATACAAAGTTTATCGCGTGAGCATGGAGCAGGGCGAATACGACCTCGCGCGGTCGGCGTGGAGCGGCGATTATCTTGATCCGACCACGTTTCTCGATCTTTTCGCGGGAACGTCGAATATGAATTGGACGCGTTGGAGCGATGCCGCCTACGACCGCGCGCTCGCCGAAGCGGCGCGGGAACGCGTTCCCGCAAAGCGCGCCGAAAAACTCCGCGAGGCGGAAAAAATTCTCCTCGACGCCGTTCCCGTGATTCCCACGGTTTTCAATCGAAACAAATTTCTGATTTCGCCCGACGTGGAAGGCTGGTTTCCGAATCTGCTCGATATTCATCCTTACAACGCGGTGAAATTTGTTTCCCGCGCCGGGGAAACGTCGAA
>CAVFCB010000001.1:64533-68562 GCA_963620895.1 Bacteroidaceae bacterium | reverse complement strand
TCTGCGTGCGGGATTTTCGTTTTGAGAAAACACTTGCAAGGCGTGCGGGAACACGGCATTTTCTCGAATTCACCAAAATTTTTACAAGCCGTGAGAGAAGATTATCTGAAACAAGCGAACAAGGTCATCAAGGACCCGAACATTCTCATCAATGTGGTTTCTCACCGCGTTCATCAGCTTCAGCACGAGGGAATGACGCCGCTGATCGAGTCTCTTGAAAAGCTCGAACCCGAAGATATCGCGCTTCGCGAAATCATCGAGGGCAAGCTCTCCTACGAGCTTCCGGAATCGCAGGCGGACGCCTGATTTCGTTTTTTTTCGGACAAAGGTTTCGGGCGGGCGCGGTGCTCCGGTTGTCGGGGCGAATCGTCCGCCTTTCGTTTTTTCCCGGAGGGACAGTGAGCAAGAAAAAGGACAATTCGCGATTGGCGGAAATCCGAAATCCGAAGGCTTCTCGGGATTATTTTCTCGGAAGCCGCTTCGAGGCGGGCATCGCGCTCACGGGAACGGAAGTGAAAGCGGTGCGGCTCGGGCGCGCGAATATCGCGGATGCGTTTGTGCGGATTGACGACGGTGCGATTCCGATTCTTTATCACGCGCACATTTCCGAATACGATTTCGGGAACACGAACAATCATCAGCCGTATCGTCCGCGCAAGTTGCTTTTGCATGCGCGGGAGATTCGCAAGCTCATTGCGGAAATCCGCTCCGGCGGAAAAACGATTGTGCCCACGAAAATTTATTTTCGTCACGGATTGGTCAAAGTCGAGATCGCGCTTGCGCAGGGGAAAAAGCTTTACGACAAGCGCAGCGATCTCAAAAAACGGGACGACGAACGCTACGTGCGCCGCTCGATGAATCGGCGTTGATATCCGTTTTGCGGGAAAAAACGAATTGCGGAACGTTCCCGCGCGGCGTTAAATTCCCCGCTCGTACCCAACCTCACGAAAGAAGAAAAGTCGAATGCGCAACGAGCCCACATTGCATTTCGTCTGCACGGGAAACACCTGTCGCAGTCCGATGGCGGAAGCGCTTTTCCGCGCGGAGCTTGCTCGCGCCGGGCTCGCGGGGCGCGTCTCCGTTTCTTCGTTCGGGCTTGCTGCGGAAAGCGGCGTTCCCGCGTCCGAGGGCGCACGAAAAGTCGTTGCGGAGCTCGGCGCGGATTTGTCCGGGCATCGTTCCCGCCGCGCGGCGGACGTTTCGCTTCGCGCGGGCGACGTGTTTGTCGGCATGACGCCGGCGCACGTTCACGCGCTGAAAACGTTGCCGGCGCAGGTTTTCTGCATCGGAGAATTTTTCCCGCGCGGCGCGTTCCCGCAGGAAGTGCCCGATCCTTTCGGCGGTTCGCTCGACGATTATCGTGCGGCGCGCGACGCGATTATTTCCGCGTTCCCGCGGTTGATTGATTTTCTCGAAAAAACATTTGGCGGAAAGGAGCGTGTCTGATGACTGACGACGATGACGAGTCTTCTTCCGGCGAAATTGCCGGCGGCGGGAACGCGATGATTGTTTCTCCTCGGGATTTTGTCTGCAAAAAACCGTTTGCGTTTGAGCTCGGCGGCGAAATTCCCGAGTTCACGTTGCGCTACGAAACCTACGGCGAGCTCAACGCCGACCGCTCCAACGCGGTGCTGATTTGCCACGCGCTCACGGGCGATCATCACGTTGCGGGCAAGCATCGTCCCGAGGACAAACGCGCGGGCTGGTGGGATCATTTCATCGGCGAAGGCAAGGCGGTCGATACGCGCAAATATTTTGTCATCTGCTCAAATTGTCTCGGCGGATGCAGCGGTTCCACGGGACCGAAATCCGTGAACCCGGCGACGGGCGATCCCTACGGCATTGATTTCCCGGTGCTGACGTTGCGCGACATGGTGCGCGCGCAGAAAGCGCTGATAGATTTTCTCGGCATCAAAAAACTGCACGCCGTGATCGGCGGTTCAATGGGCGGAATGCAGACGTTGCTTTGGGCGATTGAATATCCGGACGCCGTTGCAAATATCGTTGCGATGGCGTGCACGGCGCGCCAAAACACGCAGGCGATCGCGTTCAACGCGGTTGCGCGCACGGCGATCGTGCAGGATCCGAATTGGCTCGGCGGCTACTACGGCGAGCTCGAAGGCACGGGACCGCGCACGGGGCTCGCCGTCGCGCGAATGATGGCGCACATCACGTATCTTTCCGATTTGAGTCTTACGATGAAAACGCGCCGCGAACCGCGCGTCGATCTTCCCGGCGGGCGTATCGCGACGAGCGAATTTCTTCGCAAAATCACGTTCCCGATCGAGAGTTATCTGCATCATCAGGGCGACAAGTTTCTCGACCGCTTCGACGCCAATTCTTACCTTTACATCACGCAGGCGACGGATCGTTTCAACCTTTCCGAGCACCATTCGCTCGATCAGGTTTTCGCCGGCGTGAAGGCGCGAGCGCTCGTCATCGGATTTTCCACCGACTGGCTTTATCCGCCGTGGCAGAACCGCGAAATCGTGCTCGCGTTGCAACGCGCGGGAAAAGATGCACGCTACGCGGAAATCGAAGCGGACAGCGGGCACGATTCTTTCCTGCTCGATTCTCGGCGACTTTACGACCTGACGGCTCGCTTTCTCGACGGCGGGAACGGCGATTGATCTGCGTTCCCGCGAGCTCCGTTTTTCCCTTTTTCAAAAAAATATTCGAACAGCCGATGGCACGCGCAAATTCTCACTACAATCCCGACGTCGCGATTCTCAAACACGAGGAAGCGGATATTCCCGAAATGATTGAAAACCTCGGACACGATGCGTTCGTGCTCGTGCTTGACGGAATTCAGGATCCGCACAATCTGGGCGCGATTTTGCGCACGGCGGACTGCGCGGGCGTCGATTTCGTCGTTCTCACGAAACGCCGCTCCGCGTCCGTGACGGAAACGGTGCGGCGCATCGCTTGCGGCGGCGCGGAAAGCGTTCCCATCGTGCTTGCAAACAATTTGCGAAACGCGCTCGACAAGCTGAAAAACTGCGGCGTGTGGGTCGCGGGAACGTCCGACCACAAAACGAGCCAATCGCTTTACAACGCGAATCTGAAAGGTCCGCTTGCAATCGTCATGGGCGCGGAGGGCGACGGCATTCGCCACCTCACGGGCGAAACCTGCGATTTTCTCGTGCGCATTCCGATGCTCGGGAGCGTGCCTTGCCTGAACGTTTCCGTGGCGACGGGCGTTTGTCTTTTCGAGGCGTTGCGTCAGCGCGGCGTGCGTTGAGCGCATTTTTTTTCGGAGAAAAAATCGCGGGAACGCGGGCGAATGAACGAAGAGGACACGGAGGAAATTTCGCTGACATCGGCGCGGGAACGCGACGGCGAATCGGAGTCCGGCGGCGAGATGTCATTTCTCGAGCATCTCGAAGAATTGCGTTCCGTGTTGGTTTTCTGCGTGGTCGCGTTCGTGATTTCGGGCGCGGTCGCGCTCGCGTTTTCCGAAGAAATTTTCAATGTGTTGCGCTGGCCGCTCGAACACGCGCCGAGCGTTCCCGCGGACGGTTCGCAGGCGTTGGTCATGATGCGTTTCATGGACGTATTTTCGATTCTGCTTTATATCGCGTTGCTGGGCGGGATCGTTTTTTCGGGACCGTTCGTGCTCTATCGCGTCGCCGGATTCGTCGCTCCCGCGCTGTCGCCGTCCGAGCGTTCCCGCTTGCTTCCGTTTTGCGCGGCGGCGAGCGTGTTTTTTCTCGCGGGAGCGGCGGCGGCGTTTTTTTGGCTCGCGCCGATTTCCGTCGGCTTGCCGTATATGTTGTCGGAACATTTCGGAATGCGAATGACGTGGCTCGCGGAGGATTATTACCTGTTTGTCGTGATGCTCACGCTTTTTTCCGGAATTATGTTTGAGTTCCCGCTCGTCGTCGTGTTTCTGCAATGCATGGGATTCGTTTCGAAAAAAACGCTTTTGAAAAAGTGGCGCTGGGTGTTCGCGGGAATTCTCGTCGCGGGCGCGCTGCTTTCTCCGATCGGCGATCCCGTCGCGTTGCTCATATTTTCCGGGATTTTGTT
>CAVFCB010000001.1:0-63675 GCA_963620895.1 Bacteroidaceae bacterium | reverse complement strand
GGAAATGGTGCTCAAGAGGGGACTCGAACCCCTAAGCCTCTCGGCATATGCACCTCAAGCATACGTGTCTACCAATTTCACCACCTGAGCAATGGAAAAAACGTGAGGCGAATCAAAATCTTTTTGCGGGAACGACGCAAGCAAAAAAATTACCGGATTTTTTCGAGAAGCCAAAATCCCGTTTTTATCCAAGCGGGCAGAGTCGCGATGCAGACGACGGACGTCGAAAGCACCACGCGCAGAGCGAGTCGCGCGTCCCCGCCGTAGTATTGCAGAATGACGATGGAAATCATCGCCGCGGGCATTCCGGACTGAATGATGAGCACGTAGCGAAGATCTTGCGGGAGCGCGGGAACGAAGAGCGCGGCGGCGGTCATCAGCGCGGGAATGAGAAGCAACCGCATTATGAGCGCGCCGACGGAAACGGCGGGTTCGTCGCACAGGCGAAAGCCGTTCATCAGCACGGGCAACGACATGCCGACAAGCAGAATTCCGATAGGAATCATGCAGGCGCCGAGACTTCCCGCCGCGTCGAAAACCCATTTCGGCGCGTGTCCCGAAATCCCGGTGAAATTGCACGCGAGGCAGAGAATCATCGAAAAAAAGATCGGATTCACAACGGATTTCGCGAGATCCGCCGGACGAACGCTCCCGTTCACGATCGCAACGCCGACCGTCCAAATCGCGACGTCGATGCTGGAATTGAAGAGCAGCATCAGCCCGACGGTTTCTTTCGGGCAAAGCGACATGCAGATGGGCAACGCGATGTAGCCGTAATTGTACACGCCGCAGCAGTAGCCGAACGCACGGCGGCGCTTCGCGTCGTCAATTCCGAAAAATCGTGCGCAGAGCAAGGCGATAATCATTCCGAGCGTTGCGCTTAAAAAACCTGCCGCGACGACTTTCCACGCGACGGAAAAATCTTTCAGCAACGAATTGTCGAGAACGCGGTTGACGATGAGCGCGGGCGTGAAAACCCAAATGACAAGGCGCATCAGTCCCGCCTGAACGGTTTGATCCACCCAGTTTTTTCGGCGGAAAAAATACCCGACGGCAATCGTAATCGCGATGGGAACGAGCGCCGTGAAAATTGCCGAAACGGAAATTTCGGGCATGGCGGAAATCTCTCCTTTCTTCGCAGAAAATTACGCGTCTTCCTCGCGGGAACGCGCGGCGGCAACGCAATTTTCGCGGGAACGCGCGGCGGCAACGCGGTAAACGAAGAACACGAGCAACGCGGCGGCGAAGAGCGTTCCCGCGACCACCGAAAAGTTGTAGTTCAGCGCAAGCCCGCCGAGCGCGTGCGGCGCGCTCAGGAAATATGTCGTGCACATCGCGCTCAGGAATGTCGCGGGAAGGCTGAGCACCCAGTGCGGCTTGTGTTCCCGCGCGAGCCACGTTGAGCAGGCCCAGAGCGTAATCGCCGCGAGCGTTTGATTGCACACGCCGATGTAGCGCCAGATGATTTCGAAACGAACTTGGCTCAACGCGAGCGTGACTGCGAAAATCGGCAACGACACGAGCACGCGGCTCAGCATCGATTTTTGCGGAATGCCGAGCGCGTCCGCCGCAATCAGTCGCACGCTGCGCAACGCCGTATCGCCCGAGGTAATCGGGCAAAGAATGACGCCGAGAATCGCAGCGATCGCGCCGACCATTCCGAGCCATTCCGAGCAAATCGCGTTCACGATGGTTGACGGCGTTTGCCCCGCTTGCATGTCGGCGTTCAGGTTGTCCGCGCCGCCGCAATACGCGATTGCCGCAGTCGCCCAAATCAGCGCGAGAAGTCCTTCGGCGATCATGCCGCCGTAGAAGACCGGGCGCGCATAGCGTTCGTTTTTGAGACAGCGCGCCAGCATCGGCGTCTGCGTTGCATGAAATCCGGAAATCGCGCCGCAGGAAATCACGACGAAAAGCATCGGGTAGAGCGGATTTGCATCGGGATCGGGTTGAAAATTTTTCAGCGAATCAAGCGTCATTTCCGGGATCGTGAGCGTTCCCGTGAACGTTTTCCAAAGCATCGCGCCGGAAACGCCCAGCGCCATCAGAATCAGCGTGATGCTGAAAATCGGATAGAATCTGGCGATGATTTTGTCGATCGGCAACAGCACCGCGAAAACGTAGTAGATGATGATCGCCGCCGTCCAAATCGCCGTCCAACTCAGCGTTCCCGCGAAAGGAAGAACGATCCCGTCGGCGGAAATCATATCCACGGGAATGCGGCTCAAATGTTTGGAGGAAATTTCCGTGAGCAAGCTCGCCGGCCCGCTCACGAATGCGATGCCGACTGCCATCAGCATCAGCGCGGAAAACGGAATCAGCGCGCTTTTCGCGCCTTTCCCGAGCATTCTCCCGACGAGCTCCGGCAGGCTGCAACCGTCGTAGCGCATCGAAATCGCGCCGGAGAAAAAGTCGTGCGCTGCGCCCATGAACACGCATCCGAGCACGATCCACAGATAGGCGGCGGGACCGTAGGCGGCGCCGAGCACCGCGCCGAAAATCGGACCGAGGCCCGCGATGTTCACCAGCTGAATCATGAACGCGCGCCACGGGCGAATTTCCATGTAGTCCACGCCGTCGTTGAGTCGATCGACGGGCGCGGTTCGCGAGGAATCGATCCCGAAAAGCTTGGCGACGAACGCGCCGTAAAAGACGTAGCCCAGAATCAGCCCCGCCGTTGCGAGTAAGAAAGTAATCATTTTCGGAAAAAAATGTAATTCGGGAATGCTATGCCTTCGCGGGAACGGAGAAAAGCTGAAAAATGCCGAAGCGGCGTATTCGTTCCGTTGCCGTGTTTCGCCAAAAAAAAGGATTGAAAAAAATCCGCCGCGAGGCTCTAATTCTCGCCAGAATTTAACCCCGCAATCCCCCGTAATTTATGCACAATCCTCTGAAAAAATCCTTTGTTGCGATTCTTGCTTTCGTCGCGACGCTTATGCCGTCCGTTTTTGCGCAGGAAGCGAAACCCCAGCCGCTGATCGAAGTCGAAAAAGTTGACTTTACGACCGGGAACGTTCCGCATTTCGACCAACAGTTGAAGTGGGGCATGTCGGAAATCCGTTTCCGCGCGAAGCCGTACGGGCAGGTGTATCAGCAGAATTCTTTTCTGAACGACGTGAAAGTTACGCTCACGCTCGTTTATCCGAAATCGCTCGTGTCGATTTCCGGCGCCCGCGCCAAAGGCTCTTCGGCACAACGTGCGGCGGATCTCGAAACGGCGTCCGAAAGCGTCGGGAACAACGCGAAGTTTTCCTACTATCGCGCCACGGTTTCGTTGGTCGGACTGAAGATCGACAACAAATCCCGCTATCTTCGGTTTTTCATTCCCGGCGAAATCGTCGATCGCGAAATTCTCGGCGGCGGCGCGGCGGCAAAGGCGTGGACGGGCTCCGCGAAACCGCTCGTGTATTGGGTTTCCTTTACTTGCAACGGCGAGGAAGTTCCGCTGTACAAGGCGGACGGCAAGCTGATGTTCCGCAACGCAATCGGCGGCACGGAAGCCTACGCCAACAATATGGCGAAGGAAACGTTCGAAAGATTCCAGTCGGAAGCTTCGGGCGCCGTTTCCGATACGAAAGGGCTTCTCATTCCGCAGACATATATGCCTTACGAAGTTTGGCCGAAAAAGGATTCTCCGACGATTCTGCGCGAAGAGATTCAGCAGTGATTTCGCCGTTCCCGCGCGGAAACGGCGTTCCCGCGCAGATTTTTTTCACGTTCAATTTCATAAACACAACACCCGATGGGCAGTAACGCAAAAAAGAAAATTACGGTAAACTGCGGAACGACGCACGTTTCCGTTTCGGTTTTCTCGGAAAAAGCGGGCAGTCTCGTTATCGAGAAGCTCGTGGTCGAAGACCTCGTTTATAACTACATGGAGGAGGAAGAGTGGGCATTTGCCGCGTCCTCCGCACTGAGCGGTATTTTCAAAAAATATAAGCTCAAAGGCGCCGCGACCGTCATTGCGCCCGGGCATTTGCTGCTGACGAAAAACGTCAAGGTGCCGCAGGTCGAAGCTTCGCGGCAACGCCAAATCATTTCTTTCGAAGCGGCGGACAAATTCCCGTTCCCGCTCGGCGATCTCGTTTGGGACAGCCAGATTATTTCGACGGACGGCGTCGAGGCGGAAGTCGTTCTTTTCGCGATCAAGCGCGAGAACGCGGAACGTTTCGCCCAGCAAATGCTTCGCTCCGGCATCACGCCGGAAATTATCCAGCCGTCCACGAATCTCGATTATCAGGCGTATCGTTTCCTTAACGTGGACGCGACGGAAAACGTCCTCATCGTGAACGTCGGCGCCCGCACGACCAATCTCACTTTCGTCACTCCGGAGGGTTTCAGCATTCAGAACGTCGCCGTCGGCGGGAACTTCCTGACGCAGTCGATTGCGGATTCGCTCGGCAAGCCGTTCCCGGCGGCGGAGCGGCTTAAAGTCAATTATTTTTCCGGGGCGATGGATGTTGCGGACGATGATCCGCACGTGCTCAAACTTCGGGAATCCGCGCAGGCGTTCTGCCGGCGTCTCGGGCAGGAAATCACGCGCCGCATCGTCAATCAGAAGCGGCAGAGTCCGTCCGGCGTTCCCGTGAAGATTCTTCTTACCGGGCGCGGCTCGTTGCTTCCCGGTCTTTCCGATTCGCTTGCGGAATCGCAACACCTTCCGGTCGAATACTTTGAACCTACCGCTCCCGTGCAGGTCGCGGCGGGCGTGGACGCCGGTTATTTCGATTCCGTGCGATTCCAGTTGTCGGAAGTTATCGGCGATGCCAGCGAGCTTCTCGGCACGGACCACAAGCAGGTCAATCTTTTGCCGCAACAGATTGCGGACGCGCTCACTTTTTCGAAGCAAAAACCGTTCTTCATCGCGGCGGCGTTGCTTTTTGCGCTTGCGCCGTTGCCGCTTTTCTTCGGTTTGCAGGGTCGGTGCGATGCGCTCGATTCCGAAAACTCCGAGCTCAGCGCACGGAGAAAGCAGTTGGAAAATTATCAGAGCGAAATTTCCGCGTTCGAACAACGCAACGTTCCCGCCGCACAATTTGCCGAAACGCTCGACGGCGTTCTCGCTTCCCGCGGCGCGTGGAATGCGTTTCTCGCCGATCTTCAGTCGCGGATTTCCGCGTTGCAGGCGCCGACGGTTTCCGGGGACGGCGAAACAAGCGTTTCTCCCAATCGTCACGTTTGGATCGACGGTCTGTCGGTTTCCCGAACCGTGCAGGCGCCGACGCAGTCCGAATACGGCGATGAAGAAGCCGCGGCGACCAAGCCGACCGTGCGCACCGAGGTTTTGCTCAAACTTCGTTTGCTCATCCCGCAGGTGGACGGCGCGAAGCCGGAACACAATGCGGCGGCGTTCAACGCCCGCCGTCGCGCCGTGCTCGACGTCTTCAGAAAATCCGAATTCGTGGAGAAACTTACGGACCAAGCGGATTTTCTCCGCCCCAATTTCCCCACGCTCACGCTCAAGCTTGTGCTGAAACCGGAGAAAGGAATTTAACCCATGAACATCCCCAAAGACAAAGCGTTCACGGCGATCGTTTCCGTTTTCGCGCTCATATTCCTCGTCGGAGTCGGATTTTGCATAAAGGAATTCGTGCGCAACGGTTCCGTCCGCGATTCGATTGAGAAAAATGAAAAAACGATCAGGAAACTTTCCGGGCGAAAGACCGAGTTTGCGCTGACCGAGAAAAATCTCGAAACGGAAAAAGCGAATGCCAAGGTGCTCGCCGCCGCCATCGCCGAAAAGATTCGCGCAATTAAAGGACAGGGCGGCGATGCGGACACGGGAAAAGTCGCCGAGGACACCAATACGTTCGTTTCCAACCTTCGCCAGTTGACGGATAAGCGCATAAAAGCTCTTGACGACAACAAAATCGTGGTTGCCGATGACGCCAAGTTTTTCGGGTTCTCCCGCTACTTGCAGGATTCGCGGGCGCTTTCGTTCCCCGTTGAAGCGCTTCCCTTGCTCGGCGCCGAGCAACAGATGCTCCAAATTCTCTCCGATCGCCTCGTTTCCGCTCGCAATGAGGCGGAACGCTCGCTCCGGGATGCGAATTTGCTTCCCGCCGACAAGCGCGTGTTTCTGCTGATCAAGGGCGTGCGTCGCGAGGCTTCCGAGTTGCCCACGAAAGACGGCGCGCTCACCGTTCCGCTTCAGCGCGACGAAATCTTCGTTTCCGCAACCGACACCTCCGCCGCCACCGGCATTTTCCGGCTCTCCGGCGCGGGAACGCGCGGGACGCCGTTCCCGTCGCTTCGCCGTGCGGACGCAGTGGACGCGCTCGCGTTTCAAATTTGCTTCGTTGCGCCGACTTCCGTGGCGCGCAACTTCCTCGCATCGTTTTCCACCGACGGGAAATATCCGGTTTACGTGCGCGACTTCGCGGTCTCGCCCGCCGCTCCCGCCGATGTCGAAACGGCGCGTTTGCAGCTTAATCCGGCGCCTGCCGTTCCCGCGCCCGGCGAGAACAATACGCCCGCGCCCGCGATGGATGATTTCGACATTTTCGGGCCCGGCGATTCCGCTTCCGCCGCATCGTCGCCCGCCGTCGTCGTTCCCGCGGCGCCGGAAAAATTCGTTGTTCAGGCGGAAATGCCTTCGGAGTTCCTCGTGACCTTCGAATACATTCAGCCTGTCGAAAAAAAATCCGCGCCTGCGGAACAGCCCGAGGGGAAATAATTTGACATGAAAAACACCGACAAAATCCTTTTCGTCGTCGCTTTGCTCGCCTGTGTCGGCGGGCTTGCCGCTTACGTGTCGCTTACGCCCGATTCGAAGAAAAACGTTGCCGCAAAACCGGCGGAAGGCGCGGACGTTCCCGTGTGGAAGGACACTTTCTCCGGCGAAAAAACCGCGCCCGTCGTATGGAAAGCTCCCGCGCCCGATCTCGCGGAAGGTTGGAACTACGATCTTTTCTCCGCTCCCGAAATCAGTTGGGACACGAAACAGAAAAAATATTTTGCGAAAGATCTTCCGCCGCCGCCTGAGGAAGTTTTCGGGCTTACGCTGAAATCGCTTTCGCATCCCAAATTCCGTCTCGTGATCAGCACGTATTCCGCGGGAACGAAACCGGTGCCCGAACAGACTTCGCCCGGACGCTATGCCGCCGTGCTTTCCGTCTCGGATATTTCCGGAAAACGCCCGGAAACGCGTATGCTCAATTTCGGACTTCAGACCACGGCGCCCATCGCGTTGAGCGATATCACCATCAACGGCAAGCGCACGGTTTCTCTTACTCCCGAGACGCCCATGACCATTCCGAATTCCAACGCCAAGCTCAAAACATTCCGCATTCATCAGTGGAAGGACGCTTCCGGCGCGTTTAAGGAATCGTTTGACGCCACCGTAATCGATGAACGCGGGCGCACGCCTCGCGAGTTCGTGATTTCCAACGTTCCCGTCGCCGATTCCAATCGCACGGAAGCAATTTTCACCGACGGAAATTCGGAATGGCTTTACAGTGAAACTCGCCTTCCCGGAAAGAAAGGCATCGCGCGCGAAATCTCCCGACGGGACGCTCCCGGTCAGCCGTTCAAATTCGTCGGGAACGGAAGCGAAATTCGCATCGGCGGCGATGTTTTCCGCATTAAAGGACTTGACATTTCCGCCCAAGAAGCGAGAATTGAAAAACAATCTTCCGAGGTGGACAAGAAGACGAAAGCTCCGAAAACAACGGAACGCGTTCTCTCTCCGCAATAACGGAAAAAAGTAATTTTTCAGTACCCGCTCCAAGCATTTAAACCCCTTAATACAACAACCTCTCACCACGAGAAATCGCCCCTCGCATGAATAAGCTCCTGCGCCTCCAAAATCTGGTTTCCTCAATCCTCGTCACGACTACGGTCGCGTCCGGTTTCGCGGCTCCCGCCGTTTTCGCCGAAGAGGGAACCGCACCGCTTAACAATAACGCCGGTTCCGACGTTCCCGCTCCCGCCGCTTCGGAAGACACGGCGTTGGAACGCGTCGTAAAGCGTTATTCGGAAGTCTTCAAAGAAGTGGACGCCGTTTTGTTTAAGGCAGACGGCTACATCGCCGCCGGCCGCACGAATGACGCTCTCGCGCTTCTCGACGAAGCGGAATCCGCGCTCCCGGACAACGTCGCTTCCGTTCCTTTCCGCGATAAAATCTCCCTTGTTCGCCAGCGCGCCATCGAACGCAGCGCCGGCGGGAACGGCTCCGAGGTCGCGGCGGACATGATCGACGCCGCGCGTTATCGCAACCGCAACAACATTCTCGCCGCGGAACGCCACCTCGAAAACGCGAGCGACAATCTTCGTCGCCATCGCCTTCCCGAAGCGCTCGCCGATATCGAAAAGGCGCGCACCGTGCTTCCCGTGCTCCCGTCCACCGTTGCCGAGCAGGAGCGCGTGAAACTTCTCCGCGCACAGGTTTCCGGCGCATATTTTCAGGACTCCATCGCCAAGCGCTCCCCGAAAGAAGCCGAATCCTATCTCAACGAGGTTCGCAATCTTCTCGGCGACAAGCATCGTTTCTATCTCAATCTGAAAACTTATTTCGACGAATGGTGCAAAACGGCGGACGCTTACAATCCCTACACGCTGAACACTTCGCTCGAACGTGACGAACGCGAGGCGGCAACGCTTCTCGCCAAGGCACAGGCGCTTTACCTTTACGGCGATTATCAGGGCGCGCTTCGTTTCTACGACAACGTCCTGCTTTACGATTCCAACAACACGGAAGCGAAGGCGATGAAGTTGAAAATCAACAACGTTCTCGCCAATCCCGCCGCATACGAGCACTCCGTCACCCGCTCCACGCTTCTCAATTCCGCCAGCAATGCGTGGGGACTCGCCCGCGCGTTCTCCGTCGAATCAAAGGCGGCGGAAAAGAACGCCGATCAGGATCCGCTCAAGCTCAAAATGGATCGCCTGCTCATCACCGTTTCGTTGCGCAATGCCGATTTGCAGAGCGCGATTGATACGTTGAACGAGCTCGCCAAGAGCTACGACCCGACCGGGCGCGGGATCGACATCGTCATCGCCGAAGGCGTGAAAAATATTCAGGACCTTCCGCCGATCAGCCTTTCCATTCAGCGCCAGCCGCTGTCCAAAGTGCTCGACCTCATCCTGCGTCGCGCCAATTACGCTTACGATATCCGCGACGGCATCGTCGAAGTTCATCCCGCGATGGGCAACACGAATCTTCTCGAAGTCGAAATTCCCTCGACGAACGCTTTCGAAAAGATGAAAAAGTCCGTCAATCGCGCGAACGCCACTGCCGCCGCCGCCGATGCGGGCGGGAGCGCCGATCCGTGGGGCGGAGGCGCTGCCGCTTCCGGAACCGAAATCGACGACACCGATATCCCGCGGCTCTATTTCCAGAAGCGCGGCGTCAAGTTCGGCCCCGAAGATTCTATTACTTGCGACGAAAACGTCTTCGCCGTCGTTCACTCCGACCCGAAAGTCATCGACAAGATTCGCCGCACGATTCAGAAACTCGACGAAGATTCCATCAAACAGGTCAACATCGAGGCGAAATTCATCGAAGTTTCCGATACCGCTCTCCACGAAGTTACCGCCAACTGGCGTCTCGCCAAGAACGGCACCATTCGCGCGGGAACGTTTAATCGCAGCGCGAAGGAAGTTCACGACGTCGATACCGGAACGAAGAAAATTACGCTCACGGTCCCGCGCAACGTGCAGACGGACGACGACGGGAACATCATTGAAACCGCAGAGCCGGATGTTTACGAATACGACAATCCCGTGCCGTCCGTCAAAGGCTCGCTCTATTACGGACCGTCGGGAATTTCCAATCCGGCGGACAGCGTCTTTGCGGATACGGTTCCGAGCTTCATGGGCAAGATCGGTACGCTCGACAATTACGATGTGTATCTGTTGCTGAACCTTCTCGACAACAAGGCGGGAGCGGACATTATGGCGGCTCCGAGCCTCACGGTCGAAACCGAGCAGCCCGCCGAAATCGAAATCGCGCAGTTGATCAACTTCCCGTCTTCTTACGACGATCCGCAGATGGACGTTTCCTCCGGTTCTTCGTATTCTTCAAACGGGAATTGGAGCAGCGGCGGCGGTTCGGTCACGATCGCGCCTGCGGTCCCGCAGTTCGACCGCACGACTTCCGAAGAATTCGAAAAGGTCGGTATCATCCTCAACGTCACGCCGACGGTCAACGCCGACAATTCCATCAAGCTCACGATCGACGATCTGAAGATTATGGAATTCGAAGGTTTCATGGACTACGGCGGAACGGCGGTTTCGATGGTCGGTTCCACGATCGTCACGATGCCGATGACGTATTACCAGCCGGTCTTCAACATTCGCCGCGTCAAGACTTCCGTCACGATTGCGGACGGCGCGACGATGGTCATCGGCGGTTTGATGCGCGAAGAAATTCGCACGGTCGAAGACAAGGTGCCGATTCTCGGCGATCTCCCGCTCATCGGTTCCGCGTTCCGCGGCACGAGCAAAGCGGTGCAGAAAAAGAACCTGCTCGTCTTCATCACCGGGAACCTGATTTCCCGCGGCGGTTCGACGGCGCTTTCCTCCTTCAAGGGCACGTCTCCGGCGGAAATTTACTCGACTCCGACCTTCATGAGCTCCGCGGGAACGCTCTATCGCGAATCCTCGCGTCCGACGGAATCGACAGGCGCGGCGACTGCCGCTCCCGATGCGAATACGCCCGGCTCCGCCGGCTCGCTCTGAGTCGCGTTTCGCGCACAAAAAAGCGTTCCCGTTCGCGGGAACGCTTTTTTTGTGCGCGGATTTCGGGAACGCGCGATTTTCTTTTGCCGTGCGCGGCGCGATTCGTCAACCCGGAAGCCGAGGCACGGCGGCGAGGAGCGTTTTTGTGTATTCGGATTTCGGCGCGCCGTAAACTTCGTCGGGAGTTCCGCGTTCAACGATGCTCCCGCGGTGCATCACGAGAACGAAATCGCAGAAATCTTCGACGACGGCGAGGTCGTGCGCGATAAAAAGATACGCAACGTTTGTTTCGCGCTGAATTTCGCGAAGCAACGCGATGATTTGCGCCTGCACGGAAACGTCGAGCGCGGAAACGGGTTCGTCGCATACGATAAGCTCGGGTTTCACGGCGAGCGCGCGCGCGATGGCGATGCGTTGGCGTTGCCCGCCGGAAAATTCGTGCGGATAGCGCATCGCGAGTTTTTCGTCGAGCCCGACACGTTCGAGCAGTCGCGCGATTTCCTCGGCGCGTTCCCGCGCGGACATTTTCGGGAAATGAATTTCGAGCGGCTCGGAAAGAATGTCGAAAACGGTGCGGCGCGGGTTCAGCGAAGCGTAGGGATTTTGAAAAACCATCTGAATTTTTCGCCGAAGCGGGAGCGGCATTTTCGCCGTCGGGAAGCGGGAAATTTCATCATTCCCGCAGAAAATTTTTCCGGAATCGATGCTTTGAAGCCGCAAAATCGCACGTCCGAGCGTGGATTTTCCGCAACCGCTTTCGCCGACGAGTCCGACGGTTTTTCCCTGCGGAATTTCAAACGAAATGTCGTTCACCGCCGTGAAAATTTCCTTTTTCCCGAAGCCGAAAAATCCGCGCGTTCCCGTGCGTCGCGTGAAATTCACGGAAACGTGTTCGACGCGCAGAACGGGCGCGGCATCGGTGCGGTTCGGGTTTTCTTCGGACATCGCGGGGCGGGGAAAATTTTTCAGTCGGTGCATTTCAAAAGCTCGTTCAGCGCAATCCACGCGGCGGCGGGAACGCATTCGGGGCGCGAGAGCGCGTTCGCGCCGAACTGCGGGAGCGCGGCGAGCCACGTTTCGATTTTTTCCGCGGGAACGCCGGCGGCGGTCGCCGTTTTGCGCAACGTTGAGCCGAGCTGTTTGCGGCGGTAGATGAAAACTTCGCGGATGAGGCGGCGCGTCGTTTTTTCGAAGAGCGTCGGGCGTTCCCGCAGGCGCAGGTGAAGCAAGCACGAATCCACTTTCGGCGGCGGAAAAAAACAACGCGCGGGAACGCGATGCCCGGGCGCGCGCTCGTAGGCGGCTTCGAGAAAAACGGCAATCGCGCCGTAATGTTTCGTGCCGGGCGCGGCAGTAAAACGATCCGCCGCTTCCTGTTGAAGCATGAGCACAAGCGTCTGCGGGAGCGCGCCGCTTTCGAGAACGGCGTCCATCCACGGCGTGGAAATCGCGTAGGGCAGGTTGGCGACAATTTTGAAAGGCGTTCCCGCGGGCTCTTTTTTCGGGAACGCGGCGAGCGGAAAATCCATCGCATCGCCTTCGAGCAAGTCAAAGGTTTTCGCGTAATGCGGCGCAACGCGTTCCCGCAGATGCGCGGCGAGCACGGCATCGCGCTCGACGGCGAAAACGTGCGCGCCCGCTTGGAGCAACGTCGTCGTGAGCGTTCCGAGTCCGGGACCGACTTCGACGACGACATCGCCCGCGCGCACCTCGGCGAGTTCGAGCGACTTGCGCACGATGTTCCCGTCCGTGAGAAAATTCTGCCCGAGCCATTTTTTCGGCGAATGCGAAAGTTCCGCGAGCAGTTCGCGCGTCGTGTTCAGATTATACGGTCCCGTGAGCATGGTTTCAGGCGGTTTCATTTGAGCGCGATGCGGTTTTTACTTTGGACAGCAAAAGCATCCCGACGATGAAAAGAAGCGTGAGCGCGGCGATTCCCGCGCGCGTGGAAAAAAGTCCGTCCTCGCCGGCGGGAAGCGCGGCGGCGATTCCTGCGAGAATGAGCGGTCCGAGAATCGTCGAACAACGTCCGATCATGCAGTAAAATCCGAAGAAGGAAACTTCGCGTCCGGCGGGAATGAGCGTTGCGAAAAACGAGCGCGAAAGCGCCTGCACGCCGCCTTGCACCATGCCGATGAGCGCGGCGAGCACATACATCGGCGAAACGTCGAAGCCGGCGAGCGCGATCGTTCCCGTCGGCATCATCGCGCCGTAGAAAGCGACGCCGACGTAGAGCGAAAGCGCGGCGAAAAGCACGGGTTTTGCTCCGAAAATTTTTCCGAGCCAACCGAAAATCATTGCGCAGGGAACGCCGAAAATCTGCACGATGAAAAGCGCGAGAAAAAGATCTTCGCGGGAAAATCCGAGCGCGTTCCCGTAGCGCACGGCGCTCGTGATGATGGTGTGCACGCCGTCGATGTAGCAAAAATAAGCGAGCATGAACCAACGCACTTTGCGTTCCCGCCAAAAAGCAACGCAGGTTTCGCGCAGCGCGGCGAGCGCGGAACGCGTTCCCGCAGAGGGCGCGACGGCGAGCGGCGGCGTCGTTTCGCGTCGGGCAAGCAACGGGAACGCAAAAATGAACCACCACGCCGCGCCGAGCACGAACAGCGGCGTGTAGCCGTGTTCCGCGCCGAAAAATTTCGTCCATGCGAAAATTCCTACGAGCAGAATTACGCCGCCGAGGTAGCCCAGAGAAAACGAAACGCCGCTTACAACGTGGCGTTTCTCCGGCGGCGCAACGTCGAGCAACAGCGAGTCGTAAAAAAGATTCGCGCCGAAAAATCCGACGGCTGCCGCGACGTAAATCAGCGAGGCGCACTGCCAGCGACCTTCGCCGACGAGCGCGAGCGCCGCCATGCCGACGATGCCCGTTCCCGCGAGCACGCGGAAAAATTTCATTCGCAGTCCGCCGCGTTGCGCGATGACCGCGAGCAACGGCGAAAGCGCGGCAACGAGAATGCTCGCCGCCGCCAACGTGAGCGAATACCAGAACGTTTTTTCGCTCGGCGCGGGAAGAGACGTGCTCCAATGTTCGTTGAAAAGAATCGGGAACATCACGGCGAGCACGAGCATCGAAAACGCCGTGTGCCCGACGTCGTAAATCGCCCACGCCGCCGTTCCGAAATTTTTTCCTCCGGAGTTGCCGTTGCCCATTTTTTTAATTCATCGCCACGGTTCGTCGGTAAAAATTCCGAGGCGGGCGATGGAGAGCATGAAGTCGCGAAAATCGGGATTTGCGAAAACTTTTTCGAAATCCTGATTCGGGAACGAAATTCGGATGAACATCTGTTCCCGCCGTTGATTCAGACCGAGCCGACGAAAGTCTTCCATGCGCACGCTCGCGCGCTCAATCGCGCCGGCGACACCTTCCCGCCAGCCGGCTTTTTGCGTTTCGTAAATGAAAGGCACGCCGTTGACGAGATGCCAGAAAATCACGGGCTGGCGTTCGCCGTCCTTGGAGTAAATGCCGAACTCGAACGGCACGAGCTCGCGCCCGCCGAGTTTTTTCCCCGTGTTGGAATAAGTGCGCGCATCGCGGGACCAGCCGAAGTTGACCCAACACGAATCGGGATTGTGCCCGCCCGCGTCGAAAGGCGTTTTTCCGTTCGGTTCCCAGTAGGCGGCGTAAAAAACAATCGTCAGATCGCCTTTGCGGAATTTTCTGGAAATGTATTGGTCGAATTTCAGCATTTTGCCCACGTATTGGCGCATGCCTTCCGTTTCCGCGAGCGGAATTTCTTCGACTTTCCAGCCCTCAATTTTCGCGGGAACGATGCTTTCCAACGTCGCGGTGAATTGCGGTTCCGCCCGCGTGAACACGCGCACGTAGAAAATGACGCCGAGCAACGCGGCAACGATGAGCAATGCGATGGCGAGGATGAAATTTCTCATGACAAAAAATTATTTTCGCGCGAGGACGGCGATGTTTTCGATGTGGCGCGTCTGCGGGAAAAGATCGAAAGGTTGCACGGCTTCGAGCGCGTATTCGCCGCCGGCGAGAATGCGTTGAAGGTCGCGCGCCTGCGTGTCCGGTCCGCACGAAACATACACGATGCGGCGCGGCGCGAACGCGAGCAACTGGGCGATGAACGCTTCGTCGCATCCTTTGCGCGGCGGATCGATGATAATCGCCGTTTGTTCCGGCGGGAACGGCACTTCCGCAAAGATGGTTTCCGCCGAACCCGCCGAGAACGCGCAATTCGCGAGCCCGTTTGCCGTTGCATTTTCGCGCGCCTTTGCGACGGCGTCTTCGCTGACTTCGACTCCGAGCACGCGTTCGAAATGCTTCGCCGCGGAAAGCGCAAAAAGCCCGCTCCCGCAATATGTATCCACGAGAAATTTACAATCGCCGTTCCCGCGCGCCGCGCGCACTCCGAAATCGACGAATTCCGGCAGAATGAACGGATTGTTTTGGAAAAAATCTCCGGCGACGAATTTCAGCGTGAGCTCGCCGACGCGCTCGGAGACGGGAGCTTTGGGATCGGTGGCGATTCCTTCAAGCGTTTCGCGCACGAGCAACGTCGCGCCTTTGCGAAATTCTCCGCGAGCGGCCCGCGCACGAACGTTTTCCCGCAACTGCGGGAGCGCGGCGTTCACGGCATCCGTTGCAATCGGGCACGCGGGAACGTCCGTGATGCGTCGCGCCGTTCCCGCGGCGAGAAATCCGATGGGGAAATTTGTTTCGCCGTTGTGCGGGCGTTCGAAATGCGGCGTGATTTTCGAGCGATAGCCGTATTGTTTCGGCGAGCCGCGACAGGGCGCAACGGGAAAGGAAATTTTGCCGATGCGCTCAAACAGCTCGGCGACTTGTCGCGTTTTCCATTCAAGCTGCGCGGCGTAGTCGAGATTCTGATATTGGCAACCGCCGCAAGTGCCGAAGAGCGGACAACGCGGCGCAACGCGATTTTTCGCGGGAACGAGAATTTCGACGAGATCCGCGCGGGAAAAATTTTTCGCGTTGTGCCAGATGCTCACGCGCACGCGTTCACCCGGAAGCACGCCGGGAACGAAGACGACCCATCCGTCGTGCCGCGCAACGCCTTCTCCGAGATTCGTCAGCGTCGCGATTTCAAGCTCGAGCTCCTGATGATACGCGAACGGAACCGGATTGAATTTTTTCGGCAGGCGCGGCGCGGAGGTGCGGAATTCGGTCTTCATGTGCGGGAACCGTGAAAAAATCAGCTGCCCGGATGCGTCGCGGGAATCGCGGCGAGCTCCGGCGGGAGCGCATCGGCGGGATACGTCGGGAAAGAAAGTTCGAGCAACGAAACTGCGGGCATCGGCAAAGTCGCGTTCCCGGCGGAGCGATCCACGAGCATCGCGCACGCTACGGGAACGCCGCCCCACGCGCGGATGATTTCCGCACATTCGATTACACGACCTCCGCGCGTAACAACGTCCTCGGCGACGAGAATTTTTTCTCCCGGATTGATTTTGAAATTGCGCCGCAGCACGAGGCGGTTGTTTTCCTTTTCCGCAAAAATGAAACGCACGCCGAGTTGTCGCGCGATTTCCTGCCCGACGACGAGTCCGCCCATCGCGGGAGCGAGCACCGTTTCCGCGCCGAGCCCTTTCAGCTTCGGGAGCAACAGTTCGACAAGCCGCGAGACTTTGTCCATGTATTGGCATACTTGCGCGCATTGAAAATAATTCGCGCTGTGCAAGCCGCTACGCAAAATGAAATGCCCCGAAAGGAGCGCGCCGCTGTTTTTGAAAATCTGCAGCACTTCTTCTTGTATCTGAGAATTCATAGTGCGCGCGAGTATGCGCGTTCCCGCGACGGAGAGCAACCGACAACTGAAAACCGACAACGGAAAAAAGGTTCGGGGCACGCTTTGCAAAATTGCGGAAATGCATCGCGCAAAAAAGCCGTTGACATTCGTTCGCCGAATCTGTTTCATCGCTCTCTCATTTAATTTACAGGGACAGATACAATGAAAGTTTCATCTTCACTCAAGTCGCTCAAGCACCGCCATCCGAACTGTCAGGTCGTTCGTCGTCGCGGTCGCGTTTACGTCATCAACAAGACGCACCCGCGCTACAAGGCGCGTCAGGGCTAATTCGCCTTGCGTCGATTTTTGAAAAATTTTTGAGCAAAGGATATTCAGATCATGAAAAAAGACCTTCATCCTTCCGTTAATTTCGTGTGCTTCCGCGACGTTTCCACGGGGCGCAAGTTTCTCACGACGTCCGTGCTTTCTTCCAAGGAAAAGGAAGTTATCGACGGAGTTGAATATTGCGTGATCCCGCGCGATGTCACGGCGGATTCGCATCCTGCGTACACGGGCGAAAAACGCTTCGTGGACACCGCCGGTCGCGTGGACAAGTTCCAGAGCAAATTCGCTCGTCGTCGCCGCTGAGCATCTGTCCGCTTCGGCGCAAAAAAACTCCCGCGTTCCCGCGCGGGAGTTTTTTTGTGCCCGGATTCAGGCGCCTTTTCTGCATTGGAGCGAAAAGACGATGCGCGTGACAAGCGAGCGCGGCAGGAAGCGGGAAAGAAAAACGAGCGTGCGGTAGCCGAGCGAGGGCGTGACGAGAAGTTTTCCCGCGAACATGCCGTTCACGGCGGCGACGGCGACGGCGTGCGCATCGGCGCTGCGCAGATTGAATTTTACGCCTGCCCGCGCGTTGAAGCCCGTTTTTACCGGTCCCGGGCAAAGCACGGAAATTTTTACCTGCGAGCGTTCCCGCCGAAGCTCTTCCGCAACGGCTTCGCTGAGGCGCGTGACGTAATTTTTCGAGGCGTAGTAGGCGGACATCATCGGACCGGCAAAGAAGCCCGCAACGGATGAAACATTCATCACGTAGCCGTTCCCGCGCGTGCGAAAATCTTTCAAAAAAAGGAACATCAACGTGTGAACGGCGCGCACGTTCAGGTCGATGAGGTTCAGTTGCGTTTCGAGCGGCGCACGGCAAAATTGCCCGAAAACGCCGAATCCCGCGTTGTTCACGAGAATGTCGATCCCGTCGTTTTTCGTTTCCGCGTAAAGCCGGCGGCAGTTTTCTTCAAGGGAAAGATCAAGCGCAATGACGCGCGCGGGAACGGGCAACTCGGCGGCGAGCGCGCGAAGTTTTTCCTCGTCGCGGGAACACAGAACGAGCTCGCATCCGCGTTCTGCGAGAACTTTTGCGATTTCCCGTCCGATTCCCGCGCTCGCTCCCGTAATCAGTGCTTTCATAGTGTCGCGTATTTAATCCGCGCGGCGGCGGCGTGAACAGAATTTTTTTTACGTGAAAAAAACGGTTGCACGCGTTGCGGCATCGGCGTAGATTAACGCACTTCATTTCTCGACCGCGCGCCCGGTCGAGGTGCGGCCGCAAAAACGCGGGCCCGTGACTCACAGGCGCACGACAAATCATGAAAAAATATAAACTCAATGTTAAGTCCCGCGACGGGATCGGACGAGGTCCGGCTCGTCGCCTCCGCAATGCGGGCTGGATTCCCGGCATCATCTACGGGAAAGACGAAAACCTGCCGATCAGCATCGACGCAGTCGAATTCCGCACACTGATGCGTGCGAAAGGTTCCTCTGCGGCGCTCGTCGAGCTCGCCATCGAAGGCGCGTCCGCGAAGCTCTCGATCATCAAGGACTACCAGCGCAACGCGCTCTCGCAGAAGATTGTCCACATCGACATTCTCGAGGTCGATCCGAACGTCGAAATGACGACGGTCATCCCGGTGCACGCCAAGGGCGAAGCCGTCGGGGTGCTTGCGGAAAACGGCACGCTCGAAGTTATTCCTTCGATTACGGTTCGTTGCCTTCCGAAGAATCTTCCGGAGTTCATCGAAGTGGACGTTTCGGAACTGCACGCCGGACACAGCATTCACATCTCGGCGCTCCCGCCGATCGAAGGCGTCACGTTCCCGCCGAACCAAAATTCGACGATCGCGGTCTGCTTCGCGCAGGAAGAAGAAGTCGCCGAAGAAGCTCCTGCGGACGATGCCGCCGCTGCCACCGATGCCGCCGCCGCTCCCGCGGCGCCCGCCGAACAGAAATAACCGAACAACGGAATTTTCTGTTTCGATTGGTCCGCGTTCCCGCGGGAACGCAACTGTTCTTTTCCAGAGTTTATGCCCGTTTCATTAGTAGTCGGGTTGGGAAATCCCGGCAGGGAATACGCGAATACTCGCCACAACGCCGGATTTCGCGCCG
The DNA here is from genome assembly GCA_963620895.1 of Bacteroidaceae bacterium. Lineage (GTDB taxonomy): Bacteria > Verrucomicrobiota > Verrucomicrobiia > Opitutales > UBA953 > Spyradosoma. Next base: position 44,839 of record CAVFCB010000001.1, on the reverse strand, counting down.
TGGACGCATGGGCCGCAAAGCTCGGCGTCTCTTTCAGCGCGGAACCCGCACTCAAAGGCGAATTTGCAAAAGCCGCGTTCTGCGGCGCCCCGCTTTGGCTCGCAAAGCCGACTACTTACATGAACGACAGCGGAGAGTGCGTCGGCGCTTTCGCCCGTTTCCGAAAAATCGACTTTTCCGAAGTCGCGGTTGTCTATGACGACATCACGTTGCCTCCGGGAACGCTCAAAATTTCTCTCGGCGGCGGCGACGGCGGACACAACGGAATCAAAAGTCTGATTCGCTGTTGCGGGAACGCGTTCATGCGCGTCCGCATCGGAATCGGTCCGAAGATTCACCGCGAACAGGATCTCGCCGATTTCGTATTGGGCAAACTGACTCCGGAAGAGCAGGCGCTTTTCGCCTCGCGGACGGAACATTACATTTATGGCCTCGAGCTTCTCGCCTCGCGCGGACTCGTCGCCGCACAGAACACCTTAAACATACATCAGAAAAATGAACGATCTTAACAAATATCGCCTGACGATGATCTACGATCTCCGCAACTATGCGGAACCGGTCGAAACGCTCATCGAAAAGATGAAATCGCTGCTCGAAACGCTCGGCGCGAAAGTCGAAAAAGTCGAAAACCTCGGCGTGAAGGACTTTGTCCGCATCACCGATCGCCGCCTCCCGAATGCGCCGTACGCGCAGTTCGACATCGAGGCTCCGAAATCGCTCCCGGTCGCGTTCCGCGAAAAGCTGCGCCTCGACCGCTCGGTCAAGCGCATCCTTGTCCAGAGCCTCTGAGCGCCGCACGATTCGGATTTCAAAACGAAGGGATTTTACAATGGCCTCTTTCAATAAAGTCATTCTCGTCGGGAACTTGACTCGGGATCCCGAGCTTCGCACGCTTCCGAGCGGGAACTCCGTTGCACGGATTTCGCTCGCCGTCAATCGTCGTTACACCGGCAAGGACGGAGAAACCAAGGAAGAGGTTACGTATGTCGAAATCGATGCTTTCGGCAAACAAGCCGAAACGATCGCGAAATACTGCACGAAAGGGCAACCGCTTCTCGTTGAGGGGCGTTTGCGCTTGGATCAGTGGGACGACAAGGCTTCGGGCGAAAAGCGTTCCCGCCTCGGCGTCGTTCTCGAAAACTTTACGTTCCTCGGTTCGCGCGGTAGCGCGCCCTCCGCGGGAACGCAGGATTACGAGGACGCTTCCGTGCCGCCGCGCCGCGCCGCCGCCGCATCGCGTCCGTCTTCGCCGCCGCCTCCGGCGGCTTCGGCTCCCGAAATCGAAGAAGACATCCCGTTCTAATTAAAAAAAGCAATACACAAAGTTTAACGATTTAAGAAAGCAAAAATCATGGCACTCTCAGAAGTTCTTTTGAAAAAACCGCTCGCCGGACTCGGCGCGGAAGGCGATCAGGTCAAGGTTCGCGCCGGCTACGCGCGCAACTACCTGCTCCCGCAGGGCATCGCCGTTCCCGTGACGCAGGCGAATCGCAAGCAGATCGAGGCGCTCAAAAAGGCGCGCGCGATCCGCGAAGCGAAGGAGCTCGACGAAGCGAAGGCGCTCGCCGCCAAGCTCGAAGGCACGGAGCTTACGTTCTCCGTCAAAACCGGCGAAGGCGGAAAGCTGTTCGGTTCCGTCTCTACGGCGGACATCGCCGCGAAGCTTGCGGAACAGGGGCTCGAAATCGCGCGCAAGCAGATTCACCTGCCGCACGGTCCGATCAAACTGCTCGGCAAACACACGGCTTCGGTCAAACTTCACTCGGAAATTTCCGTCGAAATCTCCGTCGAAATCGTTTCCGAAAATCCGGAAGTCGTCGAAGAGGACGCGCCCAAGGCGAAAAAGGGCAAGAAGGCCGCTCCCGCCGAGGAAGAAGCCGCTCCCGCTCCCGCCGCAGAATAATTTTCCGCTGTCGCGGAAGGTTTTTCCCGAAAAAGAAGGCGTTCCCGCGCTCGTCCGCGGGACGCCTTTTTTCTTGCATCGGGATTCGCGAAAAAAAGAAGCGTCGAGGATTTTCTTTTTGCGTTTCGCGACGGTTTCGGGAAAATAGTGCCCGAAATTCGAACACTTCGACGACTTTTTCCCTAACACAAAATTCAGACGAACAAAAAATGAGAGCATCACTTATCGCCAAACAATTTTCCGTCGCCGGGCACTTGGTTTCCGTGGAACCTTTCGGTAGCGGGAACGTCAACGACACCTATCTCGCCATTTTCCGCACGACGTTTTCGGAAGAGCGCTTCATTCTCCAACGCGTGCGCCGCGCGGTGTTCCCGCACCCGGAAAACATCATGCGCAACATGCGCATCGTGACGGATGTCTGCCACAAAAAATTGGAAGAAATCAACAAGCATTCCGACCGCATCTGGCAGTTGCCGAAAATTATTCAGACGCTCGACGGGAACGATTTTTATCTGGACGGCGACGGCGATCTTTGGCGCGCGATTTCCAACATCGCTTCCGCCGTTTCCTATGAAAAAGTGCAGTCTCCGGATCATGCCTACGAGGCGGGAACGGTGCTCGGACATTTTCAGAAACTCATCAGCGACATTCCTTGCGAGCAGCTTTCCTACGCAATCGAGGGTTTCCATATCACGCCGGGCTATCTTGCACAGATGGACGCGGCGCTGACGACTCCGCTCGCGCAGGATTTGCTCAAGCATTCCCGCGAAGCGCAATATTGCCTGAAATTCATCGAGGCGCGTCGCGATTTTTGTTCCGTTTTCGAAAATGCGAAAAAGGACGGGCGGTTGCGCCTGCGTCCCACGCACGGCGATCCCAAAGTCGGCAACATTCTCATCGACGAAAAAACCGGCAAGGGCACCTGTATCGTCGATTTGGATACAATTCAGCCGGGACTCGTTCACGCGGACATCGGCGACGCCATCCGTTCGTGCTGCAATCCCGCCGGAGAAGATGCGATTGATCTTCATTCCGTATTTTTCGATACGGAGCTGTTTTCGGCGATTTATCGGGGCTACATGTCTTTCGCCAACGACTTTTTCACGAACGACGACCACGCGTTCATGTTTGACGCGATTCGGATTCTTCCGCTGGAGCTCGGCATCCGCTTTTTCGCGGATTATCTTGCCGGCGACGTGTATTTCAAGACGCGCCACAAGGAACACAATCTCAAACGCGCGCTCGTGCAGCTCAAACTCGCGGAAAGCGTCGAAGCGCGGGAAGGGCAAATTCGGAAAATTCTCGGCTAAGCTTCGGCTCGGCGCGTGTTTTCTTGCGGGAAAATGTTTTTTGTCGCAGTCAGTTCGGGCGGAGAGTCCGCACTTATGGAGACGGCGTTCCCGGGAAGCCGTCTCGTGCAGATCGTGCTCACGCTGGCGTTTTTCGCGTTCATGTTCGTGATGTCGCGACGCGGCTACTGGCGCGGTCCCGTGCGGCAACTCGCGCCGCTGTGCGCCATCGTAATCGCGGTGGTCGTTGCGTGGTTTTTCGGGAACGCGTTCGGGCACGCGTGTCTCGGACTCGTCGGCGTGCCGTGGATTTTGCGCGGCGCGGCGGGCGGCGTGTTGCTCTGCCTTTTCGTTTGGGTGCCGGTTTACAGTGTTTTGTGGACTCTCGGACGCGGGCAGGTTTCCGAAAAAACGGGAGAACCCGAGCATCCCGTGCTCGGCGCACTCGTCGGATGTTGGACCGCCATATTTTGGAGCGCGTTTGCGCTGTTTTGCATCGTCGTCACGGGAACGCTCGGCGAAACTTACCTTTCCCTGCGGCCGGGCGCGGAAAAATCGTTCGTCGGGCGAATGTTGTCGTGGGCGGCGACCGCGAAAAATTCCGCCGCGCTCTATCCGAGTTTTGAATTTTTGAAAAATTGGAGTCCGCTCCCGGAAGCCTCCGCTCGCGTCGTCGGCAAGGCGCTCGACGTGCTCGGTTCCCGCACGGCGCAACAACGGCTTCTGCAAATGCCCGAAATCCGTTCGATCGTCACCGATCCCGCCGTTTATCCCGTGCTCGCCGATCCCGAAATTCAGCGGATGCTCGACGCTTGCGACGTGGACGCGCTGCTTTCCGATGACCGCGTAAAACGAATGTTGAGCGACGAAAATTTTCAGCGCCGCATCGCCGCGTTGGAGTTGGAACCGCTTTTGGATTACGCTTTGCACGGCGTTCCCGCGAGTCCCGTTCCCGCAAATTCAAAATAAAAACGGGCTTGACGCGCCGTTCCCGGAAAATCAAAATTCACAGTTCATTTTAATTCATTAACACCAGTACACTTTTGCCATGGGACAACCGAAACGCAAACAGTCCAAACGCCGCAGCGCTCTTCGCCGCGGAGCCAATCAGTTCAAGGCGCCGATTCTCGCCAAGGATTCCGACGGTTCCGCCGTCCGCCCGCACCGCGTCAATCCCGCCACGGGAACGTATCGCGGCCGCAAGGTCGTCGAAGTCGATCTTTAATCGGCTCATACTTTTCGCCGTCGAGGCGAAAAAGGTTTGTTTTGAAGGAGCGTTCGGCGTAACGTTCCCGTTGTAATGGAAACAGACACGCAGACATACCGTATCGCCGTCGATTGCATGGGCGGCGACAAGGGACCCGAGGAGGTCGTTCATGCCGTATCGCTCGCTCTGAAAAATTTCGGAGCGGGCGATAAGCTCATCCTCGTCGGGCAGGAGGACGTGCTTCGCGCATTGGTGAAGTCCGTCGGCGTTGCCGGAGATTCTCGCATCGAAATTCGCCATGCGCCGGACATCATCGGCATGGAAGACAAACCCATGCAGGCGATGAAATCGAAGAAAAATTCTTCGATGATCGTTGCGCTTGAAATGTTGAAAGCGGGCGAGGTGGACGCCGTTGTTTCCACGGGCAACACGAAGGTGCTCGTCGGCGCGGGAACGCTCAAGGTGCGGCTTATGCCCGGCGTGCAGCGTCCGGCGCTTTCTGCGATTTTGCCGCGCAAGACCGGATATTCCGTTGTCGTGGACGTGGGCGCGAATCCGGAAACGACGCCTGAACAGCTCGTGCACAATTCCGTTCTCGGTTCTCTTTATTCCATTTCGATTCTCGGCACGAAAAAACCGAAGGTCGGCTTGCTCACGGTCGGCACGGAAGAAGGCAAGGGCGGCGATCGCATCAACCGCACGCACGCCTACCTCAAAGCGCTGAACGAGCGTTTCGACTGGTTCGAATACGTCGGTCCCGTTGAAGGTTTCGATGTTTTTCAGAGCGATGTGGACGTAATCGTCACGGACGGTTTCACGGGCAACATTCTCATCAAGACGATTGAGGGGCTCGTGTACATGCTGAAAGACGTCGTCGGCGGGAAAGTGAAGCGCAATCTGTTTTACATCGGCGCAACGCTGATGCTTTTGCCGCTTTTGAAAAAAATCAAATCGCAGTTGCGTCCGGAGCGTTTCGGCGGTGCGCCGTTGCTCGGATTGAACGGGCTTGTTTTCAAGGCGCACGGTTCGAGCAACCGCTACGGCACTTGCGCGGCGATTACGATGGCGCGCAACGCCTACACGAAAGACATGAATCGCAAGGCGGTCGATTTGCTCGCTGCCGCGAACGAAGTCATTTCCGAAGTCCAGCAGGGCGAATAATTTTTTCGCCTGCGGGAAAAGGACTTATTGCCCGAATTTTCGGGAAACTGCCGCGCGTAGCGTTTCCGCGACGGCGGGAGATTCGACTTTCCCGATTACTTCCTCGAAAAATCCGCGCACGAGCAAGGCGCGCGCTTCCGTCTCGGGAACGCCGCGTTGGAGCAGGTAGAAAAGCTGCTCGGCGTCGAGCGTTCCGTTGGTCGCGCCGTGGGAGCAACTGACATCGTTGGCGTCGATTTCGAGCCCGGGAAGCGAATGCGATTCCGCGTCGGGCGAGAGAATCAGGTTGCGGTTGGACTGCACGGCGTTTGTGCGTTGCGCGGCGGGCGCGACGACGATTGAGCCGCCGAAAATCGTGCGGGAACGGTCGAGCAATACGTTTTTGAAAAGCAGATTCGACGTCGCGTCGGAGGAAATGTGGCGTTGCATCGTGCGCTGATCCGCTTCCTGTTCGCCGTCGGCAACGGAGAGCGAAAAAAGCTCGGAGCGCGCGCCTTTGCCTTCGAGCCGCAGCTCGGTTGTCGTGCGGGAACGCCGCGCGCCGAGGTTGAGCGTGATCCCGCGCACGGTCGCGTTTTCGTGCACGTGCGTCCACTCCTGCTGATAAAAATCGGTGTCGGCGGAAGTTTCCTGCACGAATTTTCGGGAAACGTTTGCGCCGGCTTTTGCGAAAATTTCGAGGCGGGAAATCGTCAGCGCACGAGCGGCGTTCCCGCGCGAAGCTTTTTCCGGCGCTTCATTTTCCGAGCGGAAAAAATCGAGAAACACGACGGAGGAATTTTCTTCCGCAATGACGAGCGCATACGGGAACGTCGCCGTTCCCGCCGTCGAATTCCAATGATGCACGACGAAGGGCTTTTCGATTTTCAGCCCTGCGGGAACGTGCAGCAGATACGCTCCGCCGTCCGTGTAGGCGCGATGAAGCGCGGAAATTTTTTCCGAGCAGATGCCGCCGCCGGAAACAAAAAAATACGGTTTTGCGGCGAGACGCGCTTCCGGCGAAAGCTCGCGTATCGGCGCGAAGACGACTCCGCGCGCGGCGAGCTCCGGATCGAGCGTTGCGGCGATGAGCGTGTCGTCCGCGAACACGAGCGTTCCCGCCGTTTCGGGCACAACGCGGGAACGCTCGACGAGCGCCGCCGCCGTTCCCGCGGAAATTTTTCCCGGCAACGAAAAATCGCCGAAATTCAGCTGCGAAAGCGAAGCGAAACGCCATTCCTCCATGCGCCGATTCGGCATCGGAAGCACTTTGAAATCCGCCCACGAGCATTCGCGGCTTTCGGAGAACGCATCGTTCCCGCGCCGTTCACGCACGGCTGTGCGAAAAGTGTTTTCGTCGAGCACGCCCGGTGTTCCCGTCGGATTCATGGTTTCGTTTTCGTAAGCTTTTTTTGAAAAAATGTTGCGAGCCGAAACGTGCGCCTCAGGGCTTCCCGCCGAGCCGCACCGCCGCATCGCCTCTTACGATTTCGCAGGAGCGGAAACCTTCGCCCGTTGCGGGCAGAACGGCGAGGAAGCGTTCCCGCGCGGCATCGTCGGAAAATTCGATTCCGATGAGCGCGCGCCCGACGCGTTCGCCCGTGTAAAGGTAGTTGAAGTAGCAGATGTTTTCGTTCTCGCTGAGATATTTTTTCAAAAAGTCCGCGAGAGCGCCGGAGCGTTCGTAGAAGTCGAGCCGCAGAAACGCCGGATTGTGCAACAGTTTTTCGTCGTAGGGAATGACGCGGAATTGCACGTCGGCATCGTTCGTGACGTTGCTCCATTCGATTTTTTTCGCATCGAGTCTTCCCGTGAGCTCGTCAAATTGCGCTTCGCTGACGGCGACGCCGAGCGTGAACCACGCGCTTTTCAAATCCGTTTTCCCGTATTGGAATTCGAGCAGGTTGTAAGCGGTGAACGCGCGGTCGAGCGCGGCGAGCAACGCGCCCGGGCGTTCCGGGATGCGCACGCGCAGGTAGCGCCGATGCGCGCCGTTGACCTGACTGTTGCGCGTGATGACGCCGAGCATTCCGAAATCGAGATTCGCTCCCGAGATGACGGTGAGCACTTTTTTCCCGGCGAGCTTTTCCGCGAATTTCAGCGCGGCGGCAACGCCCATCGCGCCGGACGTTTCCGGCAACGCGCGGTGCGTTTCCCACAGCGTTTGAATCGCCCAGCACACGTCGTCGTTGGTCACGGTGACGATATCGTCCAAAAGTTCGCGGCACAGCGGGAACGTGAGTTTGCCCGCTTGGCGCACGGCGGTTCCGTCGCAGAAAATATCCGCCTTGCCGATGTTCACGATTTTTCCCGCATCGAAAGCGGCTTTCATGCTCGCCTGATGCGTGCCTTCGACGCCGTAGATTTTGATTCCGGGATATTGCCGCCGCAACCAACACGCGCACGCCGCCGCCATCCCGCCGCCGCCGATTTGGAGAAAAGCGACGTCGAACGGTCCTTTGCCGGACATCACGCATTCGTCGGCGAGCGTTCCCTGTCCGCCCATCGTTTCGAGATCGTCGTAAGGATGCACGAAAGTGAGCTGTTCGCGCTCGGCGGTTTCGTGCGCGGCGCGGCTGGCTTCGTCGTAGGAATCGCCGAAAAGCACGATTTCGACGGCATCGCCGCCGAAGCGGCTCACGGCGTTCTGCTTTACGTCGGGCGTGGAACGCGGCATGAAAATTTTTGCGTGAATTCCGAGCAACTTTGCGGCGAGCGCGACTCCCTGCGCGTGATTTCCGGCGGAGGCGGCGACGATCCCGCGGGAACGTTCCTCCGGCGAAAGTTGCGCCATTCGGTTGTAGGCGCCGCGCCATTTGTAGGCCTTGATCGGTCCGAGATCTTCGCGTTTCACGAAAAGACGGAAAGGCAAATCCGCGGCGACTTCCTCCAACGGAGTCGCATTCGCGACCGCATAGACGCGTTGGCGCGCCATCAGAATCGAATTGAACAATTCATCGCACAAAGCTGACATAATCCGAAAACTCTACGCTTTGCGTCGGGAAATTTCAATTTCTTACGCGTCGAGCAGCGTGTCTTTGTATTTGTAGAAAACCGAAAAAATGCCGAAGACGACGGCGACGACCGCCATCAGCGCCGCAAAAAACAGAAAGCGTTCCGCCGAAGAAAAATCCTGCGCAAGCGCGACGACGAGCACGACGAGGAAGTTGCCCGCCGTCGTCGTCAGGTTCCACAAACTCGTGATTGTGCTGCGCATCGACGCCGGTGCTTGCGAGAACGCGAATTCGAGTCCCGTTGCCGAAAAAAGCACTTCGCCGAGCGTCAGCACGAAATACGGGAGCGCCATCCACCACACGGAAATCGGCGGCGTTCCCGCGGCGTGCGAAGCGTCCACGGAATGTTGCAACATCGCGCAAATGACGAATGAGGCGGCGGTGAGCAGCATTCCGACCGTCATGCGCCGCAGCGGCGTTGTTTTGAAAAAACGCGTGCGATTCAGCGCGGGATAGACGAAAAATGAAAGCACGGGAATGAGCGCCATCACGAAGAGCGAGTTGGTGTTCTGCATCGTTTCCGTGTTGATCGGGTAGCCGAGCAGCGAAGTCGCGCGCATCTGCCCGCCGAGAATTACCCACGTCGTCGCCATTTGGTCGAAAAGCGCCCAAAACACGGGAATGACGGCGAAGAGCAACAGAATCCCGCGAATTGCGCGGAAGCGTTCGCCCAGCGTCATCGACGTTCCCGCGGGAACGTGTTGCTGCGCGGCGTCTTTTTCTGCGGGAACGCTCGGCGGCGCGTCCGGGTGCGCGGCTTTCGCGAGTTTTGCGAGCGCGCGCGGCAAAAATACTGCGAGCGCAAAAATTATCGCCACGGCGAAAAACGCCGCAATGCCCGTTCCCGCGACGAAGAAAATTTTTCCGAGTGCGGTTGCCGAATTCGCCGTTTCGCCGAGCATTTCCGGTTTCGCGAGCATCATCAGCGCACAGAAAAACCAGCCCGGCACGGCGCCGTAAAGCGCGGCGGAGCTTAGCACGCGGCGCACGACCGTTCCCGCGGGCTCGGCGACCCATTCGCCCGAAATTCGTTTGTAGCCGGGCGTTCCCGCCGCGAAGACGAGCGTTGCCAGTCCCATCGCAATTCCGGGAATGCCGAACGCCCATGCGTAGCCGAGTTCGTTTTTCAACACGGGAATGATCGCGAATGCGAAAAACGAACCGAAGTTGATCGCCCAATAAAACATGCCGAAGGCGCGCGCGATAAAGTCGCGCTGTTCCGGCGAAAATTGGTCGCCCATGAACGACGAAACGCAAGGTTTGATGCCGCCGGAGCCGACTGCGATGAGTGCCAGACCGACCGCGAGCCCCGTTTCGCTGCCGACGGTGAGCGCGAGCACCGCGTTCCCGCACACGTAGAACAGCGACATGACGAGGATTGTTCGATAGCGTCCCCAAAATTTGTCCGCAATCCACGCGCCGAGCAACGGCATGAAATACACGCCCATCGTGAAAAGATGCCCGACGGTCGTCGCAAAGTCATTTGCCGCGCGCAATCCGTCCGTTCCCGAAGTCGAAAGCTCGCCGAGCAGCTCACACACGATGTAGAGCGTGAGAATGCTGCGCATTCCGTAAAAACTGAAACGCTCGCATGCCTCCGTGCCGACGATGAAGAACACGGATTTCGGGAATCCGGATTTTTTCGCGAAAGCCAATGCTCTAATTCCTGATTCCGGTTTTCCCGTAAGACTTGATTTTTAACGCCCTTACAGCGTCATCAGCTTTTCGAGCGCGCTGAAATACAAGTCGCGGGATTTTGCGACGATGTCCGCCGGGAGCGCGGGAGCGGGCGGACGTTTGTCCCAGCCGATTTTTTCGAGATAATCGCGCACGAATTGCTTGTCGAACGACGGTTGCGTGCGCCCGGGAACGTAGCCTTCCCGCGGCCAATAGCGCGAAGAATCCGGCGTGAGCACTTCGTCGATGAGAAAAAGATTTCCCGCATCGTCGAGCCCGAACTCGAACTTCGTGTCGGCGAGAATCAGCCCCGCGCGTTCGGCGATTTTCGAGCCGAGCGCGAAAATCGCGAGCGTCGCCGCCTTGACTTTTTCAAAAACGGGAACGCCGAGAATTTCTGCGCAACGGGCTTCGGTGATGGGCTCGTCGTGTCCTTCCGCCGCTTTCGTCGAGGGCGTAAAAATCGCTTCGGGAAGACGCTGGCTTTCGAGCATTCCCGCCGGGAGCGCGTGGTCGAGAATCGCCTGCGTTTTTTGATATTCTTTCCAGCCCGATCCCGCGAGATATCCGCGCACGACGGCTTCGATCGGGAGCGGTTTCAGCTTGCGCACGATCATTGAGCGAGCGATGAGTTGCGGGAAATCTTTGAGCAACTCCGCGACGGTCGCATCGTGGTCGGGAATGAGATGCGTCGGCATGATTTTCGCCGCCTGCGCAAACCACCACAGGCTGATTTGCGTGAGCAGAATTCCCTTGCCGGGAATGCCGTTGGGCATATTCGAATCGAACGCGGAAATGCGGTCGGTCGCAATGATGAGCAGCTTGTCGCCGAGATCGAAAATTTCGCGCACCTTGCCGGAGGCGATTTTTTTGAAGGGCAGACCTTCAATGTTCATGAGCGCCTCGGAAGGCAGACTGTTGCGGATGGCTTCGATGGTCATTTTCTGGAAAAATTTGAGAAGAAAATTTCTAAGATTTCGCCGGCGGGAACGCAAATGGAAAAAGGAAAGCGAAAAAAGGAAAATGAATCGACCGTTAGCGCTCGGTAAGCATTTTTCGTTTTCCGCGTTCCCGTCTCTTTTTCCTCTTGCCTGTCTCGGGAACGCAGAGGAAAATCAGCTCATCCCAAGCACTTTTAACCGAAAAACGAAAAAAAGCTATGTCATATAAAGGTTATCTCGAAACGGCGAAGGCCCGCATTGCGGAAATTCGCGAAGCCGGTCTCTACAAAGACGAACGCGTAATCGCCAGCCCGCAGGCGGCGCACATTCGCCTCGAAGACGGGCGCGAAGTCATCAACATGTGCGCGAACAACTATCTCGGACTCGCGGACAATCCGGAAGTCATCAAGGCGGCGCACGAAGCGCTCGACAAATACGGCTTCGGTTGCGCGTCCGTGCGCTTTATTTGCGGCACGCAAACGATTCACAAACAGCTCGAAGCGGCGATTTCGAAATTCCTCAAAACCGAGGACACGATTCTCTACGGCGCGTGCTTCGACGCGAACGGCGGGCTTTTCGAATGCCTTCTCAAAGAGGGCGATGCGATTATTTCCGACGAGCTCAACCACGCTTCGATTATCGACGGCGTGCGCCTTTGCAAGGCTACGCGCTACCGCTACAAAAACAACGATATGGCGGATCTTGAAGCGAAGTTGAAGGAAGCGCGCGCGGCGGGAGCGAAAAATATCATGATTTTCACGGACGGTTCGTTCTCGATGGACGGCGTCATCGCGAATCTCAAAGGCATTTGCGATCTCGCGGACAAATACGATGCGCTCGTCGGTTTCGACGAATGCCATTCGACGGGCTGCCTCGGCGCGACCGGTCGCGGCACGCATGAATACTGCGGCGTGATGGATCGCGTGGACGTCATCACGGGAACGCTCGGCAAGGGCATTTCCGGCGGTTCCGGCGGTTTCACTTCCGGGAAAAAAGAAATTATCGAACTGTTGCGCCAGCAGTCGCGTCCTTACCTGTTTTCGAATTCGATCGCTCCCGCGATTGTCGGCGGCGCACTCAAAGCGCTCGAACTGCTCGAAAAAGATCCGTCGTTCGTGCAACGCATTCAGGAGAACACGAAATTCTGGCGCGAAGGGCTTACGAAAGCGGGCTTCAACGTCGTTCCGGGAACGCATCCGGTGACGCCGGTCATGCTCGGCGACGCGCGTCTGGCGCAGGAATATTCCCGCCGCCTGCTCGATAAGGGCATTTACGCGGTCGGCTTCTTCTATCCGGTCGTTCCGAAAGGCAAGGCGCGTATCCGCACGCAGATCACCGCCGGACACACTCGCGCCGATCTCGAAAAAGCGCTCGCGGCGTTCATCGAGGTGAAAAAAGAACTCGGCGCTTGAGAAAAACGTAAAGTTTTTTTGAGGCTTTGTGCCTAAAACGGCGTTCCCGCGAAAATTCCTCGCGGGAACGTTTTTTTTTGAATTTCAAAGCGCGGACGATTCGGACAGAATCGAAAAAACTTTTCGGCATCGTGAAATTTTTCTCATTGCCCTCGTGAATTTTCAACCGAAACGCAATCCGGATTGCTGCGCGTTCCCGCCGCCGGGAGCGCAGGCGCTCAACGCGCCGCTGATTGCTCCCGAGGAATTGCCGACGTGGCTCGTCGAGGAAGATTCCGATTTTCTCGTGTTCAACAAGCCGGGCTGGGTCGTTTGTCATCCGTCGAAAAACGGTCCGTGGTCGAGCCTTGTCGGCGCCGTGCGGGAATGGCGCGGCGGCGCGACGATGCATCTTGTTTCGCGGCTTGATCGCGAGACGAGCGGCGTCATTCTCATCGCGCTCAATCGCGAAGCGGCAAGCAAAAGCCAAAAGGCGGTGGAACATCGGCAGGTTTCCAAAACCTACGTGGCGATTCTCGAGGGCGAACTCGCGGAGCCGCAACTCGTGGACGCGCCGTTGCGCCCGGACACGGCAAGCCCCGTGCTCGTGAAACAGTGCGTCGGCGAAGGCCCCGATGCGCGGACGGCGGTGACGTTTTTCGAACCGCTTTTTCGCGGGAACGGCTACACGCTCGCGCGCGTCGAGCTGCACACGGGACGCAAGCACCAGATTCGCGTTCACGCACAACACATCGGTCACTGCATCGTCGGCGACAAGCTTTACGGACACGACGAGCGGCTGTATCTGGATTTTTGCGAAAACGGCTGGACGCCGCGCCACGCGCGCGAGCTCGAGCTTCCGCGACAGGCGTTGCATGCGGCGCGTCTCGTTTTCAAAAGTCCGGAATTTTCGCGGACGTTTTCCGCGCCGCTCCCGCCGGACATGCGGAATTTTTGCCTGCAAAAAATCGGCGTTCCCGCAACGCTTTTGGAAAAACTTCCCGACGGCGAGTGATTTTTTTTCTCTCTCAAAAAAACGTTCCCGCGAGGATCGCCTCCGCGGGAACGTGTGCCGAAAAGCACAAAGCTTTTTCAGAATGAGAACCGATAGCTGATCGAGAACCGCACCCACGACTGTTTTTCGATGTCGAGCGGTTGCGCCGTCGATGCGCGACTGCCGATTCCGAGCGTCAGCGCGTTGCGGTTGTTGAAAGAAAACACGGCACCGGCATCAACACCGTAGAGCAATCCGAGTTCCGTGTCGTGCTCCTTGTCGCCGTTATTATCGTATTGCGCAAACAAAAAATTCACGCCGATTCGCGGTCCGACGAAGACCGAAAACACATCGCCGAGCGATGCGTTGAGATTCACGCCGACTTCCACTTCATACGTGGCGATCGTAAGTTCCTGTGAGTAAGTTGTCGTGGAATAATAGCTGCCGTTGTAATAACTGCTCGTGCGTTCGTATTCACTGCTTCCGCCGCCGAGGCTCGTCGCTATGACGAAATCGACGTTCGAGCTCATATTTCTCGTGTATTCGACCGTCAGCCCTCCGAGATCAACTTCCGGTACCGAACTCCACAACAGCGCGCGTCCTTGGGCGACTTCGTAGAAAGTCTTAAAAGCCAAGGAATTCGGGGGCGTTGTTTTGCCGGAGGTCGGACGCGCGTCCGTTTCCGCGAACATTCCGGCGGGAACGAGAAAACACGCGGCGAGCGCGGCGAATTTAAGGCTCGCGGGAATGCGGGCGACAGTTGAAGTTTTTGAGATTTTCATGATTTTAAGTTTTTTGAGGGGTGAAAAAAGAAACAGATGTGATTTGTCTTACTTTCGAGCCCCGATTTTGCCAAAAAAAAACGAAGCGCAAGCGCTATTTGGTTTTGCGGGAACGATCGAGAATTCTTTCTTGCGTGAACGAGTGATTTTCATTCGAATTTCGCGTCATGAAAAATTTGCTTATTTCTCCCGGGCTGGTTTCGGCTCTGATTGTTTCCGCGTTTGTCGCGGGATGCGGTGATGCCGCCGAAAAAACAAGCGCGGGCGATCCCGCAACGGAAACGTGCGCGAAAAATTTCGTGTTGCCGGATAAAACCGCTTGCGCCGAGGCGGGCGTTTCGCGCGAAACTTTCGATTTCGGTTGGCGCTTTGCGAAATTCGGTCGCCACGACGATTGTCTCGCGGCGCAGGAACCGGGCGCGCCGAAAGCATCGAGCGAGCAAGCGCACAATCCCGCCGAGAATGCGGTCGACGGGAACATCGCTACGCGTTGGTGTGCGGCCTGGCCCGGTGATGCCTCGCTCACGGTTGATTTCGGACGCGTGCGCAAAATTGCCGGTACGAAAATTCTTTGGGAAATGTTCGCGAATTATCGCTACAAAATTTTTGGTTCTTCCGACGGAAAAGTCTGGCACGAACTCGTTGATCGCAGTGAGCGCACCGAAACGGTGAGCTCGGACGAAGAATCGCTGTCCGTTCCGGCAACGGTGCGTTATATGAGAATTGATGTTTCGCCGTCCGGATATGCGTGGGCGAGTATTCGTGAATGGACGTTCGAGGACGCGTCGGGCGCGCCGGTCGGCGTTGCGAAAGCATCGAGCGAGCAAGCGCACAATCCCGCCGAGAATGCGGTCGACGGGAACATCGCTACGCGTTGGTGTGCGGCCTGGCCCGGTGATGCCTCGCTCACGGTTGATTTCGGACGCGTGCGCAAAATTGCCGGTACGAAAATTCTTTGGGAAATGTTCGCGAATTATCGCTACAAAATTTTTGGTTCTTCCGACGGAAAAGTCTGGCACGAACTCGTTGATCGCAGTAAGCGCACTGAAACGGTGAGCTCGGACGAAGAATCGCTGTCTGCTCCTGCAACGGTGCGTTATGTGAGAATTGATGTTTCGCCTACCGGGTACGCGTGGGCGAGCATTCGCGAATGGACGTTTGCGGATGCGGCGGGTGCGCCCGTCGTTCCCGAAGCTCCGGGCGGCGCCGCGCTTCGCGCGTTTGAGCCCGCGTTTGACGATTCCGCGTGGCGCGCGCTCGATTTGCCGCACGATTGGGGCGTGGAAAGCAAGTTTTTGCCGCATTTGCCGAATCAGACCGCGTCGCTCCCGTGGGACGCCGTCGGCTGGTATCGCAAGGAATTTTCCGTTCCCGCGGCGAAGTCGGGCAAAAAGTTTTTCCTCGATTTTGACGGCGTTATGATGATGCCGAAAATTTACGTGAACGGGCAACTCGCCGGCGAATGGAAATACGGTTATTCGTCGTTTCGCGTGGACATTACGCCGTTTTTGAAATTCGGCGAAGGCGAGAAAAACGTCGTCGCCGTGCGCGCGGAAAATTTGCCGAACTCGACGCGTTGGTATCCGGGCGCGGGAATTTATCGGCACGTTTGGCTCGTCGAAAAAAATCCCGCGCACATCGCTTACAACGGAGTTTGGGTGCGCACGCCGGAAATTTCCGCCGTGGAAATGCACAACGGAAAACGTTTCGCGGGAACGGCGAAAATTCTCGTCGAGACCGCGACCGAAGGCGGGAACGCGCTCGTCGCACGTCATGAAATTTCGAAAAACGGGAAAACGCTCGTGCGCACGGAAGGCGCGGCGGGCGTTCCCGCAGAGCTCGCGCTCGCAAACGTCGAGCTTTGGGACACGGAAAATCCCGCGCTTTACACGCTTACGACGACGTTGCTCGACGCCGCGGGAACGCCCGTCGATCAGCAGAAAACCGTGTTCGGCGTGCGCAAGGCGGAATGGAAGCCGGACGGTTTTTATCTGAACGAACGCCGCGTGCCGATTCAGGGCGTTTGCCAACACCACGACCTCGGAGCGCTCGGCGCCGCCGCGCACACGCGCGCGATGGAACGCCAAATCGAAATTCTCAAAAGCTTCGGCGTGAACGCGATTCGCACTTCGCACAACCCGCCGGCACCGGAATTTCTCGATCTGTGCGACCGCATGGGCATTCTCGTGGACGATGAATTGCTCGACTGCTGGAAACACCTCAAAGAAGGCAAGACAAACGGCTACAACCTTTTCTGGAACGAGTGGCGGGAACGCGATGTGCGCAATTTCGTGACGCGCGACCGCAACCGCCCGTGCGTCATCATGTGGTCGGTCGGCAACGAAATCGAAGAACAGCATTCCGCCGACGGTCCCGCGCTCGCCAAGGATCTCGTGGAGCGTTTTCATCGCTACGATCCGACGCGCCCGACCACCATCGGCAGCAACGACATTCGCGCCTCGCGCACCGATTTCGGAAAACAGTTCGACGTTTTCGGATTTAATTACAAACCGAACAATTACGCCGAGTTCGCCCGCAACAATCCGAACACGCCGTTCTACGGCTCGGAAACGTGCTCGACCGTGTCTTCCCGCGGATTTTACTCGTTCCCGATTAACGAAAAAGATTTCGCAACGGCGTTCTGGCGGCGCAATTTCTGCGATTCGCTCGCCGCGTGTCAGGTCGGCGATTACGGAATTTACGCGACGGGCTGGGGATCCACGCCCGACATTGAATTCGGCGCGATTGAGGACGAGCCGCGCACCGCGGGGCAGTTTGTGTGGACGGGCTTTGACTACCTCGGCGAGCCCACGCCGTGGAATCTCGGACGCAAGCCCGCAAACGATTTTCGCGGTGCTTCTCCGGAAGAAATCGCGCGGCTTGAAGCGGAATTTGCGGAAATTCTCAAACACGGATCGCCGTCGCGCAGTTCGTATTTCGGCATCGTCGATTTGTGCGGTTTCCGCAAAAACGTTGCGTGGCTGTGGCAGTCGCAGTGGTTGCCGGACGTTCCCATGGCGCACATTTTGCCGCATTGGAATTGGCAAGGACAACGGGAAGGCAAGATTACGCCCGTGTTCGTGTTCACGAGCGGCGACGAGGCGGAGCTTTTCCTGAACGGCAAATCGCTGGGACGCCGCGCGATGAAAAAAGGCGCGAAAATCACGAACAAAGATTTGAACGGCGATCAGCGGGAACGCTTCCGCCTTACGTGGATGGACGTGCGCTACGAGCCGGGAACGCTCGAAGTCGTCGCCTACAAAAACGGCGTCGAATGGGCGCGCGACAAAGTCGAAACGACCGGCGTTCCCGCAGGATTCACTGCGGAAGCGGATCGCACGGAAATTCGCGGCGACGGGCGCGATTTGTCCTACGTCACGATTTCCGTGCGCGATGCGCAAGGGCGCGTTGTTCCGACGGCGAAGAATTTGTTCAATTTTTCCGTGCGCGGGGACGCGGCGGAAATCGTCGGCGTGTGCAACGGCGATGCGACCGATCACGCGTCGATGAAAGGGCACAAAATGAAAGCGTTTTCGGGGCTTGCGCAGGTGATTCTGCGTTCGAAGCGCGGCGCCTGCGGCACGGCGGAACTCATCGCGGACGGCGGCGAGCTCGGCGCACGCACGCTTCGAATCGAAGTGAAATGAGCGCGACGAAGCGCCGGGCAATTCAATTTCGCTCGGCGCTCAGTTGCTCAGGCAACGCGCGGCAAGCTCGCACATCACGGCTTCGTCTTCGCCCGGACGCGCAACAAGCTCTTCGAACGCGCGCACGAATTCCAATTGCCGGTCAATGAGCCGGCGCAGCGTCACGCGCTTGTCGCGCAAGGTCGTTCCCGCGAGTTTTTCGCCGACGTACCACGCGTTTTGAGAAAAAAGATTGAGCGAGGATTTTTCCTCGTTCCCGCCGAAAAATCGTCCGTAGCGCGTTCCCGCGGATTCGATCGCGCTCTTGGAAATCCCGCCGCGAAAATTCGGCGTCGCATCGCCCGAATCGATGAGCGCGCGCAACTGAATCAGCAGGCGATTGCGGTTTTGCATCGCCGCGAGCAACGGACGCGCCGAGGAATTGTTGAAAAAGAATCGCCGCAGGGAAGCGAGCGTTCCCGCGAGGTCGCCCGAAAAGAAATATTCCGACGGTTCGAAAAAATCGCCCGCGCCGAACACGGGAACTAACGCGCTCACCGTCGCTTCGTCGATCGTGCCGCCGGGACCGACGTGGCAGGCGAGTTTTTCCAACTCCGTAAACGTCATGCGCATGTGCCCGTTGACTTTTCCGACGAGCAGGCGCACGGCATCTTCGTCGATTTGCACGCCGAGTTCCCGCGCCGCTTTTTCTACGGCGATGAGAATTTCCTCGGAATCGGTCATCGAGGCAACGGAAACGAGCTCGCCGACTTTCAGCAGTTTTTTCACCGGCGTGCGTCGCTTGTCCGGACGCACGAGCGAAATGACGACGCACAGCGCCGCGGGATCGCTCGCGGAAAATTCCTCCGCAATTTTGTCCGCAGAATCTTCGAGAATATCTTTCTTCGCCGCCGCTTTTGCGCCGCGTCCTTTTTTCGCGGGAACGTCCGCCGTTTCCGCAGACGCTTTCACGCGAATGACGCCGTCGGCAAACCAATTCACGTTGCGCAGCCAAACGTATTTTCTTCCGCCGAAAAGCGAAACCGTGCGCGTCGCGGCAAGAAACGCCGCCATCACGCTTTCGACTTCCGCGACCTTGGTCGCCGTGCCGTCGATGATTTCGCGCGACATTTCGTCCGCCGCGTCCGCGCTCAGTTTTTCAAAGCGGGAACGCGCTTCGCGATCGACGAGAAAATCGTCGTCGCCGGCGACGAGAATGAAGTGAGCCGACATAAAATCAGAGATCCGGGAGCGTGAGTTTGAGATTTTCGATCACGTCGGGCGTGATGACGATTCCGCCGAACGAGAGCGCGCGAATTGCGGCGCCGACGACGGGCGGGAACGCGGGATTGACGATTTCGATGCCCGGCATGGCGCGCGTCATCGCTTCGCGAAAAATGTTGCTGCAAGGTTCGTGCAAAATCACGCCGCCGGTGACGGCGAGCCGCGCGTCCGCGCCCGTGAAACCGAGTTTTTCCGCAACGGTCGTCACCATTTTCACGAGATCGCTCATCGCGGATTCGAGAATTTTCGTGGCGACGGCGTCGCCCGCGAGGCAAGCTTTGTCCACGAATCGCGCGAGCGCGGCGACTTCGTCCTTCGTCATCGATTTCCCGGGATTTTTGAGCGAATTCTGATGCAGTCTTCGGGAAATTTGTCCGGGTTCGACGATTTGAAGTTCTTCAAAAAGAAGGTCTTTGAGCAGGGTGGGCTCGCCGCGTCCGTCCGCCGCGCACACGGCGGCGATGAGTCCGCGCTTGGCGAGGTCGAACGCGCCGCCTTCGTCGGAAACGAGGAAATCGTAGCCGCCGGTTTCCCACTCGCGCCCGTCCTCGGCGCGTCCGTAGCACTTCGAGCCCGTTCCCGCGATGAGAACGATCCCGCTGTGCATTCCGAACGTTGCGGCGCAGAGCGAACGCGTATCGTTTTCGACGAGAAAATTCGAAATCGTGATGTCGGGGAACGCGAAAATCTTTTCGTGCAACGCGCGCGCGGAATCGGCGGCGTTCACGCCGGAAATTCCGAAAAATCCCGCTTTGAAATCGGCGGGAACGCCGGCGGATTTTGCGGCTTCGAGCAACGCGGCGTGCAGATTTTCAAGCGCACGTGCGGCGCCGCCGCTGTTCGGATTGGAAGCGCCGGTGATCGCGTGCCCGCGGCAGACGCCTTCTGCGGAAACGACCAGCGCGCGCGTTTTCGTGCCGCCGCCGTCAACACCGACGAAAAATTTGAGTTCGGATTGGGGCATTTTTCGAAAAAATTTCTAAGGTTGAAAAAAACGTAATTAATTTTGCGGGAACGCTTTGTCGAGCTCCGCGCGCAACGCCGAATTCGGCGCCGTGATGAAATCGCCCACGGCGGCGTTCCCGCCGAGGAGCGCAAAGCCGAGCGTGTCGCCGTCGATGATGTCCAACCGCGCGATGCCGCGCAGGGAAAGATCTTTCCCGCGCACGGCGAAAGTTTCGCCTTTTTTTACGGGAACGCGAATGCCGCCGAGCCGCCACGCGACCGCAAAACGCGCGTTCCCGTCGGCGACGAGCTCGATGATTTCCGCGATTTCGCTCGATTCCGGCGCGGTGATTTTCGCGGAGGCATCGGCGGCGATCGGCGTTCCCGCAGGCGCGGGCGCGGGATTTTCGGCGCGGCGAGTCGCTTCTTCTTCCCAGCGTTCCGCCAAAGGCTTTTTCTTTTCGGGCGGCGCCCACGGATTCGTTCCGCCGGCGGTGCCGAATCCCGCGCAACCGGCGAGCGCGAGAACGCTGAGCGAAATTTGAAAAACGGCAAAGATTTTTTTCATAAAAACAAAAATTGCGGGAACGCGGGGGAAGTTGCGGGAACGTCAGAACATTGTCCGAATTTTGCGAAGCGCGACGACGAAACGATCCGCCTCTTCGAAAGTGTTGTAAAACGAAAACGATGCGCGCGCCGTTCCCGTGACGCCGAGCCGCTTCATCAGCGGCATCGCGCAGTGGTGTCCGACGCGCACCGCGATCCCGAACGTGTCGAGCAGCATGGAAACGTCGCTCGGATGCACATCGCCGAGCAAAAATGAAATGACGGACGCTTTTTCTTTCGCCGTGCCGAAAATCCGAATGTCCGGAATTTCGGCGAGCAATTTTTCCGTCGCGTATTTCAGCAACGCTTCTTCGTGCGCCTGCGCGTGCGGACGCAACGCGGAAACGTATTCGACCGCGACGCCGAGCCCGATCGCTCCCGCGATGTTCGGCGTTCCCGCTTCGAAGCGTCCGGGAATGCCGCGAAACGTCGTTCCCGCGACGAAATCGACGGTCTCGATCATGTCGCCGCCGCCTTGATACGGCGGAAGTTTTTCCAAAATTTCGGAGCGACCGTAAAGCACGCCGATGCCCGTGGGACCGCAGATTTTGTGCCCGGAAAACACGAGAAAATCGCAGCCGATATTCTGCACGTCCAACGCAAAATGCGCGGAGGATTGCGCCGCGTCCACGAGCGCGAGCGCTCCCGCCGCGTGCGCCGCCGCGCAGATTTCTTTCACGGGATTGACCGTGCCGAGCGCGTTTGAAACGTGCACGCAGCAGACGATTTTCGTGCGCGGAGAAATTTTTTGTTTGAGCGTTTCGACGTCGAGCGAACCGTCGTCAAAAATCGGAGCGACGACGAGTCGCGCTCCCGTGCGCGCCGCCGCGAGCTGCCACGGCACGATGTCCGCATGGTGCTCCATTTCCGTAATCAGAATTTCGTCGCCTTCGCGCAAATTTGCGTAGCCCCACGTCGCCGCGACGAGATTGATCGCCTCGGTCGCGCCGCGCGTGAACACGCATTCCCGCGATTCGCGCGCGTTGATGAATTTTGCGACGCGTTCCCGCGCCCGCTCGAAAGCCTCCGTCGCCGTTTGGCTCAGATGATAAAGCCCGCGATGGATGTTCGCGTTTTCTTCGGAATAAAATCGGCACACGGCGTCGATGACGCATTGCGGCTTCTGCGAAGTCGCGGCGCCGTCGAGATAAACGAGCTTCGGATTCCCGCGCAGAATCGGGAACTCGGCTCGAATTTTTTCAATCTCGAAAGACATAATTCGAGGGACTATATCGCGAAACGCGCCCTGTTAAAACCTAATTTTGAAAACTTCGTCGCGCCCGCGAGTCGCCGGGAAAACGCCGACGAAATTCGCGCGGTTGAAAATCTTCGGGCAGGCGAATAAAATCCGCACGCAATGGACGTCGATATCGATTTGGTGAAAAAATACAACGTTCCCGGGCCGCGCTACACGTCGTATCCGACGGCGTTGCAGTTTCGCGAAGACGTTCCCGCGGAGGCGCTTTTGCGCGTGATGCGCGAGGACGTCGCCGCCGGCGGGAACGCGGTTTCCGTTTACGTGCACGTGCCGTTTTGCCGTTCGCTGTGCTGGTATTGCGGGTGCACGAACGTTCCCGCAGGCGAGGGTTCCGCGGCGGCGGATCGCTATCTCGACGCCGTGGAAAAAGAGCTTGCGGCGCGGATTTGCGGTTTCGGCGGGCGGCTCACGTTGCAACAACTGCATTTCGGCGGCGGAACGCCGAGCGCGCTTTCTCCTGCGCAGATCGATCGCGTTTCCGCGATGTTGCACGGCGCATTCGATTTTGCCGCCGATGCGGAAATTTCCGTCGAAATCGATCCGCGCACGGCGAGTCCGGAAGTCATCGACGCGTTTCGGCGTCTCGGCTGTTCCCGCGCTTCGCTCGGCGTGCAGGATCTCGATCCGCGCGTGCAGGTCGCGATTCACCGCGTGCAACCGGAAAGCGTCGTGCGGGAGGCGGTCGCGCGATTGCGGGAACGCGGTTTTTCTTCGGTAAATTTCGATCTCATTTACGGTTTGCCGCATCAGACGGCTGAAAGCTACGCGCGGACGCTCGACGGCGTGCTCGCGCTTTCGCCCGATCGCCTTTCCGTGTTCAGCTACGCGCACGTGCCGTGGATTCGCCCGCAACAGAAACTCCTCGAACGGGAAAACGCGTTCCCGTCGCCCGACGAAAAGCTGCGTATTCTCAAATTTGCGATCGAGCGCCTGACGCGCTCCGGCTACGTTTACATCGGAATGGATCATTTCGCGAAGGCGGACGACGAGCTCGCGCGCGCATCGCGGGAACGCCGCCTGCAACGCAATTTCGAAGGCTACTCGACGCATGCGGGCTTGCCCATCGTCGCGCTCGGAATGTCGTCGATTTCGCAGAGCGCGCGCACTTTTTCCCAAAACGAAAAAACGCTCGACGGCTACGAAGCGCGCATCGCCGCGGGAACGCTTCCGCTCGTCAAAGGGCTGATTCTGACGGACGAAGATTGCCGCCGCCGCGAAATCATCATGCGCGTAATGTGCGATTTGGAGCTGGATTTCGACGCGATGGGCAAAAAACTCGGTTGCGATTTTTCCGCAACTTACTCGCGCGAGCTCGAAAAGCTGAAACCGCTCGCCGCCGACGGGCTCGTGGAATTTCGCGGGAACGGTCTGCGCGTTACGCCGACGGGGCGGCTGTTTCTCCGCAACGTCGCGATGGCGTTCGACGCTTACTTTTCGCCCGCCGGCGGGAACCGTCGCCATTCCTCGACCGTGTGAACGCGTTCCCGCCGCTCGCGAACGGCGAAAATTTTACGTGCGAAACACGGAAAAATAGTGATAGAATCCGCGCGATTTTCCAGAAAGTTCGTTTTAATTTTTTCAGAAAGTTTTTATGAAGACCTACGTTTGTTCGGTTTGCGGCTACACGCATCACGGAGACAATCCGCCGGCGGAATGCCCCGTATGCCGCGTTCCCGCGGAAAAATTTCGCCTCGTCGAAGAAAAAAATTCGGAAATCGACGAAATCGCAAAAGCCGTGGGACTGAAGCCGGAAACGCTCGCGAAGGCGGACAAAATCATCGCGAAATACCCGCAGAAACGCAGCGCGACGCTCCCGTTGCTCCACCTCGCGCAGGAAGAGCTCGGTTATATCACGGACGCCGCGATGAAGTGGATCGCCTCCAAGCTCGGCATCGAACCGATTAACGTTTACGAAGTCGTCACGTTTTACCCGATGTTTCGCCTCGCGCCGATCGGGCGGCGGCACGTGAAAGTTTGCCGCACGTTGTCCTGCGCATTGCGCGGAAGCTACAAAACGATGGAGGCGTTCGAAAAGGAATTCGGTTGCAAACGCGGCGAAACAAGCGCGGACGGGAACTTCACGCTCGAATTCGTCGAATGCTTGGCGTGCTGCGGCACGGGACCGGTCGTGCAGGTCGATCATTTGCTCTACGAAAAAGTCACGCCGGACACCGTTCCCGCGCTCGCGAAAAAGATTCGCGAATCGCTCGACGACAAAAATTACGGCAAGACCGAGCCGGATTTTGCCGACGACGTGCAGTGGCTCGGATAATTTTTCCGAAGCCGAAAATTTTTCTTTAACGACGAAAAAAACTTTTCAGCCATGAGTCATTTCAGCGAACCTCACGCGAAAGAAACACGCATCATTTACAAACGCATCGGAACGCCGGGCTACACGACCGACATCGATTGCTACCTCAAAAACGGCGGCTACGAAACGCTGAAACGTGCGATAAAGGCGGGCGATCCCGCGGCACTTTGCGCCGAGGTCGAAAAGGCGGGAATCAAAGGGCGCGGCGGCGCCGGCTTCCCCGCGGGAATGAAGTGGAAATTCCTCGATCGCAAGTCCGGCAAGCCGATTTACTTCGTCGTCAACGCGGACGAATCCGAGCCCGGCACGCACAAAGACCGCTGGGTGATTTATTACGATCCGCATCAGCTCATCGAAGGGCTCGTGCTTTGCTCCTACGCGACGCAGGCGAAACAGGCGTTCATTTTCATTCGCGGCGAATTCAGCCACGGCGCGAAAATTCTCGAAAAGGCGATCGAAGAAGCGCGCGCGAAAAATCTCGTCGGCGAAAACATTCTCGGGAGCGGTTTTTCGCTCGAAATCGTCGTGCATCGCGGCGCGGGCGCTTACGTCTGCGGCGAGGAAACGGGCTTGCTCGAAGCGCTCGAAGGCAAGCGCGGACAGCCGCGCATCAAGCCGCCGTATTTCCCGGCGGTGCTCGGTCTTTACAATTGCCCGACGGTCGTGAACAACGTCGAAACCGTTTGCCAGTGTCTCAACGCGATCGGCATGGGCGGCGAAAATTACGCGAAAATCGGTGCGAAAACCGATCCGGGAACGCGCATCATGAACGTTTCCGGGCTCGTCGCGAAGCCGGGCATTTTCGAAATCGCCACGGGAACGGTGACGGTCGGCGAATTGCTCAACGAAATGTGCGGCGGTCCGCTCCCGGGACGCAAATTCAAGGCGATCATTCCCGGCGGTTCTTCGATGAAGCCGCTTCGTTTCGACGAAAAATACAAAATCAAGGACGCCGCCGGCAACGAGAAGGAAGTTTTTCTCGAAGACGTGCCGCTCGATTCCGCCAGTCTCATGGCGTGCGGTTCGTCCCTCAGCACGGGCGGCATGATCGTGTTTGATGATTCCGTCGAAATGATTCAGGCGCTCGCGAATCTCAACGCGTTTTACAAACACGAATCCTGCGGGCAGTGCACGCCTTGCCGCGAAGGTTCGATGTGGATGGCTCGCATCACGAAACGCATTTGCGACGGGAACGGCGCTCCCGAAGATCTCGACACGCTCAAAGACGTTGCCGACACGATTTGCGGGCGCACGATTTGCGCGCACGGCGAAGGCGAAGCGTGGCCGGTGCAGGGCGGACTCGCAAAATTCCGCGACGAATATCTCGAATCGATTCGCCGCCGCAACAAGGGCGAGCCGTCGCCGTTCTCCGGGTATCCGCTGATTTGAGCGCGGGAACGCTCCCGCACCGAAAGTCGAAAATTTTATGGAAAATACGGAAGAAAATCTTTCGCCTGCGGAAGCTTCGCCCGAAAACGTTCCCGCGAAAAAGAAGAGCGGAATTCGTCGGTTTCTGAAACGCCTACTGATTGCGATTCTCGCGATTTTTGCGCTTCTGCTGATCGTCGTCGCGTTCTTCCTCGGTCCCATTGTCGGATTCGTCGCAAACACGTTCGGCGCGTCGTTCCTCGGCGTGGACAAATGCTCCGTCGGCTCGGCGACGATTTATCCGTTCGGCGGCTACGTGCGTTTCGAGAACGTCGAAATCGGCAAACCGATTTCGTCCGCCGCCGCGTTTTCCGAAAATCTTTTTTCCGTCGAACTTCTCGAAATCGACGCGGATATGTTCTCGCTTTTGTCGCAGAAAAAAATTCTCGACCGCCTCGAAATCCGAAAAATTTCCGCGAATTACGAACAGTTGTTTTCGGGCGAAACAAACGTGGGCGAAATTCTGAAAAAAGTCGCCGGCGAAAGCGCTCCCGACGAATTGCAGGAAGAAATCGCCGAGACGTCCGAGCCCGACGACAAAGCGGAGTCGGAGGAAATTTTCGTCGGCGCGCACTATTTCGTCATTGAAGACGTAAAAGTCGCCGCTTTCATCCGCGGCGTTCCCGTCGTGTTCCCGTCGATGTCTTCGAATTTTGCCGACGGCGTCGGAATTGACGAAAATCTTTCGCCCGTCAATTTCGGAATCAAGGTCGCCGGGAACTTCATGAGCGTCATTGATTTTTTCAGAAACTCCGTGTTCGGCGATGCCGCGGGAGCCGCCGTCGGCGCCGTTTTTGACGCGGCTGACGCGACTGCCGGTTCCGCCAAAGCGGCGGCGGGAGCGACGGTCGATTTCGTTTCCGGCGCGGCTTCGTTCACCGGCGATGCCGCCGGAAGTGCCGCCGGCGCAGTCGGAGATGCTGCGGGCGCCGTGTTCAATCTTTTCCGCGGAGCGGAAGCCGAGTCTTCCGGCGAAAAAAAATAAGCGCCCGCGGGAACGTGCGGCGCGGAAAATGTTTGTGTTTCCTCCGAAAAAACGCGGAACGCGATGAGCACGGCACTTTGCGGGAACGGGAAAAATTGGCGGCGGCTTTACGAAGTTGCCTACCGCGCGTTCCCGCTTCGTCGTGCGCTTGCCGCCGGCGCGCTTGCGTTGTTCGCGCATCTTGCGGCGTATGAGGCGGCGCCGCAAACGTTGGAAATGCTTTCCCGCACCGTCGTTCCCGCAGAGCCGGTGGAGCTCGTTCCCGTGCGCGAATTGGAAAAAATTCCCGAGGAGCTTTTGCCGGAAGAATTTCGGCGCAAGCCGCAGTTCGTTCCCGCGAATCCGAACGCGCCCGCCGCAACGCCCAAGGACGAACAAAATCATTCCGCCGCCGATCAGCGCGCCGCGCAGGAAAATCCCGATCCGAATTCGCGCGACCGCACGCCGACAAACGACGGCGAACTCGCGGAATCGCGCGCCGTCGCGGAAAACGTGCTCCCGCGCGAGCTTTTGCCGCCGGAGTTTCGCGCGGGAACGCCCGTTCCCGGCGAAGCCGCAAAAAAAGCGTCGCCGGAACCGGAAACCGCCGAGCCCGTCGCGCGCACGCACGGCGCGGACATCGCCGTTTCGCCCTCGGGAACGCTCGCGCGCGGCGAAAACGTTCCCGCAGACGATGCGCCCGGCGAAACCTCGCGCCCGGAGCCGGCACCGCGTCCGATAATTCTTCCGCCGCCCGGACTCAAATCCATCACGATGCGCAGCAACACCGCCGTGAGCGAGTTGGGCGTTTGCTCGCTCGACGCAAAATTCAGCGAATACGGCGATTACACGCAACGCATGCTCGAAGCGATTCAAGCCGCGTGGTACACGGCGGTGAACCGCTCGGCAATCGTGCAGCCGAGCGCCGTTGTCATCGTCGAATTTACGCTGAATTCCGACGGCACGACGGAAGATGCGCAAATCGTTTTTTCCTCGGCGTCCGAGCCCGCCGCCTACGCGTGTCTCGACGCCGTGCTGTCGCGCGCGCCGTTTGATCCGTGGCGCGGAGACATGCTCGCGCTCCTCGGTTCCGAAAAAGAAAAAACGCGAATCACTTTTCATTATCGTTGAGAAAAAATGAGCTCTTCCGCCGACGAGGATTTTCGAAAAGAGTTGGAGGCAACGTTGCCGTTCGGGCACGGCGTGCGCGTGCTCGCCGCAGACGCCGCCGGCATCTTCGCGTTGGAAAAACCCGCGGGAACGATGACTCATCCGAACGCGCCCGGGATCGCAAAAAAATCGCTTTTCGTCGGCGATTACAGCTTGCGCGACGAGTGCTATTCCTGCCGCGTTCCCGGCGGAAAAATTCGTCGCGTCTTCGTGCTCAATCGCCTTGATTCGCCGACGAGCGGTGTCGTGCTCGCCGCGACGGACGAACGCGTTGCCGCGGCTGCGCGCCGCGCTTTTCGCGAAGGCGGAGTGAAAAAAATCTACGCCGCAATCGTGCGCGGAAAAGTCGTTCCCGCGCAGGAACTTTGGCAGGATTTTCTGCGGCGCGGGCGTTCCCGCGACGGTGCGTTGCGCGTGGAAATCGCGCGGGCAAATTCGCGCGACGCGCTTTTTGCGGAAACGCTTTGCCGCGTTGTGCGCACGGGAACGCTTGCGCTCGGCGACGGCGGTGCGCCCGCCGCGGGAACGCTCCTGCGGCTCGAGCCGCACACGGGGCGCACGCATCAGCTCCGCGTGCAATGCGCTTCGCGCGGAATTCCGATTTTCGGCGACAAAACCTACGGCGATTTTCGGCTGAACGCGCGCGCGGCAAGTTGCGCCGTTCCCGCCGTGCGCGACCGACTTTTTCTTCACGCGGAATCCGTCGAAATCGCGTTCCCGCTCCGCGGAAAAATCGTTCGCTTCGCCGCCGCATCGCCGCTCCCGCCGGAATTTCCCGCCCTGCTGAGCGAATAGCGCGGGAACGCGCGTTCCCGCGCGGGAGATGTTTTTCTTGCCCCGGAGAGCGAGATCATTTTTCTTCTCCGGCGAACACAAATCAACCGTATGAAAAAAACAACTTTCCGAAACACATTGTGGAAAGCGAAGCGCATTGCGATCGGCGTATCGATGCTCTTTGCATTTGGCGCGGGAACGCTCTTCGCAAGCGATACTTCCGGAATGCCGGACTGGCAAACACCGACGGCGCAAGGCTCGTTCGATTCCGACGGCGCGGGAAAAATATCTTTTGCGTTCTCGGATTCCGGAGGAACGAAAACCGGGCCGGGCGGTTCGGCAATCTACACGTTCTCCGTGCCGAAAGGTAATTTTATATCGATTTCCGTTAGTGCGGACGACTCTGCGGACGTGCAGGTTCCCGCAGCGAACGTCAGCGCAAGTTCGCACTGGGACGCAGATCTGAAGAGGATTATTCCCGGAGAGGCGAAATCGGCGTTTGTCGATATTGAGGATATAACCGCCGAGACATTTCCGGTGACGATTGATTACTCGAATGCCGGAGGACCGTATGTGCTTTCGTTTACGGTGTTTGTGGAGCGCGTGAAGGCAGAGGTTGAAACCGTGAATATTTCCGCGACGTCGAAGTTGACGCTTTCGCAGGATGACGGAACGGCGTTTGACGGAAGCGACTGGGTGAAAGGGCGTTCCCGCAACGGAGAAACGCGCGAAGCGAATCCGATTTCCGTGACAAGCGGGAATGCGCTGAAATTTATCCCGACGTTCAGAATTAAAGCGGAAACTCCGCCGTCGAAAGTGCGAGCGGAGTTTACCGTTCCCGGCGCAACCGTTCCCGCGCAGATTAAAAGTTATTCGAGCATTTCGTCCGGCTTTGAGATTCCGGCGCCCGTCGCCTCCGGGCAAATCAATTATTTTGACAACACGTTGCGCATCACGTGGAGCGTGCAATATGACGGTTGCGAAAAGTGGTTCCCTGCGGGAACGTCTTCGCACGAAATTTATTTTACGCGCGCCGCTCCGCAGACGAATCTTCGCCAAGAAACGTTGTTCTGGGTTTCTTGTGCCGGAGGTCGTGGAAAGGTGGCCGAAGTAGATGTCGTCGACGGGATTTACGGAATTTTTCAAACAAAGTCGATCGGGCGGAAGTCTGATAACCTTGTTATGAAATATTGGAAGAACTGGGAGCAAGGGGCACGAACGACATCCGGACTGTTTGCATCAGTGGACGGGAACGGAAATTGCGAAGCGTGGAGCGCGTTTTTAAGGGATGCCGTAAAATTACAAGGGATACAAGCTCATCGAATGAAAGTGTTTTCTCGTCGTTCTACGGTTATTCGTGGCAATACTGAATACGTCATGGTTAAAACGTGGAATTTTGGAACGTCTTCGGAGACGCATAAGAAAGTGGTTTTTTGGAGCGGAACGTCTGAGACAAGCGAGGAGGAATATACACACGTTGCGAACGAGGCTGCGACTGTGGTTGCGCCGGGGATTGCCGTTCCGGGGGCAATAATGGCAGGACAGGGAAACTCTAACACGCCGCCGTCATTTAACGGTCACTGGATTACAATGTCTTGCGGCTATTATTACGATCCGTCGTATGGGTCGAATAAAGTTTCAACAGCGAACGGTGCCGATTACGAAAACTCTGCATTTTCCGGTTTCTATACGAACGATAGTGATTCCTATGGCAGGATAAACCCTGTCGGATTGGACGTAACATACACACTTGATGACTGAAATTTATTATGAAACGACTAATCGCAATTGTTTTTATTCTCGTTGTTGCTTTCGCGACGATATGGTTTTTTCAAGCTCGGTCGTGCCGATGCAAGCATTCTGCGACCGCAGAATCTCCGGAGCTGTTGGAGTCAGATTTGAAAGAGATAGACACGAAGCTTTCTGCCGTGCACACCAAATTCCTAAATCGTGAAAACGGAAACGACGTTCGAAATTTTAAAAAATGGATAGACATCGTAGATCGAACAGAAAAAGTTTCGCTGACGGAAATTAACGAAGTCAAAAGAGCGTTTTCCAATATAGATAGAGCCGGAGTAGCTCCGGACGGGGCGAGAATTCTTGCTTTTGACGGAGAAACGCCGACGACAACGGATATTCTTCTATTGTTGTCGCAACAGTGCAACTATCGCGAGTGTCCGAACGTCTGTGTTGAAGATGGTGCCTATTTTTACGCGTGGAGGGAAGGAGATTTCCGCCACGGAACGCTCGTTGATAAACAAACGCTTTCTGTTCGCTCGTGGAATTTCAGCGCCGGCAAGAGCTCTCTTTCTTGGTAAGAGAGACGGCTATATTGTTGTGGAAAGCGAAGCGCATTGCGACCGGCGTGTCGATGCTCTTTGCATTTGGCGCGGGAACGCTCTTCGCGAGCGATACTTCCGGAATGCCGGACCGGCAAACACCGACGGCGCAAGGCTCGTTCGATTCCGACGGCGCGGGAACGGGTTCTCGCACCGGCGTCGGCATTCCTTACGGCTACAAAAAAATCGGGAACGCGACCGTTCTTTGGACGCTTCGAAATATGTTCGCGGAAAATAGGCTTTACTTGTATCAAGCCGGAGAAGAAAACGGGAACGAAGATCTTGTTCGAAAATTTCAAGATTGGAGTCGGAATCGGCGAAGCGAAGAGAATTTCGAAGCGCATCATCATCTGAAACGAATTTCGCTTCCGCTCAAATCAAATATTCTTTTGCGTGCAAGCGGGCATCGTGTTGTCCGCGAAACGGAGACGGGCGTTTTGGTCTCGGCTGTCGTGTATGGTTTCGAAATGTTTTGGAAATACAATCCGAAAGAAGAACGATGGACGGAATATCCGAGCGGGGTGGTTTTTGAGGAGCCGCGCCGCGGGAACGTCTCTGTCGCGTTGTGGTTTCTGCACGCGCTGAAAAGAAACGGGCACCTCGAGGGTGTCTCGCCGAAAGATTATCCGGTTGTTTGCGGTATTTCTTCGGAAGAAGTCAAAAAGGGCATGTCCGCGAAGGATCTCTTCGGAGCACTTCGGGCGCGGGAACGAATTTTGAGAGAAGCAATTCTTGTCGAGTTTTCCGAAGATTTGTCTTCGACGGAAACGCCGAAATAGCGTTCCCGCCGAGGTCGAGTTCCCGCGTTCCCGCGGGAGATTTTCAAAAAATCGCTTTCAATCCGTTCGTCGCGGGAATAAGATTTTCCCCGCTATGATGAATCCGACGAAGGAAACTTTCTCTAAACTCGCCGCGCAGTATAAATCCGAGCTGCTCGACAATGTGCTTCCGTTCTGGCTCGAGAAGTCGCTCGACAAGGAATACGGCGGCTATTTCACCTGTCTCGATCGCGACGGCAGCGTTTTTGACACGGACAAATTCGTGTGGTTGCAGGGGCGCGAAGTTTGGATGTTCGCGTATCTTTACAATCACGTCGAAAAGCGCAAGGAATGGCTCGACGCCGCGATTCTCGGCGCGGAATTTCTCAAAAAACACGGGCACGACGGCGAATACAATTTCTATTTTTCGCTCGCGCGCGACGGCACGCCGCAGGTCGAACCCTACAATATTTTTTCCAACACGTTCGCGTGCATGGCGTTCGGGCAACTTTTCGTCGCGACCGGGAACGCGGAATATGCGGACATTTCCCGCAAGGCGTTTGACCGCGTGATTGCGCGTTTCGACAACCCGAAAGGGCGGTGGAGCAAGGCGTCGCCGCAGGCGCGTCCGATGAAGGCGTTCGCGCTCCCGATGATCGTCTGCAACCTCGCGTTGGAAATCGAACAGCTCGTCGATCCCGCGTTTCTGCAAAAAACGATCGACACCTGCATTCATCTGGTCACGGAAGAATTTTATCGCCCGGAAGTCGGTCCGGGACTCATCGTCGAACACCTCAACGCCGACGGCACGCTCGCCGACAATATGGACGGGCGCTTGCTCAATCCCGGACACATGATCGAATCGACGTGGTTTCTCATGGATCTCGGCGAGCGCCAAAAAGATTCCGCGCTCATCGAAAAGGCGAAAAAAATCTGCCTCAACGCGCTCGAATACGGTTGGGACGAAAAGTTCGGCGGAATTTTCTATTTTATGGATCGCCTCGGACGCCCGCTTCAGCAGCTCGAATGGGATCAGAAGCTGTGGTGGGTGCACATTGAGACGCTGATTGCGTTGCTCAAAGGCTATCGGCTTACGGGCGATCCGAAATGCTGGGAATGGTTCAACCGCGTGCACGATTACGCGTGGGCGCATTTCAAGGACGAAAAATTCCCCGAATGGTTCGGTTATCTTACGCGCCGCGGCGAAACGTTGCTTTCGCTCAAGGGCGGGAAATGGAAAGGCTGTTTCCACGTGCCGCGCGGGCTTTATCAATGCTGGCGGCAGCTTGAACTGCTCGCGGAAAAAAAGTGAGCGCGACGCGCTACGAGGAAATTTTCGCTCGCGCCCGCGCCGCCGTTCCCGCCGTCGCCGCTTTGTCGGATGAATGTCGCGCGGGAACGCTTTGCGCCGTCGCCGATGCCGTGGACGCCCGCGCGGGAACGATTCTCGCCGCCAACGCCGCCGATCTCGCGCGAATGCCCGAAAGCGATCCGAAATTCGATCGCCTCAGGCTTACGCGGGAACGCCTCGCCGCGATTACGGCGGACATGCGCCGCGTTTCCGCGTTGCCGTCGCCGGTCGGAAAAACGCTCGACGTGCGGGAACGCCCGAACGGGCTGGAAATCCGCAAAATCGCCGTGCCGTTCGGCGTCGTCGCCGTCGTGTACGAAGCTCGCCCGAACGTGACGCTTGATGTTTTCGCGCTTTGTTTCAAATCCGGCAACGTCGCCTTGCTCAAAGGCTCGCGCGATGCCGCGGCGACGAATGCCGAGCTCGCCGCGATCGTGCGCGAAACGCTCGCGCGGTGCGGCGTTCCCGCCGATGCCTGCACGTTGCTCCCGCCGGAGCGCGAGGCGACGCTTGCGTTGCTGCACGCGCGGAATTTCGTCGATCTCGCGATCCCGCGCGGTTCCCGCGCGCTCATCGATTTCGTGCGCGAAAACGCGAGCGTTCCCGTCATCGAAACGGGCGCGGGCGTCTGCCACGTTTTCGTCGATGTTTCCGCAGACATCGAAAAGGCGAAAAAAATCATTTTCAACGCGAAGACGCGCCGAGTGAGCGTGTGCAATGCGTTGGACTGCGTGCTCGTGCACGCGGCGATTTCGGAAAAAATCCCGGAAATTTGCGCGCCGCTCGCGTCGAAGAACGTAAAAATTTTTGCCGACGAAAAAGGCTTCGCCGCGCTCGCGGGAACGTATCCGGCGCAACTGCTCGAACACGCGACGGCGGAAAGTTTCGGCACGGAATTTTTGGATTACAAAATGAGTCTGCGCGTCGTGAGCGGCTTGGACGAAGCGCTCGCGCACATCGCGCGCTTCGGTTCCGGACACAGCGAATGCATCGTCGCCGAGGACGAAGCGACCGTCGCGCGTTTCCTCGCGGAAACGGACGCCGCCTGCGTTTACGCGAACGCGTCAACCGCGTTCACCGACGGCGGCGAATTCGGCTTCGGCGCGGAAATCGGCATCAGCACGCAGAAACTTCACGCGCGCGGGCCGATGGGCTTGCCCGAGCTCACGACTTACAAATATCTCGTGCGCGGGAACGGTCAGGTGCGCTGAAATTTTTCTTTCGGAATCGGCATTTCTCGAAAGCCGGCGATGTCGAGCGCAACGCGGCGAAACCCGATCGCGCAAAGCGTTCCCGCGCGGGGCGGAAATTTCGCGTTGAGCTTGTTCCGGGAAAAGAATTTACTGTGCGTGCTTCGTTTCCCTCGCATGTTGCGGCGGGAACGTGGCGGGAAACATTTTTTTTTCGCATTATGGACTGGTTGACGAATCTGTTTATGAACGACGTGAACGGTGTCGCGCACACCGTGCTGATGTTTTCGCTCGTGGTTGCGATCGGCATTCCGCTCGGGCGCGTGAAGGTGTTCGGCGTTTCGCTCGGCATCACGCTGGTGCTTTTCGTGGGCATTGTGCTCGGGCAACTCGGCTTCAAAATCAACGATCACGTGTTGCATTTCGTAAAGGAATTCGGGCTGATTCTGTTCGTGTTTTCGATCGGGCTTCAGGTCGGGCCGGGCTTTTTCGCTTCGTTCAAAAAAGGCGGCATGTTGCTGAACGGGCTCGCGGCGGCGATCGTCGTTCTCGGCGTGTTGCTGGCGGTGGCGTTTCATTTCATCACGGGCATTCCGATGCCGACGATGGTCGGCGTGCTTTCCGGCGCAATCACGAACACGCCCGGACTCGGTTCGGCGCAACAGGCGCTTGCGGAAATCATCAAGACGAACCCGGATGCGTCGGCGCGGCTCATTGAGCAGGCGGGCGGCGTTCCCGCGGGCGCATCGCCGGAGGGCATCATCGAACAGATTGCGGGAACGCTCGGTCAGGGCTACGCGTGCGCGTATCCGCTCGGCGTCGTGGGCATTATTCTTTCGCTGATTTTTGTGCGCGCGGTGTTCAAAATTTCTTTTGAAAAAGAAACGGAGGCTTTGAAAGCGACGAATCCGACGAGCGGCGACAACTCGACCGCCGTCACGCTCGAAGTGCAGAATCCCGCGATCGTCGGAAGAAAAATTTCCGAAATCGCGCGCCTGTCCAGCCGGCGTTTCGTCATTTCCCGCCATCGTCGCGGGGATAATCCGCCGACGCTCCCGACGGGCGACACCGTGCTCGAAACGGGCGATCGTCTGCTCGTCATTTCCGCGAAAAGCGATGCGGAGGCGCTGGCGGCGCTTTTCGGAAAAATCGTCAATTGGGGCGTTGAAGATTGGGAACACATCAAGTCTGCGATCGTGCGTCGGCGCATCATCGTTACGCGCGAAAGCGTGAACGGGCGCGCGCTCGGGCGGCTCGATGCGTACACGTCGATGGGCGTGGCGATTACGCGCATCAATCGCGCGGGCGTCGTGCTCATCGCGAATCCGACGTTGTGTCTGCAACTCGGCGACCGCGTGAACGTCGTCGGTCCCGAACACGCCGTGAACGAAGTCGAAAAAGTGCTCGGGAACGAGCTGAAGCGGTTGGATCATCCGAATCTTGTTTCGATTTTCCTCGGGATCGGCATCGGCGTATTTTTCGGGAGCATTCCGTTTGCGATTCCCGGACTTTCGCAGCCGCTGAAACTCGGGCTTGCGGGCGGGCCGCTCATCATCGCGATTCTGCTCAGCTGCTGGGGCTACAAGTCGCACCTGATCACGTACACGCCGATTGCGGCGAACCTGATGATTCGCGAAATCGGTATTTTGCTCTTCCTTGCGAGCGTCGGGCTCGGCGCCGGGAACGGCTTTTTGCAAGCCGTGTGCAACGGCGGCTACTGGTGGGTGCTGATCGGATTTTGCATTACGACGATCCCGCTGCTCATCGTGGGCGTTGTCGCGCGCGGTATTTTCAAACTGAATTACTTTTCAATTCTCGGACTTGTCGCGGGAGCGACGACGGATCCGCCCGCGCTCGCCTACGCAAACAGCGTCGCGCAGAACGAAGCGCCGAACGTCGCCTACGCAACGGTTTATCCGCTCACGATGTTCCTGCGCGTGCTTACGGCGCAGTTGCTGATTCTCATTTTCTGCGCGTAAAAAATGGCACAAGCCGAATGCTCCGTGGAGAATCGCGTGATGGACGCGCATTCTGATTCACCGAAGGAAATCGCGGCATTGCTCCTCGATTTCGCCGACTCGCTTCTCGGCGCGGGCGCGCAGACTTCGCGCGTGTTGCGCAATGTTTGCCGCCTCGCGGAATCGTTCGGCTACGAAGCGCGCCTGCTCGTGTTGCCGCGCACGCTGACGATGACGCTTCTGCGCGGGAACGGCGTTATCGGCTCTTCGTCCGTTGTCGTTCCCGCGGACTTCGAGCCGATCACCGTCGTGCACAAAACGCGTCCCGCTGCGCTGAATTTTCGCGTGCTTTCCGAGTTGCGAATTTTGACGTGGGAGGTTTTCAAAAAAAATCTTTCGCCGGCGGAATGTCGTTCCCGCTATGAAAAAATTCTGCGCGATACGCCGCGCTTTTCCGGCGTCCGCCTGTGGGCGTTTGTCGCGCTCGCGAACGCGTCGTTCTGTTATTTGCTCGGCGGATATCAGTTGCCGAACGGCGGTCTGCGTTCGAGTCTCGTCGTTTTCGCGGGAACGTTTCTCGGATTTTTCGTCCGCGCACAACTTACGAAATGGCGCGTGAATCCGCTCATCGTCTTCGTGCTGAGCGCGTTTGTCGCATCGTTCGTCGCGGGAACGTTCGCGCGCGGGTTGCAGTTTCACACGGATCTTGCGGTTTCGACGAGCGTGCTCTTTCTCGTTCCCGGAGTGCCGTTGCTCAACGGCGTAATCGATATGGCGGAAGGGCACGTGCTCGCCGGTTTTTCCCGCCTCGTCAATGCATCGTGTCTCGTGCTTGCGATGACTGCCGGGCTGATTCTCACCGTGGTGCTTCTCGGTTCAAAAACATTGCTGTGATGATGACGACGTTTTTTTTCTTTGCGCAAACGGCGGATGCAGCGACGCTTCCGTGGATTCCCGCCGAGGCTCCGCTCGCCGTGCAACTTTTGCTTGATGCGCTTTTTGCCGCGCTTGCGGGCATGGGCTTCGGCGCGATTTCCAACCCGCCGAAACGCCTGCTGTTCGTCGCCGGCATTCTCGCCGCGCTCGGGCACGCATCGCGGACGGCGCTGATGCTTGCGTGCGGCTGGGACGTCGTTTCCGCCACGCTCGTCGGCGCGTTCGTAATCGGGCTGGGCGGCTTTGTCGCCGGGCAACTCAGCGGCAATCCGGCGGAGGTTTTTTCGTTCCCGGCGCTGTTGCCGTTCGTTCCCGGAATGAAAGCGTATTACGCGGTGCTCGAGTTGTTGCATCTTCTGCGCAACGACGGCGGCGAGGAGAGCGCGCAACACTGCGTTTATGAATTTTTCTCAAATGCGATCGTCGCGACCTTCGTGTTGGTGGCGATCGTCATCGGCGCTTCGCTTGCGGTTTTCATCGACACGCTTTCCGTGAAACGCCGTCGCCTTCGCGCACTCGCTTTTCGCCGTTCCCGCTGAGGTAAAAAAAGCTTGTGCGCGTTCCCGCGTGCGGGCAAATTGAGTTGCATGAACTTGACCTCCACCCCTACCGTCGCCGGCGCGGGAACGCGTCCGCACCTCGCATGGATCGATTGTGCGCGTTGGATCGCGATGTTTCTTGTCATCGTGTGCCACGCCTGCGATCCGTTCAACTGTTCGCCGGACTCGACGAGCAATCCGGAATTTCTCCGCTGGGGCGCGATTTGGGGTTCGACGCTGCGCCCGTGCGTGCCGTTGTTCGTGATGATTACGGGCGCGTTGCTGTTGCCGATTCGCGAGCCCGGACTCGGCGTTTTTTACAAAAAACGCATTCCGCGCGTGCTGTTCCCGTTTCTGATTTGGTCGGCGCTCTACGCGCTGTTCCCGTGGTTCGCGGGGCTTGTTTCGGGAACGCCCGAAGAAGCGCGCACGCTCACGACGACGTTTTTCCCGTATTCGGGTTTCATGAACGACGGCGCGGGACCGGAGACGACGCTCGCTTCCGCGCTGTCCACGCTCGCGACGGTGCCGTTTTCGTTCAACTATTTTTCCGTGCATCTGTGGTATGTGTACATGCTTCTCGGGCTGTATCTTTACCTGCCGATTTTTTCGGCGTGGGTCGAAAAAGCTTCGTTGCGCGCGAAACTCGCGGTTCTCGGAATTTGGGGCATAACGCTGGTGCTGCCTTACGCCGATGTTTTCCTGACTCCGCATTTGCCGTTCGGTTCAGGCTATCTTTTCGGAACGTGCTCGTGGAATGAGTTCGGCACGTTTTACGCGTTCGCGGGCTTCAACGGCTATTTGCTGCTCGGACATGTGCTCGCTCAGGTTTCGCAGAAAATTTCCGTGAAAAAAGCGCTCGCCGTCGCCTTGCCCGTGTTCGTGGCGGGAACGTTGTTCACGTTCGCCGGATTTTTCTGGGTGCGGCTTATGGGAAGTCTCGACAATCCGCAGGTTTTCGCCGCGCTGAGCGACAGCGGATTTTTCGCGGGAACGCTCGCCTCGTTTGCGACGAGCCTCGCGGGAACGACTCCCGCGGAAATCGCCGCAACGGCGGAAGCGTTTCGGGCGGAACCGATGGTGGAACTTTTCTGGACGTTTTGCTCGCTCAATGTCGTGCTTTCGAGCGCGGCGCTGTTTTTGCTGATTTCCAAAGTCAAAATCGCGCCGGGGCGAATCGCGGATTTCCTCGCGACGCTCGGAAAACTCGGCTTCGGCGTGTATGTCGTGCACTACTTTTTCGTGGGACCGAGCTACATGCTCGCGACAACGCTCGGCGTGCCGATCGCGTTGCAGGTTCCCGTTTCCGCAGTGTTCGCGTTCGCGGCGACCTACATCCTCGTTCGCGTGCTCTACGCAATTCTCCCGAAGCCGAAAATCTTCTTGGGCTAAAGCGGAACCACGGATGAACACGGGAACCACGGATGAACACGGATAGACACGGATTTTTTTAAGAGAATTTTTGCCAACGGCAAAAATCTGCACTTCTCCAGTCCACCAGTTCTCTAGTTAACCAGTCCCCCGTGTTTCTCCGCGGTTTCCCGCCTGCTCCTGCGATGTAGGGCAATGTGCGCTTACGCCGACCGAATCAGTTTTTCCGCGGCGAGTTGGGCGAGGGCGAGCCCGAATGCGCCCGTGACGAACGCCGTCGTTCCCGGACGCGGTTTTCCGCCGGCGGGCGAAATCATCTGCGGGAACGCGGCATCGTCGAGCGGTTCCGGCGGGAGCGAGCATTCCCGCGAAAAAACTACGGGAACGCCCATTTTTTCACCGGAGTCGCCTTTGGGAAAACCGTAGCGCGAACGCAGTTCCCGCCGCACGAATTTCAGCAACGCATCGCCTTCCGCCTCGCTCAAATCTCCGTATTCCGCGCGCGTGCCGTCGCGTTTTCCCGCGCAACCGCCGGACGAAACGACGGGAATTTTCGCGCGAACGCACGCCGCAATCAGCGCGGCTTTGTTTGCCGCGCCGTCCACGGCATCGACGACAAGATCGAAGTTCCCGCGATTTTCTTCAAAAAAACTCGGCGCCGTTTCCTGCGTGATAAACATTTTGCGCACGGCGACGTTGCACTCCGGGGAAATCGCGCGCACGCGCTCGGCGAGCACGTCGGCTTTTGCCCGCCCGAAATTTCCGTCGAGCGCGTGGAGTTGCCGATTGGTATTTGTCGCGCAGACATCGTCCATATCGATGAGCGTCAGCGAGCGCACACCGCTGCGCGCAAGCGCCTCGCAGGTCCACGAGCCGACGCCGCCGAGCCCGATGAGGCACACGCGGGAACGCGCGATTTTTTCGAACGCTTCCGTTCCGTAGAGCCGCGCGACGCCTGCGAATCGGTTTCTGAAATCTTCGGAAAAATCCGTCATGCCGCACATGCTAATCGCGCGGCGTTTTTTTGTCAGTCGAAAGCCGCGTTCCCGCAATTTTTTTTTGAAAAACGCGCGGGAACGTGATTGAAAAGAGCCTTTCGATTCTATGAAGATTTTAGTCAACGGCTACAAGGGACGAATGGGGCAGGCGATTCTCGTCGCGGCTCAAAATGCGGGCGCGGAGGTCGTCGCGAAATGTGATGTCGGCGAAACGTTCACGGCGTCGGCGGTCGCGGCGTGCGATGTCGCGATTGATTTTTCTTTTCACGAAGTGACGCCGGCGCTCGCGGAAGCTTGTGCGGCGGCGGGCAAACCGCTTGTCATCGGGACGACGGGGCACACGGCGGAAGAGCGTTCCCGCATTGAGGCGGCGGCGAAAAAAATTCCCGTCGTGTGGGCGGGCAATTATTCCGTCGGCGTGAACGTGCTGAACTGGCTTGTCGGCAAGGCGGCGAAATTGTTGGATCCGTCGTTTGAAGTCGAAGTCGTCGAAATGCATCATCGGCACAAGAAAGATGCGCCGTCGGGCACGGCGGAAAAACTGCTTGCGGTCGTCGAGTCCGCGCGCGGGCTGGACAAATCTGCGGAGCGCCACGGGCGCGTCGGGTTGGTCGGCGAGCGTTCCCGCGATGAAATCGGCGTGCATGCGTTGCGCGGCGGGAGCGTTGTCGGCGATCATCTGGTGATTTTTGCGGGCGAGGGCGAGCGCGTGGAACTGGCGCACAAGGCGGAATCGCGCGCGATTTTTGCGAACGGAGCGGTGCATGCGGCGGCGTGGGTCGTCGGCAAAGCTCCGGCGATTTACGGCATGGAAGCCGTGCTCGGATTGGAGTGAAAATCGCGTTTGCGGGAACGCGGGCGCGGTTTTTGCGCAATTCGGGAACGTTGACAAGTCGCCGGGATTTGCGGAAAATCTTCGCTCGCAGATGATGTTTAAGACGAAGATTTTTTTTGCGGCGGCGTGTGCGTTTGTCGCGTTTTCCGTTCCCGCGTTTTCGCAACAGGATTCCCGCTTGGCGGGATTGAGCGAGGATATTGCGGCGCTCCGTTCCGAGGTCGCGCGCCTGCGCACGGAGCTTGAAGAGCTTCGGGTCGAGAACGCGCGGCTTTTGCAACTCGCGGAAAAACGCGTGAATCCGGGCGACGAAGTTGCGGCGAAAGTCGTTTCGCTTCGCTCCGAATTTAAGGAGGCGCTCTCCGTGCAACGACGCGAAATTACGAACGAGACCGATTCGAAAATCAAAGCGCTCGCGGACATGACGAATCGCGCGATGGCGGATCTTTCCAAAGCCGTGAATCGCGCGGCGACCGCCTCGGATTCCGCTTCGGAAAACGTCGTCAAGCCGAAGGACTTTCCCGCCGGCGGCATCGAATACACCGTGAAGCCGGGCGATACGCTCGGAAAAATCATTACGCAACACGGATCGAAAAAAGCGTGGGTTCTCTACGCGAATCCCGCGTTGGATCCGGACAAAATTTTCGTCGGACAAAAAATTTTCGTTCCGCAAAAAGACTGAAATTTCTCTCATCGATTTTTGACCATGGCTCAGCAGAAAAAAAATTTGGGACGCGGCTTGGGCGCGCTTATTTCCAATTCGGCGGTGGCTCACGCGAACGCGGCATCATACAACCGCAAAGCGAAACCCGTTCCCGTTCCCGCGAAAAAATCGGGCAAGAAAAGCGTTCCCGCAGGGAAGCCCGCGACGAAGGTCGCGCCGAGCAAACCGGCTCCGAAATCGAAGCCGGCGCCCGTTGCCGAAAAAACGCCCGTTCCCGTTCCCGCGCCTGCGGCGGCGTTGCCGTTTCGCGAAATCGCGGTCGGCTGCGTCGTTCCCGCGCCGCACCAATCGCGTCGCGTTTTTGACGAAGCTTCGTTGCGCGAGCTCGCGGAATCGATTCGCGCGGAAGGCTTGCTGCAACCGATCGTCGTGCGCGAAATCGGCGACGGCAATTTCGAGCTCATCGCGGGCGAACGCCGTTGGCGCGCGTTTCAGTTGCTGAAACTGAAAATGATTCCCGCGCGAATCGTCAAGGCGAGCGATGCTTCGAGCGCGGCGATGACGCTCATCGAAAATCTTCAACGCAAAGATCTCAATCCCATCGAAGAAGCGATCGGGCTCGGCAGCCTCATGCGCGATTTCAATCTGACGCAGGACGCCGTCGCCGAGCGCGTCGGCAAGGCGCGTTCGTCCGTCGCCAACGCGTTGCGCCTGCTTTCGCTGGATCCGGAAATTCAGGGTTTCATCGCCACGGGAATGCTTTCCGTCGGGCACGCGAAAGTTTTGCTCGGATTGACCGACAAGGCGATGCAGACGTTGCTCGCGCGCCGTTTCGTCGAAACGCAGTGCAGTGTGCGCGTTGCCGAAGAGTTGGCGAAACGCGCGCGCGAAGGCAAGCCCGTCGCGGGAACGCCGGCGAGCGCGGAGCCCGTCGTGCGGCAGATTTCCGAAGAAATTTTCCGAATCGAAAAAACGCTTTGCTCGTTTTTCCACACGAAAGTGCTCGTGAAGCACGGAAAAAAATCCGGAAAAATTCTCATCGAGTATCGCGGGAACGACGAACTTGCGCGCCTGCTCGAATGCTTCGGTGTGAAAAACGTTTGAGGAGCCGGACGCCGCCATGTCTCAACGCACCACGCGCATCAACGAACTGCTTCGCCACGAAATCAGCGATCAACTGCATTCGCGTTGGCGGAGCGAGAGCGTGCGCATCACGATAACCGCCGTCGAAATTTCCACGGACTTGCGCGATGCGCGGATTTTTTACGCCGTGCTCGGCGGGAACGACGATAAAGCCGCCGCGCGCCGTTTGCTCGATCGCGTGACGAAAACCCTGCGCATGGAAGTCGCCAAGCGCGTCATTTTGAAATACACGCCCGCCTATCGTTTCGTCGAGGATCGCGGAGCGGAAGAGGGCGTTTCTTTGCTGAATCGGCTCGACGAAATCGCCGCCGAAGATGCCGCCCGCGACGCCCGCTACGGCAATGCGGAAAAAGACTGAAAATCCTTTCGCGGACGCGACGCAGGCGCTCGTCGCCGCGCTCGGCGGAGATGTCGTGCGCACGGACGAAGCATCGCGTTTCGCCGCTTCTTTCGACAACACGAAAATCGCGTTCCCGCCCGCCGCCGTCATTTTCCCCGCGCGCGACGAGGATGTCGGCGCAACGTTGCGCCTTGCCAATGCGCACGGCGTTCCCGTCACCGTGCGCGGCGCGGGAACGGGAACGGTCGGCGCGGGAACGCCCGTTTGCGGCGGTTGGGTAATTTCTTTCGCGAAGCGCACGCGGTGCGAAATCGATCCCGATGCGGCGACGGCAACGGTTGAGCCCGGCGTCGTCACCGCGAAAATCAGCGAGGCGGCGGCGCCGTTCGGGCTTTTTTATCCGCCCGATCCCGCGAGCGTGAAACATTGCACGATCGGCGGGAACATCGCGACGAACGCCGGCGGTTTGCGCGCCGCAAAATACGGCGTCACGCGCGACTACGTGCTCGCGCTCGAAGGATTTTTGCCTACGGGCGAAAAAGTGCGTTGGGGCGGGAACGTGAAAAAATTCGTCAGCGGCTACAACATGCGCGATCTTTGGATCGGCTCGGAAGGCACGCTCGGCGTCGTCACGCGCGCGACGCTGCGCCTTGTGCCGTTGCCGGAAGCGCGCCACACGTTTCTCTGCGCGTTTGCGGACGATGCTTCGGCACTGCGCGCGGCGGCGGAGCTTTTGCGGGAACGCATCGTGCCGTCCGTCTGCGAATTTATGGACGCGCTTTCCGTGGATTGCGCGGAAACGTATGCGGGAAAAAAGTTTTTCGAAAAAAAATCCGCCGTGCTGCTTGTCGAGGCGGACGGCGACGCGCGGAGCGTTCCCGCGCAGGCGGAGCGCATGCGCGCATGGGCGCGTTCCCGCGCTTGCGAATTTCGTGAAACGGCAAACGCCGCCGAGGCGGAAACGCTTTGGGAAGTGCGCCGCACCTGTTCGCAGGCGATGTTTTTGCTCGCCGATTCCAAGCTGAACGAAGATATCGTCGTTCCCGCGAAAAATTTCATTCCGTTGCTCGACGCAATGCGAAAAATC
Source organism: Bacteroidaceae bacterium (assembly GCA_963620895.1). Taxonomy (GTDB): domain Bacteria; phylum Verrucomicrobiota; class Verrucomicrobiia; order Opitutales; family UBA953; genus Spyradosoma. The sequence goes on along the minus strand of CAVFCB010000001.1, from coordinate 626 downwards.
ACGGCGGAAACAGGACTCGCGACGCCGATTTTCGGTCACGCCGCCGACGGCAATCTGCACGTTCACGTGATGTATCATCGCGCCGACGCGCGGGAACGCGAAACCGCACAAACGGCAATTCGGCGCGTGATGGAAACCGTCGTCGCGCTCGGCGGCGTAATTACCGGCGAGCACGGCATCGGACTCGCGAAGTCGCCGTTTCTCGCAATTCAGCACACGCCGGCGGAAATCGCCGCGATGCGCGCCGTGAAAAATGCGCTCGATCCGAAAAATATTCTCGGACGCGGAAAAATTTTCGAGCCGTTCAATATCTGGGATTTTGAGCCCGTTCCCGTGCACCTTCCGTGGGAAAAGTAGGAAACTGGTGGACTGGTGGGCTGGAGAACTGGTTAACTGGTGAAGTCCGGATTTTTGCCGCAGGCAAAAATGAAAGTAACTAAGAGCCTCGTAGAGGCGACACTGGGGGCGGAGACGTCCACGTCTCCGCGCGGGAACGGCGAACCGGTGGACTGGTGGACTAGAAACTGGAGAACTGGTGAAGTCCGGATTTTTGCCGCAGGCAAAAATTGATGAAACTAAAAGCCTCGTAGAGGCGAAACTATCGTAACCCCACGCGTGAGCGTGGG